>JBJMQW010000183.1:0-12249 GCA_045802495.1 Allostellaceae bacterium | reverse complement strand
CTGTCGACTGCGTAGGGTCCGAGGATGCCCGAGTAAGGCCCGACGCGCGATACCGCGTAGCTGCCCGGGTCAATCAAGTACAAATAGTGGCCGCTCCCGTCACCGGCCTTCGTCTCCTGGAAAATCGGCCCGGACAGCGGGTATTGAGCGTCGTGCGATCGATTGGAGAAATGCACCTTTCGGACGATCTCGCCGGTGTTCGCATCGACGACGTTGATGTGGTCGGCCGACCCGCCTTCCCAGGTTGGCACGAAGAGCAGCTGTCCGTCAGGGCTGATAGCCAGCCGGTCGACACCGGGGCTGACCACCTTATTCCAGAGAATTGCTTCATCGTAAACGTTTAGGCAGTAGATCATCCCGGTGTCTGAACTGTCTTGATAGGCAACGTATAGCTTGCCGGTAACAGCGCTGGCGGCCACTCCTCTGACATCGCCGATATTCCCAACCGTCTTGATCGTCTTGACCGGCCGGTGCCCTGCCTCGATGTCGTAGACTGAGATGGAGCCCCGATCTTCGGGGCTTTGATTTACTGCGTATAGGCTGCGCGCAGGCGCCGCCGCCGGAGCGGCCGCGTCTGCAGGAAACAACAGCAGGCCGAACAGGTAAAATGCGAAGATCGCGGAAACCTGCTTCATGTCCGCTCGGGATTTCGGCACAGAGTGCACTCACCCAGCTAGAGGTACAGCATCAACTCCTTTTATTCGGCTGCGACAGCCGTCTTCTGAGGCTCGCGATTGAGCTCGCGCAACCGCGGCATGACCTCCTTTGCAAAGAGCGTGATGTTCTCCACCGTGTCGGCATGGTCCAGGAAACCGCCCTGTCCGAACATCAGAAGATGCCCAAAGCCGCCGACGCTGTCGCTGAGAGCCTTGATCTGATTGTACACGTCGTCCGGTGTGCCGGCGAAACAGGTGCCGCTCTCGATCAGCTGCTCGATCGACGCGGTGGTCTGCTCGACCGGATTGCCGTGCCGGTCCCTGACGAAGCCGCCCCGCTTGCCGCCGGCTTTGAGCATCGCGATGTTGGCGGCAAGCGAATTGTAGCCCGGCGGGTTGG
Source organism: Allostellaceae bacterium (assembly GCA_045802495.1). Lineage (GTDB taxonomy): Bacteria > Pseudomonadota > Alphaproteobacteria > ATCC43930 > CGMCC-115725 > AP-15. The sequence goes on along the minus strand of JBJMQW010000183.1, from coordinate 11,193 downwards.
TAAACGGCTCTGCCACGATCGGCGAAGTGCGGACATAGTCGGCGGCAAGGTTCGCGCGGCGCAGGCCTTCTTCGCGGGTCGCCCCAACGCCAACCACCGCTGCGTAAGCGAAACGGTCAGGACCGGCCGGGCGGCCAAGCTCCAGCGCGCGCTTGCGATAAGCTTCGAACATCGGGCCGGCGGCCGACAATGACAGTAATGTGCCTACCACGTGGCCGTGCTCTGCCGCCATCCGGCCAGTCTCGACGCTCAAGCCGGTCATCCACACCGGCGGGGTCGGCTGCTGGTATGGCCGCGGCCAGATATTGACGTTGCGGTAATGAAAAAACTCGCCCTCCCAGTTGAACGGGCCATCCGTTGTTGACATCGCCTTCAGGATCAAATCGTGCGCTTCCCAATACCGGCGCATCAGATTGGCCGGATTGCTGTTGGCCGGCGCGATCTCGTAGGGCGCACCCTTGACCAGCCCCATCTCCAACCGTCCGCCCGACAATACGTCGAGCCAGGCCATCTCTTCGGCAACGCGCACCGGGTCCGGGCGATTGGCGATCGGGGTGCCGAGCGACAACAGTCGCGACCGTTTCGTTTCGCGCGCGATGATCGCCAGCGCCATCGGCACCGAGATGGTCAGACAGGTCGAGGTGCTGTGGTGCTCGTTGACCATGATGTCGAGCCCGACCTCGTCGCATAGCGCGAACTCGTCGAGATAGCGGTTGAGGAGACCGTGTCCGATCTGCGGGTCAAAGTTGCCGTTCGGCAGCACCACCCGCAGCGAGCCGCGCTTCAATCCCTGCTCCCAAGCCGGGTGGTAAGCCATTTCCGAGAAGTACCAGACGCGCATGGGCTCTCTCCTTCTAGCCATTCTTTTCGATGAAAGCCGAAAGCCGCTCAACGCTGGCTTCCGGCTGTTCCCAAAGCGGGAAATGACCGGCCTGCGAAATGATTTCGAGCTGCGCCTCCGGTATTGCCTGACGCCAGCCTTCGCCGTAGGCGGGTGTCACGATACGGTCCTCCGCGCCCCACAGAAGCATGCTCGGACGATCGATCCGATGCAGCCAGCGTTTGAGCCGCGGGTTGTGCATGTAGGGCTTCCAGCCATAAAGCGCGAAGGCCTCACGAGCGCGGACGATCGCCGCCAGCTCGCTCTCCGGCAATCCCGTGAAGTCGATATCCCCCTTTGCCGGATCAGCCCAGGCCAGCTTCAAATATTCGGCACGCGGCAGCCCATGCATATCGGCAATGTCCCGCTCCTCCCGGCCGCCTAGCTTGATGCCGAGCGGAGCGGCCAGCACGAGATGCGAGAACCGGGCAGTCGAGCGCACCATCATCTCCGCGGCCACCCAGCCGCCGAAGCAGGCACCGACCAGCACCGCATTTTCGAGTTTCAGTTCTGCGGCCAGGTCGAGATAAAGATATGCCAGATCGTCGACCGAACCTGACCCGTCGATCAGCGGCGAGTTGCCGTAGCCGGGATGCCAGGGCGCGATGACCCGGAAGCGGCGAGAGAGCAGCTCAAGCCAGGGTCGCTCCGGGGCCAGCCCCTCACCTGGGTGCAGGAACAGGAGCGGACGACCATGCCCGCGTTCCACCAGTTCCAGGGTCGTCCCCGCGATTGACATCGTCTTGGTCATGCGATCTTCCTGATGTTGGGACCAGGCCGAGTGCCGGCATCATTGCAGAGATATGTCGGGGTTTCCAGGCCACCCGCTGTCTCGCATCGGCCCAAGACCAGCGCTGGCGTGCACCATGCGCGTTCGAATGTCGGCGCGGTTCTCGTCTGGCTGCTATGCGTGTTGGCCGGCTGCAGCGCTGCGACCCCTATAGAGCAGCATGGCGAGGCCGCATCGCGAACCGAAGTGCTTTATGTCATTTCGGGCGGCTGGCACACGGAAATCGGTTTGCCTGTAGCGGCGCTGGATGGTTCCGTGGCGGCTCTGAAGCGTGAGTTCGCAGGCGCCCGCTTCCTCGTCTTCGGCTGGGGAGCGCGCGATTATTATATGGCTCGAAATCCTGGCATCGGAGAGGTTCTGCGCGCGATCGTTCCTGGGCCTGCAGTCATGCTCGTCATTCCGCTCCACATCGCGCCGGAAGCATTTTTCGGCGCCTCCAACGTTGTCGCTGTCCGTGTGGCACCTGACGGCATCGAACGGCTCTCTCGGCTCTTGTGGGATTATCTGACCCCGGGCAAGGAAGGATCATCTCCCCGCCAGATCGGCGCCGGCCCTTATCCCCGGAGCGTCTTTTACGCGGCCGCTGGGACGTACCATTTGAGCCACACCTGCAACACATGGACAGCGGAGGCGCTGCGCGTCGCCGGCGTGCCCGTGAGCTCAACAGGGGTGGTTTTTGCGGCTCAGCTCCTCGACCAGCTGGCACCGCTTCAGGAGCCGGTGAATCGGAATATTCTAAGCAGGAATTGACGCTATTGCGGACTCCGTCCCCTACGGACGGCGACACCGCCGGAAGCGGGGCGCCCAGGTTCAGGTTTGCCATCATCGGACTTTTTCGGCGCACGGCCAGTAGCAGAAGAAAAGTCGTACAGTGTGAGTTAGGTCACATTCCGCTTTGCATGATGCGGAGAACAATGAGCTTTCCTAATACCATTGCAGCGTACCGCAGTGGTCAATCTACCATACGGCTGAGTTCAACCGGTTGGCGGAGATGGGGTGATGCGTCATTCCTGGGGATCAATGCTGCGTACGATACGGGCCGCTGTGGTCGTGATGCTGCTCGGCGCCATTGGGCTGACAGCCCCGCCGCAGACGCGCGACATGCTGGCCTTCCTCGACGATGGGCACGTGTGGCCGGCCGTCAGCTTTCAGGTGGCGCTGATCGTGCTGGCCGGCTCGGCATGGTTCTGGTCACGTGCGGCACTGGCGGCACGGTTCGGCATCGACGACGGGCAGCGCCGCGCGCCTACCCCTGATTTCAACTGGACAGCGTTTACCTGGCTCCCGCGCCTGATGCTGATCGGGGGCTTTCTGGTCGGCGTCGTGATCGCGCTCATAAACAGCAGCCCATGGAGTATTGCCAGTGCGATCGGGCTTGCCGTGCTTGGGGTCGTTCTCTTGATCTACCGGCCTCGGGGAACGCCGCTCACGCTCCCGCCGGCGCCGCGCAGCGGGCCTCGTGAATGGCTTCGAGGGGGAGCGCGGGCAAGACTGAATGCGCTCCTGCAACGGGCGCCATTCGGCGCGGTTCCGGCGATGGCTCTGCTGGCGCTGGGTTTGCTGCCTCTGGCGCTCGGAGCGATCGAGTCTTTCACCTTTGCGCTGCGTTTGCCCAATCACCTTGCAGCGGCATTTCCTGGCCCGGCGATCGCTGTACTTCTGCTCGGCCTGATGATCGGGCCGCTCGTCACGGCGACCTTTCTTTTCGACGGGCTGACATTCCAAGCCCGGCTCGGGTCACTGAGTTTGAGGCTTCGTCGGCCGCCGGTGCTGAGCGCGCTCTTCCTCTACGTTTTCGTGCTGGTGCCGGGTTTGTTCCACGTACATACGGTTCGCATGGTCGACGGCGTCGCAGAGCGTAGGCCGCTCAACGAGTTATTCGATCAATGGGTCACGGCTTGTGCGCCCGAGAGGGGCCCGGTGCAACCCATTATCGTGGCGGTCTCGGGCGGCGCTACCCGGGCGGGATTGTGGGGAGCGGCGGTGCTGGACCGGGCGTTGCAGGCGCAGCAGCAAGATGGCGCCGCGCTCTTTGCGGTGAGCAGCGTATCGGGCGGCTCGCTTGGCGCGGCCGGCGCAATGACGCTGCTCAGTCTGGAAAGCCTGCCATGTCGCGCGAAAGGGCTCGCGTCGTTGCGGCCGGCAGAGAACCCGACGGTGCCGCTGGCGGGTGACGCCCTTGGGCCGTTGCTCGGCGGATGGCTGCTCGATGACATTCCCCGCTCTGCGTTCGACCCTATCGCGGCCCTGATCCGATCGCTCACTGGCCAGCGGCCCAACGGCGGTGACAGCGCCGAGGCGATCGAGCGCGGATTCGAGGATCTCTGGAGCGAGGTGCGTCGGAAACTGGCCCCAAAGGAGGCACCTGGCTGGGATCAGCCTTTCTTGTCCTTGTTCTACATCGACCGAGCGGGAACCTACCGCAGAGGAATGCCGCTCTGGTTCGCGAACGGCACCGACGCGACGACCGGCAATCGGGTGATCACAACGCCGATTGCCGCACCCGATGGGCGGAAAAGCGGGCTGCCGTGGCCGTTCCGCGGTGCGCGCGACTTCCATACGCTGATGGGCGGCGACGTATCGATCGCGACCGCAATCAACAACACGGCACGCTTCCCTTACCTGGAGCCGTTTGGCGAGATGCTGTCCTTGAAGACAAATAAGCAAGTCGGCTCGCTCGTTGATGGTGGATATTTCGAGAACGAAGGCTTGCAGACCGCACTCGACCTGGCCGAGTGGCTTGCGGCTCAGTCCTCGATCCTGGGGCGGCCCGTACAGCCCATCATTGTGCAGGCGACCGGCGATGGCGAGCCCGATGTCGGCCCCGCCGACGTGATGACCTGCGCCAATGCATCCGACGGACCATTCATCCCCGACGACAAGCACAGCGCGTGGCAAATCCTCGCCCCACTCGTCGGGCTCTATCACGTGCGCGGTGGACATTCGGCGGTGCTCCTGCGCCAGACTCATGACCAGTTCTGCGGCGGGCGTCCACGCTTTGTGCATTTCTATCTGTCTGCTGACGACGGCCGCCCGATCCCGCTGAATTGGGTGCTGTCGAATGCGACTGCACGATTCATCTGGAAGGCGTTCACTGACGCGCAGGTCTGCAATGCGACCGAACTGAAGCGCCTCGATGCGTCACTGGCTCCCGCGGAAACCCAAGTCCCGACGGAATTTCATTGCGGCGAAGCACAGGGCTCCGTATCGCCGGCGCGCATCCTGGCAAAGGACCGTTGAAAGAATGTCGCCCGGAGGTCAAACTCCCGGAACATTGCTCCAACGCGCCTGGCCGTCGCTATTTGTCGGCGATTTCGTCATAGCCATTGCCGAGGAATTGGATGAAGCAGATGCCGTGACCGAAGGGATCGGCCATATGGGCGATCCGGCCCCATTCATGCGTCTGGATTTCTCCCTCCAGCCTGGCGCCGGCGTCAATTGCGCGGCTGACAGCGGCGTCAAGCTCGGCCACGACGAAATCGAGATGCACTGGCGTCCAATGCCGCCGATAACGGCGCATCTCGTCGGCGTTTGATGAGGGTCTGGTGCCCTCAGGCTTCATCAGCAGGTAGACGGCGGATGAGGCGCCCAGCATCTCCACCCCGAGCGAGCCGAACCGCCGGCCGGGCCGCAATCCAACCGCCTGTTGGTAAAATGCGACCCCCTTAGGCAGGTCGTCGACATCTATGTTGACGAGCATATCCATCGCTTGCTCTCTGGTTGGAGACGCGCTAAGTGCTGCCTCCGGTCTGGGGCGAACGGAACCGGTTTGCGCCTCTTGCCCGGGCCTTTGCCGCCTCGACTTCTCGATAGCGGGGCGGCGCGTTGGTCACCAGCGAGTCGAGCAGTTCGTGGGCCGCCCGGCTCACCTGCTCGACGGCTCGGTCGAAGGCGAGTTGGTTCGCCTTGGACGGCCGAGCAAAACCGCTCAGCTTGCGGACGAACTGCAGTGACGACGCCCTGATCTCGTCCTCTGTCGCCGGCGGTTTGAAGTTATGCAGCGTTTTGATATTGCGACACATGACAATTCTCGCCTTTTCCAAACTGCGATACCCAAGCGCTCCCGAGGCCAAATCTACAGGATCAGCTCGAACGGATATGGTGTTATCGATCCATTCACCGAATACGTCATGCCGCCGCGCGCCGCCGCCCGTCTCGGATACGGCTCGTCTCCGAACCCTGCGGCCCTCGCAGCCCGCTGCAGGCAATGCTATCCTACCCAAAGTCTATTCTTACCGGCCTTGCCGGGTGGTTCCAGACGAGACCCCGTCGCTGAGCATTTCCCGGAGGTGTCCGGGACCGACACCACGCGATTACCGGAGGCCGCTTCCCCATGGCACGCAAAGCACGGATCGCCCATTTGGCGGGACCCAATGCCACGATCCAGAACACGCCTCCCTTGGTGACCTCCAACAAGGCGAGAGCAAAGCACCACCTTCCCCTGCTGACCAATCCCGATGGTGCGCCGGCGCGCTTCGACGTCCTGCGGCCGCAACGCCTAGCGGCGCCCGTCACGGTCTATGTCGAGCAGTTCAGCGCGCATCCGCTGGAGGCCGATACGGCCGAGCTTTACGGCGCGCCGGACAGTTACGTCGATAGTGCCGGCCGCGTGCACAAGGAGCGGCAAAGCGCCGAGGACAAGCCGGTATACGAGGTCGAGCTTCGCCCGGAAGACGGCCTCTATCCGTTGCCATACATGGCTAGACAGGCGGACGGCACAGCCTGGGAAGAGGAATGCGCGTTTTCCAATGCCCCCGAGGAGAAGGCGCGTCAGGGCTTCTTCCCCGATGGCTCGCGGAGTTTCGAGGAAATCGACCGGCTGCAGATCGGCGAGAGCGGTGTGGGAAATCTGATTTCCGCCAAGGCCGATGTCGACTTCTACCGGGTCCTGCCGCCGTCGGGCTACAAGAAAGGCCTGCCAGCCGACCGCCGCACGGACTGCGGGGCAGGCGACATTCCGGCAGAGCGGCGCGGCGTCGACTTCTTCCCCTACAAGCCTCCACACCTCGCCGCCTCGGCGCCGCGGCCTGCTTTGGCGCGAGTGACCAATTCGGTCCAACAAATCCTCGCGAGCGGCACATATGACGGCGCAATTTGGACCGAGGGCAGCCCACGGATCGAAGAGACGATCTATTGGCTCAATCTGCTAATCGACACGACAGTACCCATTTGCGGCAACGCCGCTCAACGGCCGCACGGCATGATCAGCAACGACGGACCGAAGAATATCGTCGATTCCGTCGAATACATCACCTCCCGGATCTGGGCTGACGAACAAGGCCGCAACCAGGCCGGCGCGGTACTTATCCAAGAGCAGCGCGTCTTCGCCGCCCGCGCCGTCCAGAAGGCCGACGCACGACCGGGAGGCTATGTTGCAACCGGCGGGCATGGCGGGGTGCTGGGTGCGGCGGGCCACGACGGGGCGCCGCTGCTGCATTATCTCCCGACCGCGAGACACACCTGGCGATCCGACGTGAATGTCGCCCGGCTCCCGTCGGAAGTCAGTGGGGTATGCCGGGAAGGCTCACGCATCGAGGCCGTCCCGGTGGCGATCAAGGGGTCGGACGGGACACTGCTCGACAATGCGATCCCCAAGGTGGCGATCACCAAAGACGCAAGTTACTGGGATGATTACGGCTCCCATCATCCGGAAGCGGAAGTCGACCTCGTCGCCATGATCGGATACATGCTGAAATCGGCGCCGCTTGCCGGCTTTGTCGTCGAGGGCTTCACCCCCTACGGCAGAAGCGCCTCGAACGCGCGCCACCAGCTGATGCTTCGGGCCGTGCACAGCGGATTTCCGGTCGTTCGCGTCGGGAGAGGGAACACCGAGGGCTTTGTTCCGCTGCACGACCCCTACTTCATCGGCGGCTCGAATCTGACGGCGACCAAGGCTCGGCTATTGCTGATGGCCTGCCTGATGAAGTTCGGCAGCCTGCCGCCAGCGGCCGACCCTGATCACCCCAATTCGGCAGAGGCGGCTGCGGTCCAGAAGAAGGTTGCCGAGTATCAGGTGATTTTCAACACCCACTGACCCGGCGCCTGACTTCGCAGTTGTTTTCGAGATCCAGCAACTTCGGGAACGCCTATGCCTGCACCGTATGAAAAGCATCGCGCACAACTCAAAGCCATCCTGTCGGCTTGGGGTATGCCGGAGGACAATGCCGAGGCGACAGCCGACATCCTGGGTTGGGCCGATCTGCACGGCGTCGACAGCCACGGCATATCGATGCTGCCGGGGTATGACCGGCTGCGCCGCGCCGGGCGCGCGAACATGGCGGCGCGGCCGCGCATCATCAAGGAAACGCCTGTCTCGGCACTGGTCGACGGCGATGGCGGGCTCGGCCACGTGCCGGCGCGCTTCGCGATGCAAGTGGCGATCGACAAGGCAAAGCAATCCGGCATGGCGATTGCCGCGGTCCGCAACTCGGCGCATTTCGGCGCGACCGGCTACTACACGCTGATGGCGGCGGAGGAAGGACTGATCGGCATGGCGTGCACCGGCGCCTCCAGCGTCCAGGTGGCGCCGACCTTTGGCAAGGAGGCGAAGCTCGGTACCGATCCCTGGTCCTTCGCCGCGCCGACCGTGGCCGGCCGGCCGTTCCTATTGGATATGGCAACGACGACAGTGGCGGCCGGACGCATCCGCAACAAAGCCAATGAGGGGGTTCCCTGCCCACCCGGCTGGGTGCTGAACAAGGATGGGCTGCCCAGCACCGATCCATTGGAGGCGCGCGAGAAGGGAGGTTTCCTGACGTCACTCGGCGGTTCGCCCGAGAACTCCAGCTACAAGGGTTATGGCTTGGCGGTGATGGTGAACATCCTTGGCTCCTGCCTCTCGGGCGCCACGCTGATCACCGATCCGATGCACACCAAAAAGCCGCAGGGCAACGACATCGGCCATTGCTTCATCGCGATCGATCCGGGCCTGTTTCGGGACCGCGAGGAATTTGCCGCCGACGTGACCCGCTTCTGCAGCGATCTGCGCGCGACAAAGCCTGTCGATCCCACCCAGCCGGTGATGGTCGCGGGCGATCCGCAATGGAATTACGCGGCAACGCGGATGCGGGAGGGGATCCCGGTTGGTCCGGGCCTGTTGAACCAGATTCGCCAGATTGCCCAAGCCTGTGCGGCGCCCTGGCTCTTGGATTGACGCAGCCTCTGAGCCAGAAAAAAGCCCTCGGCGCGTAACTTCCCATGCGAATTCTGCATGGCATATTTGCGACCGTGAACCGGAACGACGGGTTGTTACGATCCGTTACCGTCCCTAGTGAAAGAGATACGGAACGTCATGGACACCATCGGATCGGGATTTATTGTGGCAAGGTGTAAGACGATGCAGCTCGAAGCCAATCCTTCCTCGGCTATGACCGCCCGGTTCGACGTTTCCGATCTGGAGCTAACCGATACGGTTGAGGAGCAGATTCTAGATTTCCTCGAAGGCAGAACGCATGGGGAGGAACTTCTGCACGCGCTCCACGACTATGTCCTTGACGAGCCGATCCCCGAGCGGATGCTCGCATTAGTCCGGACAAGATGGCCGGTTGACGGACCGGGTTTACCCTTCGGCTTAAGGCTGGTCGGGGACGAGCGGTGGTGTACCGCCGCCGACTTCGTCCCAAATTCGAATCCTGTGCGTCGGCTCGCGGATAAAAGCGAGGCTGACGACGACCCCGAGCGCAGCAATTGCCATCGGATACAATAGCCCGCTCAGCGCAATGCCGGTAATCGCGGCGATCGAAGCACCCGCGGCGGGGACCAGCCCGCCAAAGACGCCGTTGCCGACGTGATAAGGCAGCGACATCGAGGTGTAGCGGATGCGCGCCGGGAACAGCTCGACCAGAAATGCCGCAATTGGGCCGTAAACCATCGTCACCAGGATTACCATGTAGAAGACCAGGATTGTCAGGATGACCGGGTTATCCCTGAAGGCGCCAAGCCAGGTAAACACCGGCCAATAGGTGACGACCGCCAGGGCGAAGCCTAAAGTCATGATGTTACGGCGGCCGATTCTGTCCGAGAGCGCGCCAAACGCAACAAAGAACGGAGCGCCCAAAGACAACGCGATCATCATGATGATGTAAACGGTGACGTAATCGACCTTCAGAACCGCGGTCAAATAGAACAGCGCGTAAAATTGACTCGTGTACCATACGACGCCTTCGGGTGCCGTCGCGCCAAACAATGCGATCAGCATCAGGCCCCAATTCCTGCCGCCGCTGAGGAAACTATCGGCCGCCGGGTTGGTCGATGCCTTGCCTTGCTGTTTGAGGCGGGCAAACAGCGGCGATTCCGCCAGCTTGAGCCGGATATAGCCCGACAGCACGACAAGAACGGCGGAGAGAAGAAACGGAACGCGCCAAGCCCAGTCGCCGAACGCCTGGTCGCCGAAAGACAGACGGCAGATCAGGATCACCAAGAGCGCCAGGACAATCCCCATCGTAGCCGTCGTCTGGATCCAGCTCGTATAAAAGCCGCGTTTGCCGTCGGGTGAATGCTCCGCGATGTAGGTCGCCGCACCGCCGTATTCGCCGCCCAGGGCAAGGCCCTGCAGAACGCGCATTGTGACCAGCAAGATAGGCGCGAGCGCTCCGATCACGGCATAGCCGGGCAACAGCCCGACGAGAAAAGTTGCCGCTCCCATCAATCCCAAGGTCAGCATGAAGGTGAATTTGCGGCCGATCAGATCGCCCAGATGGCCGAAGAGGATTGCGCCGAACGGCCTAACGAGAAAACCCGTCCAGAACACGAAAAGGCTGGCAATGAAGGCGACCGTCGGATTCAGCTCCGGCGAGAAGAAATGCTTGCTGAAAAACAGCGCCAGCACGCCATAGAGATAGAAGTCGTACCACTCGATCAGCGTGCCGACTGAAGACGCGGCGATGATCCACGGCAGGCTTAGTCTGCCGGTAGACGTGCCGCCGCCGGCGACTTCCGAGTAGACTGACATCTTTCTTCTCCTGATGTTATCCTCCCACCGCTTCAATACACGCAAACGGTGCTACGGTCCAATATGGATTCGCGATCATGGGACGCGCTGGATCATTCCCGACGCGGCCCCTCAAGCGGCGAGCGAGCCGGTGATCCAAAGACCCCAAGGGCAAGCCCAGCAGCGTGCGATCTACCGAAACGAGTTTCCCGAGGGTCCCCGGGCGTGCACAACGTCCCCCGATGACGCTGCGCAACCCAAGACGTCATTGCCCAGGTCTTCGCCGGACCCGGCGCGCGTTTAGCTCTGGACCGGGCGCTAGCCTCTCGTCCGCATCCAGCCGAACCGGGTGTTGCTCCGCCCGAGACCCATCTCGGCATACTGCTTTTTCATCTTGGTGAAGTTGTCCTTGGGAGTGAGGCTGGCCGGCATAATCGGCTCCGGATAACCGGGGCCGTGCAACACATCATCGATTGCACTCCCGGGCTGCATGTATACGGCGTAGTCCGCCAGGCTGCCCTGCTTGTAGCGGCTTCCATGCGCGCCGACGGGCCGTGTCGCGGAGCGGTCCAAACCGTAAAGCCGAGCGCTAGT
>JBJMQW010000182.1:0-4601 GCA_045802495.1 Allostellaceae bacterium | reverse complement strand
GTGTTAGGCATGCCGCCAGCGTTCGTTCTGAGCCAGGATCAAACTCTCAAGTTCATCCCAGGCCCATCCCAAAGGATAGACCCAATCAGGGCCTCCAAACATTCGCATCGATGCACGAACATATCTCGGCCCACGGCCGCCGTCCGCGCATCCCTTCCCTCTTCTCCACAATCTCAATCAGCAATCCCCCCAACCGCCTCCCGGCGCCAGAGGGGCCGCGCTTATAGGCCCACCCCTACCCCCCCGTCAACACCCGATTCCGAGCGTCGCCGGGAGCGGTTTGGGCGTCGCGGCAGGAGGCTAAGGTAGGACCCCCGAAGCGCCGTGTCCAGGGCGGCGTGACAAAAATTTTACCAAATGAAGCTCAGAGCAGACCAAGCGCGTGTAGTTCGGCAAGCAACCGGTCGGACGGCGGCTCGCCGCTCTCGGAGCGATCGGCCGGCGCGTCTTCGGCGGACAGGTAGCGCCAGCCCTGAAATGGCCGCCAGGCTCGGGACAGTGTCGGGACCAGTCTTTCATCGACCTCGATCAGGCAATACCGCCGCCCGTTGGCGTCCCGCTCGCCGCGAAACCCGGTCACCCGCTGACGGACCCGGATTTGCCCGCGGATGATCCAATAGATCGAGCCGCCGGCGAGCACCTCCGCGGCGCGGCGGGGATGATTTCGCGTGTAGACCCAGGAGCCGCCGCGCTCGGCGGCTCGCGCCGCGCGGATACGGCGCAAATGGTCGAGATCGTCGACGCCGACGGCGAGCTTCAAGAGATGCAGCGGCATCGCGGTGGGCGCGGCCTCTCAGCCCCGGTCTCGCCCTTCGGGGGCGAGTGTGATCAGCTCCACGCCCTCCTCGACGAGATCGCCGACCGCGAACCGTACCGCCTCGACAACGCCATCGACGGGCGCGGTCACGGCATGCTCCATCTTCATTGCCTCGATGATGATCAGGGGTTCGCCGCGCCGCACCGCCTTTCCGGCTTCGGCCATAAGCCGGATCACGCGGCCGGGCATCGGCGCCGTCAGTCGCCCGGCCGTCGGGTCGTCGCCCGAGGCTGCAGCGAGTGGATCGAGCTCGACGAGACGCCAGCTTTCGCCATCGAGAAAGACTGCAATATCCAACCCATGAACGAGCACCGTTAAATGCCGGCGCACACCGTCGAGCGCCATCGCAAATGTTCCGTCAGACCGCCTTTCGCCGTGGGCGCCGAATTCCCGATCGCCGATCCGGAGCAACCAGCCGCCGGCTTTATGCGTTGCCGTCACGACGCGTTCTTCGAGCCCATCGCGAAACACCACCTCTTGGCCCGCCATGTCGCCAAGGCGCCAGCCATCGGTCCGGCCCCAGGGCGAAAACGGATCGGCGGAAGCGGCCACGGCAGCGCTTGCAGCATCAGCGCGCGCCAGCAACCGCGCAAGCGCCGCCGCGGCGAGCGCTGTGTCGGGAGCAGGCCGGCGAGGCGGCAGCAGAGCCCGATGATGACGCTCAATAAAGCCGGTGTCGACCTCGGCCGAGGCGAATTGCGGGTGGGCGGCGACCCGCGCAAGAAAATCGAGATTCGTCACGACGCCCAATGCCGCAGTCTCGCCAAGAGCGCGGCGAAAACTAGCCAGGGCCGCCACGCGATCCTCTCCCCAAACGACGATCTTGGCGATCATCGGATCGTAGAATGACGTAACGCGGTCTCCTTGCCGCACTCCGGTGTCGACGCGGGCGATTTCCGGCAACGGAAACCGTAATCCGTGCAGGGTGCCGGTCTGCGGGAGAAACCCGCGCTCGGGATCCTCCGCGTAGAGCCGCGCCTCGATCGCGTGCCCGCGGCAGAGGATATTGTCCTGACAAACCGGCAACGCCTCGCCGGCGGCAATGCGCAATTGCCATTCGACGAGGTCGAGCCCGGTCACCGCTTCGGTGACGGGATGCTCGACCTGCAGCCGCGTATTCATCTCGATGAAGTAGAACGCGCCAGCCTCGGTGATGAATTCGACAGTGCCGGCGCCGACATAGCCGACAGCGCGCGTCGCGGCGAGCGCCGCCTTTCCCATCGCATCGCGCTGTTCGACAGCGAGCCCGGGCGCCGGCGCCTCCTCGACCACTTTCTGATGCCGGCGCTGGATCGAGCAGTCGCGCTCATACAGATGGATCGCGCCGCCATGCTGGTCGGCGAAGATCTGCATCTCAATGTGCCGCGGCCGCTCGAGATACTTTTCGACCAGCACGCGGTCGTCGCCGAAGGCCGCCTTGGTCTCCCGCTGCGCCGCGGCCAGTGCCGCGACGAACTCCGCCGCATTGCCGACCACCCGCATTCCGCGCCCGCCGCCGCCGGCCGAGGCCTTGATCAGGACCGGAAAGCCGATCCGTTCGGCCTCTTCGAGCAGACGAGTGGGCATCTGATCATCGCCGTGATAGCCCGGGACGAGCGGCACCCCGTGCCGCTCCATCAGCCTCTTTGCTTCGGCCTTCGATCCCATGATGCGGATCGCCGATGCCGGCGGGCCGATGAACACTATCCCAGCTGCCGCGCAGGCTTCGGCAAATTCTGCATTCTCGGAAAGAAAACCGTAACCGGGATGCACCGCTTCAGCGCCGCTGCAGCGCGCCGCATCGAGGATGGCCTCAATATTCAAATAGCTGTCGCGCGGCGGCGACGGCCCGACCGGCCAAGCCTCGTCGGCGAGCTCGACATGCAGCGCGTTCCGGTCGGCCTCCGAGTAAACCGCAACGGTCACGATGCCGAGCCGGCGGGCGGTGCGGATCACCCGGCAGCCGATCTCTCCGCGGTTGGCGATCAGAACCTTGCCGAACACGTCAGAAGCCCCGCTGGCTTAGCGCCGAGCAGAGTTCGTCACCCCGCGAAAGCGGGGGGTCCAGGGCCGACGTTAAGACCCCTGCAACTCCTGGATTCCCGCTTTCGCGGGAATGACGGGGCATTGTCGCGCTCACATCCGGAAGACGCCAAAGCGCGTCGGCTCGATCGGCGCGTTGAGGCTGGCGGAGATCGCCAGCGCCAGCGTCATTCGCGTGTCCGCGGGATCGATGATCCCGTCATCCCACAGCCTCGCGCTCGCATAATAGGGGTGGCCCTGCGTCTCGTACTGCGCGCGGATTGGCGCCTTGAACGCTTCCTCCTGCGTCTCATCCCAGGGGTCCTCGCGCCCGGCCCGGCTGTCGCGCCGCACTTGCGCCAACACCGATGCGGCCTGCTCGCCGCCCATGACCGAAATCCGGGCATTGGGCCACATCCATAAAAAGCGCGGCGAATAGGCCCGCCCGGCCATGCCGTAATTGCCGGCGCCGAAGCTGCCGCCGATGATCACGGTGAATTTCGGCACCGCGGCAGTCGCGACCGCGGTCACCAGCTTGGCGCCGTCCTTGGCGATGCCGCCGGCCTCGTATTTGCGGCCGACCATGAAGCCGGTGATGTTCTGCAAGAATACGAGCGGGATGCCGCGCTGGGCGCAGAGCTCGATGAAATGGGCGCCCTTCAATGCACTTTCCGAGAACAGGATGCCGTTATTGGCGAGGATGCCGACCGGGTAGCCCCAGATCCGGGCGAAGCCGCAGACGAGTGTCTGGCCGTAGAGCCGCTTGAACTCGTCGAGCTCGCTGCCGTCGACGAGGCGGGCGATAACCTCCCGCACCTCATAGGGTCGGCGCGTATCGGGCGGGATGACGCCATAGATCTCTTCGGCCGGGTAGAGCGGCTCCTGCGGCGGCGCCACCTGAACCCGGATGCTTTTCCGGCGATAGAGATTGCCTACGATGCGTCGTGCAATGCCGAGCGCGTGCCGGTCATCGACCGCGTAATGATCGGTGACCCCGGAGGTCCGGCTGTGCACCTCCGCGCCGCCCAGCTCCTCGGCGGTGACGATTTCGCCGGTCGCGGCGCGCACCAAGGGCGGCCCGCCGAGAAAGATCGTGCCCTGCCCTCGCACGATGATGCTTTCATCCGACATCGCGGGGACATAGGCGCCGCCCGCGGTGCAGGAGCCCATGACGAGGGCGATCTGCGGCACCCCGGCGGCCGACAGCCGCGCCTGGTTGTAAAAGATCCGCCCGAAATGGTCCCGGTCCGGAAAGACCTCGTCCTGCGCCGGCAGGAACGCCCCGCCCGAATCGACGAGATAAAGGCAGGGCAGCCGGTTGTCGCCGGCGATCTCCTGGGCGCGCAAATGCTTTTTGACGGTCATCGGAAAATAGGTGCCGCCCTTGACCGTCGCGTCATTGGCGATGACGACGCATTCGCGGCCCATGATCCGGCCGATGCCGGTAACGATCCCGGCGGCCGGAACCTCGCCGTCATACATGCCGTAGGCGGCGAGCGGCGACAATTCGAGAAACGGCGACCCCGGGTCGAGCAGCGCGCGCACCCGTTCGCGCGGCAAGAGCTTGCCGCGCGCCAGGTGGCGTTCCCGCGCCTTCGGCGGGCCCCCCTGCGCGATCTCACTCCGGCGGGCTTGCAGGTGTTCGGACAAATGGGCCCAGGAATCCCGGTTGGCGCGCGCGGCGTCCGATGCGAGATCGACGGAGGTGGCGATGACGGGCACGTCGGTATTTCCCCCAGGAACGATGAATTCCGGACCCGGAACGGTCAGGCGAAGGCGGCCC
>JBJMQW010000181.1:0-9833 GCA_045802495.1 Allostellaceae bacterium | reverse complement strand
GGCTCAACGCGGCGTCGCTAGAGCTTTGGCCTTCCACAAATCCCAGGCGCGGACCAGCACAGCGGCATTGGTTGCGGTCGCCTTCGCTGCTTCCTCGTGGTTCAGGAACGTAATCTGGTCGAACTGCGCGAGCCGCAACGCCTCGGCCTCAAGCCGCGCATTGACCTCGGTGTAGACCGCTCGGAAGACGACTTCCTTGAGAGACCGTCCGACGACGACATCGCCGTGTCCGCGCATCAGCGCGACAACTGCAGCACCAAGCGTTCGCGCCAAGGCTGCGCCCAGCGCGGGTGTGCGGATTAACATATCGGTGGCGGCCCCACCCGCCTCGCGGATTTCGAATACTGGCACGCCGGCCCCCAGAAACGAGCTGAGATGGAAAATCGGCCGTAATGGCAGGCTCGTCACTCCGAACGGGATCACCGCCGGCGAGTGGCTGTGAACGACCGCGGTGATTTCGGGATGGGCCTTGTAGATCTCGCTGTGTATGTAGCGCTCGAGATAAACGGTACGCCCTTGCGGGTCGACGGGCTCGCCCTCGCGGTCGAATTCCATGATATCAGCGCTGGTGACAAGGCCAGGGGCCATGCTGCGCGCCAGCAGAAAGTGCTCTGGGTTTTTGTCGTGTCGTACGCTGACATGACCAAAACCATCGACTACGCTTTGGTCGTAAAGGATGCGATTAGCCGCGACGAGATCGCCGATCAAGGCCTGATCGGCGGGCAAAGACTGGGCCTGAAGGTGACTGGCGGCCATAAGCGCTCCGATTGTTGGGAGATGAGCTATTCTCAACGGTATTATTACCGTTTGTCGAGCAACACTGAAAATATCAAGATGGCTGCGCTCCTTATAGGATAGCGCTGCGTAAATCTGACGCGCAACCTATGCGGAACCATCGAACCCGGCAAACACAGGTCCGGGCACTCCCCAACCGCCAAACCCGCAGGCTGAGCAAACGCCGCCTCCGCCTGCCTACGGACCCGAGATAGCCCAATTTTTTGCCGATCGCGCTCGGCAATACCTGCCGAATCGTCTATGGCCCGGCTGCCGGACCCGGTCCCGTGAAGTGGGAATCCCGGCATCCGGCGACTGCCGAATTAGCGCCATCGCCGTTCCATCCGCGGCATCGCGTCCAAGCCGGCAGTGCCCTCGATGTCTTTCCATTCCGGCCGTCGAACGTTGACCAAATCCCCAAGCGCCGCATAACCGGAGCCCGATAAACGACACACAGGGTCGAGGAGTTTCGGGTCTACGCGGCCGCCCTTCCAAATTGATGGATCGACATGGGCGTGAATAACCCGGCCGAGTACAATGTTGGTGTTGCGGTCGGTCACGATCTGTGAGACCTCGCATTCGAGATGCGCCTTGGCCTCGGCTACGCGAAACGGCCGTACCTTTGCGGATGGCGTCGGCGTCAGGCCTGCCCAGTCGAATTCGTCCTCCTCGCACGGGAAGTTGCCCGAGGTGAAGTTCATTCTCTCTAGGAGGTGCATCGTGACGATATTGGCGACGAATTCGGGCACCTCGCGAAGGTTTCGCAGGCTGTCCTTAACGCCAGTCGAGCCGAAAGCAACGTAGGGCGGGTCGCTTCCCATCAGATTAAAGTAGGAGTAGGGCGCGACGTTGCGTGCGCCGCTTTTCGAAATTGTCGAAATCCAGCCTATCGGCCGTGGCACCACCAGGGCGGTCAAGAGTTGATAAAAGCCAGGCGTCCCCGAATCGTCTGGTCCGACTTCGAGAGCGCGATCAAGCGTGATAGGCGGGGCTTCGTGGGAGCGGGACATGAAACTGATCTTATCCTCGGTTGAATGATCGGACACGATAGCAGCGTTGCCGCTGATGCGACCACTACGAACGCGTGCTTTCTCCCGACTACGGCCAGGGTGTCGAAGCAGTCTGCGATCATCGGGGCGGGCATGTTCGCATCGCGGAAATAGCTCGCCGGCGAGTTGCCGGGGCTGGCGAGCGAGCACAGCTGTCAGAACGACCAATGCATCAGCGCCAAGCCCCGGCGATGAGGATCACTTCTTCAGCCGGTTCGCCGCCATCAGGAACGGCCCCGTCCTGCCGCTGATCGGCGGCGGCACGACGAGGTTCCAAACCGGTCTTCGTCGCTGACATGGCAGGCCTGATGGAACTTCTCAAATGCTCCGATACGATTGCTGAGACCTACGAATTTGGAGGTCCTCGGGTTTACAGTTTCAAAGCGCTCTTGGAACTCTTCCTGACGGCATTAAATCGGCAGCGCATCTTGCGTCGGATCCCGTCTGCGCTGGCCGAAATGCAGGAGGGTTGCTGGAATTGTCGCCCCATCCGCCATTGACACGCGATCGTTAGGCTGTTTGAAAAACCGGCCAGATGGTTAGCGGGATGCAGCCGACACTTGGTGATTGGGTGTGCAGCCGCCGCCTCTTCAGGAGTTTCCCGCGGTGTTCAAGGACAAGTGCAGCTAACTGGCGATCGGCGCCGAATCAAATATCGTTAGCGGTTACCAATACGGACCCATCCGATTCGATCAATCCCGCGTTCAGCTTCTGGGCAGCGCGGAGTTCAATGAGCTGCCGATGCGCATCAAATATTCGAGTCAGCGCTGGCTCGGAGAGGTCACTCGACTGAGCCGCATTCTCCAATGCATCCATTGCGACGATACATAATAGGCTCTCACAACCTCGCTTGTGTAAGAAGAAGGAGAACGTTTTAGCTTCCGGATCCCACGACGGCGGTGTCAGGTCCATATGCCATCCTTCTGGTCTGGTCGACATTTTTTTGAGCCTCCTTTATCAAACCTCCTTATTGTTGAACAGAATAAGTCGCAAATCGTCCCGATGCGGGACACATCTGCTGCATGCACCACCTCGAAAGCGGGTTCCGATTCCCCTCCCGGCGCCGCTCGAAGCGAAATATTCAGCAAGGCGCACCGGCTGATCGAAAGCCGGCCCGTTGATGCTGAGCCCGTGAACATCGCTGATCACGTCAGGCAGAGACTTTGCCGCGAGCATCGCCGCCACCAGGTCGAGCCCGACCCGGCCGAAATGGCCAAGTGCTATGGTGCCGGAGACGACCACCCCGGATTAGCGAGAGCGGCTTGCGTGCTCGAGATGCGGTAGTCGCCAGGTCGATTTGGTCGTGACCGGAATTGATCGGCGATGACAATCGCGGAGCGTCAGCCTGCCCGCGCGACCAGACCCGTCGAATATTGAAGAGCTGGTCTCTTGATACGGGGATCGTCATACCCGGTTGGGCGTTCGTGGCGGTTTCCTCGATGCGCCCGGCGACTTCGCCAGACCGCTCTAGCTCCGCCTCAACTCCGCCATCGCCGCTCCGCTGGCGTCCAGCGTGACAAGCGATGGCTTTTGCTCCTCTCACCTAGGGTTTATGTATCCGGTATTGATATTGGGAGGACCGTAGAAGCCACCGCCAGGGTTTGGTCCGGCACTCGCGTCAGATCGCCAAGACGCGGCCCAATATCTCTCGGTTACTTGATGGTGGTGACGACCGACCCGAACCCTTTTCGCGTGGTGGACGACGGCTGGCCGGATGAGCGCTGTCGACCTCGATGACGGTGCCGCTGGATTAGAGGTTGTGTCGGGTGTTGGGCTCGCGCCCGCCAGCTCGGCTGGGAACTTCGGTAACGAATGCCCCGCCGTGTCGCTGTCCTCCTGCGACGCGAACTTATCCGCTTGAGAGCCTGCGTCGCTACAACCGGATCTGCGTCGGGGACTGCCCGGTCTGGATCGGTAAGCCAAAAGAAGCCTATGCCAAAGAAAACTCCCACAACCGCCGCTCCGACGACGCTGCACGAGATGAGGTAGACCAGGGACCGAATATCACCCTTGGTCACCCTGTTCATCGTTGAAGCCTCTGATCGTTCATCACCATCCGCAAACGAGAGCGCTTTGGGCGACCATAAGCTAACGCTGTGGTTGTCTTTTTACGAGCCTCTTGTTAAACGGGGCGCGTGCGCCCAGCGCCGGAGTTCGGGTGCGGCAGAGGACGGCGGACCTCGGACGGAAGACAAGAGGGTTTGGCACCATCGAGACCTCGGCTTCCGCGGGCGACGTCGACCGCGAAGCGCGTCTGAGGGCGATGATCAGCAATCTATTGAGAAGTTGCACAACGTCGATAGGCTTCGCCACTCGGCAACATCATAATGCGCAGGTAAACCTGAGGAGCGGACCCGAAGACGAGCCCAGCGCGGTGATCCGGCCGGAGCCCCGGCGAATGGCCACCCGCGGATACCCGAACGTCTCAACAAGGATAAGTCAAGCATAACCCGATGGCGCCGGATCTTGTGCCCGATTGTAGACGATGCTGTTTTCTTCAGGAAACCGCCCTTAGCCACCGATCTTCTGGGAACTGGACGGTTATAAGGTGGTTATTTTAATTGAGCCGTCGTCCAGACATCATGGATGATGGCGAAGACTGAAGCAGCCGAAGAGGCTTTATCATGGCGGGTCGAGAACAATCCCCTATCCCGAAACGCGGGGTCGACGAAAAGTCGTCGGGCGATATCGGCGGCACCCAGACCAGTGGTAGCAGAGGCCAGGAGCGCCAGCACGGCGTCAAAGGGTATGGTTCCGTCGGGCGCGACGTGCCTGACCAAAGCAAAGAAAGGAATACCGAAATCGCGGTGGAGGCCGGCCATAAGGGCGGCGAGCACCGCGACAACAAGGGCTAGCCTATTTATTCGCCCAGCGAGAGCCCCGCGCGTTCAGCGGGGCTTTTGTTGCGCCTACATCCCATGTCTCTCCCGGGCAGAGAAGTCATGAACAATATCTCCTTCCGCGACCTGTACGATGCCTACAGAGCGTGATCCGGCGTCAGCGCAGCCCTCCTACGCAGACGCCTCTGCGAGATGTCGGCATTTCGCCGGATCTCTGATGTGACGTATCGACAGGCTACCCATAAAAAAGGATTGGGGACTACAAAGGATTGGGGACTACAAGGTAGCGCCGCTTCCTGCTTGTTCGCTACCCGGCCGTTGGCTTAATATCGCGATAAATCGAAACCCGGAGATCTACCGGTGCGGGATTGGGGGAGGGACGGTTCTCGTCGGGCATGGCCGCGGACCCGGCAAAGCGGGCGCATGCCATCTGGCGATATTATGCGCCAACGCCCGGAATATCGTCGCAATAACCAACATCGGACTCGGCAGCGACCGGGCGTCTTTGCCAATAGTCATTGACAACGGCAGGAGGGCGTTATGGCACGGTCAACGCATTCGAACCACGATACGCATCTGCGCTCATCGCTGACCCGGCGTCAGGTGTTGCCGTTATTGGGCGCAACCGCCATGGCTGTCCTTGCGCGTCCCGGTATCGCCGTCGAACCGCCCGAGCGTGGCGGCCGGTCCGTCGCCAAAGCGCGGTTCGTCTATATCGGCACCTACACGTTTCCTGGTACCGCTCCCGGCGGCACACATCAGAGCCAAGCGAAGGGCATCTATGTTTTCAGAATGAACCCGAGCACCGGCGGGCTGACATTGCTCCAGATAGTCGATATTCCGAACCCATCCTATCTCGGCCTCGATCCCGCACTGCGGCACCTGTATTCCGTCAACGAAATGACGGCCGGGGCGGTCAGCGTCTTTGCAATAAACCCGGCGAATGGGATGCTGACTTTCATCAATACCATGCCGACGAACGGGCAAGACACCACGCACCTCAGCCTGCAACCCCGCGGGCAGTATCTGTTTGCCGCCAGCTACACCAGCGGAAACTTTCAGGTCTTTCGCATCAACGGGGACGGTTCGATCGGTGAGATGACCGACAACTTCCAGAGTGTCGGCAACGGAACCGGTCCCAACCCCGATCGCCAGGAAGGGCCGCACGCGCACCAGATCCTCACCGACCCCAACGGCGAGCATGTGTTCGGCGTTGACCTCGGCGCTGACAAAGTGAATGTCTGGAACCTTGATGACGGCACTGGCAAGCTCATCCCGAGCACGGTGCCATTCGTGCCGATCGCGTCCGGTTCGGGGCCACGGCACATGGCCTTCCACCCCGATCGACAGCATGCATACGTTCTTTCCGAATTGGCTTCCTCCGTCACCGTCTTCGACTATGACCCCGTGCGAGCGGCGTTTGTCTGGAAGCAGACAATCTCGACATTGCCTCCCGATTTTACCGGCACCAATACGACCGCTGAAATCCGCATTCACCCAAACGGACGATTTCTGTACAATACCAACCGCGGTCACAATAGCGTTACGATGTTCGAGATCGAGCTGGAAACCAGTGAGCTCGAGTTGATCGGCTGGGAATCGACGCGCGGAGAGTGGCCTCGGGGCATGAACATCGATCCCTCGGGAAGCTTCCTCTATGCCGCCAACCAGAATACCGACAACATTGGCGTGTTCCGCATAGATCCGGCCACTGGCCAGCTCCACTTCAGCACGCTCGTCAATACGCCGACGCCAGTCGATGTGGAGTTCGGCCGCCTGGCCTGAAGTAACGTTGCCGAGTAGCTGGCGGGTAAGCCATGCCTGTAGCTCGATCTAGGCGATCACCGCAGCGGCGCAAATGCCGTCTCTCGGGTCCACAATCGGATGACGAGAGTGACAACTGCTGCGATGACGACATAGGCGGCCGGCGCGTGGTTGTTGCCGGTCACCCGCACCAGAAACCTGGCGATAAACGGCGTGGTGAACCGGGCTGCACTGGGCAATCGAGGTGGCGCGGATCGGCTCGTTATCACCTGCAATCTAGATCCGGCGGATTTCGGTCAGGCAGGCGCGCCAGGTACTAGGCGAACTGGATGAGCTGCGCGTCGTCGAGCGGTTGGAGCAGCCCGGCGCTCGGTCTCAGGGCGCGCTTTTTTCGCGCCCCGCTCGTTTAGAGCGGGGCAGCGCAGAGGCGAGCAAAGGACTTCCCGACCCGAGCCACCGCGCCACCGACACAACGAGCATACCAAGAGCGGCTAAGTTGACAATGCAGCTGCGGATCTTCAGCACCGAGGTGGCAGCGCAATGGCAGATGCCGTCGCGGTAGCGTGAAATCCAATCAGCCGGCACCCCTTTCATTCAAGACGGTTGCCGTGAGAAAGCTGCGCTTTGGTTTACTCGAAAGAGCTATTAGCACATGGCGGACGAGCCGGCCTTGCCGGACGCAGTCGTCGCGCCCGGCGCCCGCGCAACGGCGTCCTGGTAAATTCCGAGGTTTGCTCTACAAGTTCACTATCGGCGAAACTGACTCGGGGTGAGGGTTTTTCATGCTTACAGATCGCTATGGCCTCGCCCTATCCACCGCGTCCGCTGCAGCGCGGGATGACTACGTTCACGCCTCCGATCTGGCGCTGACATTCTATCCCGGCGCGGCCGAGGCTTATGACCGGGCCATCGCAGCGGACCCGGGTTTTGCCCTGGCCCACGCGGGCAAGGCGCAGGCACTGATGCGGCAAGGCGATGTCGCGGCAGCACAGGCAGCGCTGGCGGCGGCGAAGGACGTGTCCGCCGGTCTGTCCGAGCGCGAAGCCAGCCACATCGGGTTTTTCGATCTTGTATTCACGGGCCGAACCGAGGCGGCAATCGCCGCCTTGTACCCGCATCTCGCGGCATGGCCGCGTGACGCGCTGGTTGTTTCCGTAGCCGCGAACCCCAACGGAATGATCGGCGGCTCCGGCCGCATCGGACAGAAGCGCCAGATTGCAGAGCTGATGGACAGCCTAGCCTCGCATTACGGCGATGATTTTTGGTTCACGTCCTATCACGCCATGGCACTGTCCGAGGATGGGCAGCTCGCGGCGGCCCGAGCGAAGATCGAGCAATCGGTGGCGGCGAACCCGAACAACGCGCATGGCGCGCATGGTTTCGCCCATGTCTGCTACGAGAGCGGCGAACCGGACACGGCCCACGCCTTTCTCTCGTCATGGCTCGCCACATATCCGCGCGACGGGTTTTTCTATGGGCATCTAAGCTGGCATCTGTCGCTCTGCGAAATCCAGGCCGGTAATTGGTCACAGGCGGTCCGGCTATATCGGGATGCAATCGCCCTTGACAGGCACAGCGGCGGGCCGCAGCAGAAAATCTCCGATGGAGCGGCGTTTTTATGGCGTTCCGAACTCGCCGGGCGGCCTCGCGAGGCCGCTGCTTGGCGCGGGCTGTACGAGTATGCCAACAGCGCATTGCCGCGGCCAGGCAGCGGGCTCGCCGATCTGCATGTCATTCTGGCCCAGGCCGTGATGGGAGATGACAAGGCGCTCGATGACCGAGCCAGGCAAATGGAGGAGCTCGCACGAGACGGGCGTTACCCGTCCGGCTCTTACCTTCCGGCCTTGGCGCGCGGCTTCGCGGCGTTTGAATCCAGGGACTTTGCCGGCGCGATCGAGGCGCTTGCGCCGCTCGCCGGGCAAAACGAACGCATCGGCGGTAGCCGCGCACAGCACGATCTGGTCGAGTTCACCTTGTTGAAGGCTTATATCGAGGCCAGTGGTTGAAGGACGCACGGCGACTGCTCGGCGCGAGGCGGCCAGGCGCCTCCGGGATTCCCGTCATGGGGGTCGCGGCGGTGCATTGACAGGGATCGAGATCGAGCCGACTTGCAGCCACCTCGCGCGCCCCGCAACGACACCTCGGTTAAGGCGGACGATTGGCGAGCCGGTACATCTGCTTCCGGATTGAACCTGAGGTTAGATCGTGCTCACTGGAGGTCAGCTTGTTTCGCTGACAAGCGAGGGTTTGCGCCAATCCCTGCCGTTTGCTCAGACGACCAGCGGGCCCCGCTTGTCGGCAACGCCGATCTGCGCTTCGGTACCGGTGTTTGAACCAAGTATCTCCAACTTCAGCCTGAATAGCCGTCATGAAGACAATCCTTTCTCACGCAAACCTGATCGACTGCGTCGAGCCCCAGATACGGCCGGATACTGCCGTGCTGATCGAAGATGGCCGCATCCGCGCCATCCTGCCAAGCGGAGAGGCGGGCAGCGCCGGCGACGCGCAGATGATCGATCTTAAAGGCGGGTACCTAATGCCCGGCCTCTGGGACGTGCACATCCATCCCGATTACCTGTCGTTCGACGAGATGCCGCTCGCCGATCAGGTGACCCTGTTCGGCCACCGGCTTGCGGCCGCGCTTACCGAATCCGGCATTGTCGGGCTGCGCTGCGCCGGCGCCCATCACTTCATGGACGTCGCATGGAAGCGGGCCTTCGACACCGGACAGCATGTCGGCCCTCGGCTGTTCGCCAGCGGTCATTTCCTCACCACCACGGGCGGACACTTCCTGACCTCGGGTCATGCGCTGGAGGTCGACGGCCCCTATGGTTGGGTGAGAGCCATCCGCGAGCAGGTCAAGAACGGCGTCGACCACATCAAGCTTAACCTCTCGGGCGGCATCATGGGGCCGGCCTGGGACCTCCACACCCACTCATTCCTGCTCGACGACGAGATCCGCGCTGCCTTCGAGATCTGCCGGAAGCGGGGCTTCAAAGTCATGGCGCATGCCACCAACCCAGATGCGGTAAAGAATGCAATCCGGCTGGGCGCCCATAGCATCGAGCATGGCTATATCATGGACGACGAGTGCATCGCGCTCCTGCTCGAGCACGATACCTGGTACGTGCCGACCCTCGCCATCAGCCATCTTACGGCCAGCCAGGCCACCAACCCGTTCGAAGCCGCCTGGGTTGCCCAGCGCGGGCTCTCGCATGCGCTGTGTTGCCGTGCCGAGGCAGCGTCGGATGTGCATGCCACGTGGTTCCGCAAGGCGCTCGATGCCGGTGTGCGAATGGCGTTGGGCTCTGACATCCGCCCTCTCAAGGAGGCCGCGCTGCTCGAGATGGGGCTGTGGGTTCGCGATGGGGCGACGCCGTGGCAGACGCTGGTAGCGGCCACCCGC
>JBJMQW010000180.1:0-9412 GCA_045802495.1 Allostellaceae bacterium | reverse complement strand
GCGTCGAGCACGATCGTGCGCCTGGCGACCTTCCACGCGCCGTTCACTTTGCGCAGCAAATCCTCGCGGCAGCCCGAGAGGAGCTGATGATCCGTCTCCAGGTGCGAGCGGTACACCAGAAACGCGGTCCTGGCCTCGACCTCGCCGTTCTCCAGCGGCGCCGCCTCGAGATTGCCGATCAGGTGACGGGTGCGCGACGGCGGATCCTCGGCCCAGGCCATCCCCGTCTCGAGCCGGGCCACCCGCATCTCGAGATAGCGCTTGTCCTCCTCGAGGATCGCCAGATCGCCGAGCGGCGTCACTTCGCGGTGCGCTTCCCCGCGCGGGACATTCTTGCGGCGGGGCATGAAGTGGAGGACATCCTCGGTGAAGAGATCGAGCCACTCCTTGAGCTTGCGCTCGTCGAGCAGCCAAGCCTCGCGGATGTAGAATTGCATCAGCTCGAGCCACAGCGCCTGCTGCGGCGCCAGCATTACCGGGGAGGCCGCGGTCTCGTCCGTGGTTTTCGTCTTCACCGATCGCCCTCTTTGCCCCACTCCCCCGCCGGCCGGGGGAGAGGGAGGGGTGAGGGGGCCAACGGTACAGGAGTTCGGCATTGGCCCCCCTCACCCTGCCCTCTCCCCCCGATTCCGGGGGGAGAGGTTAGAATTAATGCGTGGGCGAGTTTGTGCATGCCCGCTAGCCCCGCATCGTCGCGGTGCCGTCGAAGCGGGCGGTGATCGGGTCGAGCGGGATTTGCGCCCAGCTCGCCGCGTTCATGAACTCTTCCCAGCGCCGGTAGAAGAGGCGCTGGTTGTTCTCCGAGATGTACCGCTCGGAGACGAGCCCCGGATAATCCGGATGCGGCCCCGCATGCCCGACGCCCATCGACAGATCCTGAGGGTGCCGGCGGCCGAGGCGGCTCGTGCTCGCGAGAGTCACCTGCCGCCAATTGTCCACGTCGTCCTGCTCGAACATGCCGGCGGCGCCGTTGTTGGCCTGGCTGCCGATACGGATCGCGCGCTTGATCTCCTCGGGCATATCGCGGTCCAGCAGCACGAAATGCCAGAACTCGGTCTTGAGCGGGCCGCGGGGCAGGGCCAGCCGGAGCCCGAGGATCCCGTTCGGGAAGATCGAATGGTTGGCGAGCTGCACGCGGCGCGCGCGGAGCGTGCCGAGCCGCCGCTCGATCTCGGGCATCGTCGTGTTGTGGTACTCCTGGAACAGCCGCAACGTCTCGCTCGACATGCCGTGCACGTAGCGGGGGAGGTTGTCGTCGGCGTCGCGGAAGGTGATCGAGTGGCCGTTGACAAAGGCATGCCTGTTGGGGCTCGCGAACTGGTCCTCGTGCGACAGAGGCGGGCGGCCGAGATAGCGGGTCTGGACCCGGGCGCTCGAGAGATGGCTGGTCGGGACGTGATAATTGTCCGAGCAGTTGTCGACCAGCGTCTTCCAGTTGACGGGCTCGAGCCATTTCATCGGGCCGAGCGCCTGCATGCCGCCGTCGCGCCGATTGAATACAGTGTCGAGATACCAGCGCGCGTCGCCCAGATAGGCTTCGAGGCTGGGGGCGTCCTTGGCCCAGGTCGCGAAGACGATCCCCGCGTAGGCCTCCACGCGCGCCTCGATGAGACCGAGTGAGGATTTGTCGAGCGTGTCGTAATAGGCTTGCGCCTCGCCGGGG
This sequence comes from Allostellaceae bacterium, assembly GCA_045802495.1. Classification (GTDB taxonomy): domain Bacteria; phylum Pseudomonadota; class Alphaproteobacteria; order ATCC43930; family CGMCC-115725; genus AP-15. The sequence goes on along the minus strand of JBJMQW010000180.1, from coordinate 7,749 downwards.
ACGTATTCGAGGGCGCCGTCGTTGCGGTAGGTCCAGCCGTGATAGGTGCACATGAAGCGCTTGGCGTTTCCGTCGTCAACGCGGCACACGCGGTTGCCGCGGTGGCGGCACATGTTGAGGAGCGCGTGCAACCGGCCCTCTCCGTCGCGGGTCAGGATGACCGGGTCTTCGCCCATATAGGTGTGGAAGAAATCATCGGGCCCGGGCACCAGGCTCTCATGCCCGATCATCAGCCAGGCGCGGCCGAAGATCTTTTCCATCTCGTCGTCATAGATCGCAGGATCGCTGAAGATGCGGCGGTCGAGCTTGCCGGTGGCGGGGTCGATGACAGCATATTTCTGAGCGGTGCCCATACCCGGACCCTCCCTCTCTTGGGTCATCATAGCAGGAGGTACGGTTGGTGCGCGAAGCCTCCGCGCATCGCGCGCGAGGCAAACAGAGATCAGGACCAAGCCACGAGAGCTGCAGCCCGCCCCCCGGATTCGGCGGGGCGGAAAAACACAATTCTCGTAAAAGCCCTTGCCCGGATGTTATCTGAGGATGATGAACCGTCAGGAAATCCTCGCCAAACTGCGAGAGAATGAAGCCGCCCTGCGTGCGCATGGCGTCAGCCACGCAGCGCTGTTCGGTTCGCGGGCTCGTGGCGATGCTCGTGCTGACAGTGATATCGACATCATGGTGGAATTTGATCCGACGGCGCATGTTACGGTTTTCAACTACGCCGGCTTAAAAGACTATATCGCCGGTTTGTTCGATGGCCCGGTCGATGTTGTCAGCCGCGAGGGGTTGAAGCCTTACCTTCGCCCCGCTGTGATAACAGACGCCGTTTATGCGTTCTGACGCCGCGATTGCCGCGCTGCGCGATATCGCACATCACATCGATCTTGCGTTGAGCTTTACGGCGGGCTTCGATTACGAGGCCTTTGCGGCCGACGCGCGCACGGCCTATGCCGTGACGCGCTGTCTTGAGATCATCTCCGAAGCCTCGCGGCGCTTGCCGGACGATTTAAAAGCGCGGCATCCGGCAATCGCATGGAGGGACATTGCCGGGGCAGGCAATATCTATCGCCATCAGTATGAGGACGTGGCCGCGCAGCAGGTGTGGGACACGGTGCAAATCGATTTGCCGCCGTTGCGCGCGGTGATCGCTAAGGAGCTCGCCGCGCTCGATCCACCACCCAGCGAGCTGATGGTAACGGCTGCGCGAATTGATGACGTCACGCTGCCTGGTCTCTATACAGGGCGCGGCATCTCCTGAAGAAATCGCGATTAGCCTCCAGTTCAGGCCGGTGACTGCCGCGGCACATTTTGTTCGCATCGCCACCGCGACAATCGCCATTTCGGATGCTCGGCCAGCCATTCCAACGCATATTGTTGCCCACGGGTCAGGCATGCCGGCAGCGACAGAGCCTCGATGGGCCGCTGCTCGACACAGGAAGCCGGCGTGGCCTGCAGGCAGAAGACGACAACGAGCGTGCTCATGGGCTTAAGCCTTCTTTCACGGCGAGGGGGAGAACGACCTAGACCGGCTCGCAAATCCGGCGGTCGAGCCGACGAGGGCGCCGCCGCATTGACGATCGATGTCCGGTCGCGGACGGCATCGGCGGTAAAGGCGCGGCTCAAATACGGTCTGCTGCTGGCTCTGGCGGCCGCACCGGCACGTGCCGAGACCAGCGACTACCCGACCGCAACCCGGGCCGATTACGTGATCGGGTGCATGGCAGCGAACGGCAATACGCGCGAGGCATTGTTGAAGTGCTCCTGTGCGATCGACACGATCGCCTCGCTGATGCCTTACGCCGATTACGAGGAGGCGGAAACCGCGCTGAGCCTTCAGGCTGGCGGCGGGGTCGGCGGGCGCGTCGGACTGTTTCGCGACCCGCCGGAGATCAAGGCGGTCATCGAAGAGCTGCGCAAAGCCCAGGCCGAAGCGAATTTGCAGTGCCGGTGACCCGATCACATCTGCTGTGCGGCGGCGGGAACCGGCCAACTTTGAACAAAGCGGCGCTGGCTGCTGTCGAGAATCTCGGCGGTGATCACCCCCGGAACTGAAGGATCCGCGGGACGAAAGCTGAACTCGAAGCTCGGGTCCTCGCTGATCGCAATGTCCGAAGTAAGCCGGAACACCGATTGGCCATTGTATTTGACGTCGAGCGTCTGCATGAAATCGGCCGGGATGTAGTTGCGGGTGGCCTGGTCCATCTGCAAACCCGAGTTGTTTGGGTGACTGATCAATAATTTGACCTTTATCGGCGCGTCGGGGGCTGGTCGTTCGGCCATGGTCAATTTCATTTTGCCGAGCCGCTCGAGGGCGAGGGCCTGGTCCTTGCCGGCGGGCGCCGAGCAACCGCCCGCCGCCTTGATGAACCACGCGGTCGCGTAGAGTCGGCCGTCGCCGGTCTCGGCTACAGCATGAAGATAAGTGTAGTCGTCGATGCGAACCCGCGTCGCGATCTCGCGAGTGTCGGCGACCGGCCCGAAAACAAAGTGTGCGGCAAGCGGAGAGGGGTTGTCGTCGATTACCAGATAAAGACTGCGGACATCCCGGCCGAGTCCCTCGGCCACCCGGATCGCCACCGGTACGATCGCAGCGTCCTCGGCGCGCGCCGGAGCGTCGATGGCGAGGAGGTCGCCGGCATCCTCGACGACGCGATCGCCAAAAATGGCATGTCGCAGATCGGACCATCGCGCTGCCCGCTCCGCTTCGCTCGGTTCGGCGCGGCCGGAACCGCCGATCACCAAGAGGAGCAACAGAGACAAGAAAATCGCTCTAGAAAGAAACAGGGCGGTTCGTGACGGCGGATAATATTGAATGCTTCCCCAGCAAAAGCTGGGGTCCACCTTTCGGCGGTAGGAGCGGCGGATAGATAGGTCCCGGCTTTCACCGGGACAGCGGACGCCAACGGTTTCGTGTCCTGGGGTCGGCAAGGCCGGTGGCGAACTAACAAACATCGACGGGGTCACTCCCACTCGAGTTCCTTATAGCTCGCTGTCACGTTGCGCGGGTGATAGTCGTCAAACAACAGCCAACGTCCACGCTCCGATTGTGCGACATTGCGGTGGGCGTCGGCAATTCCGATCCCCGCCTTGATCGCCGCCCGGGTATCGCGGGCGACGGTGTCGAGATATTGCCGCTCAGGCTCCGCAGCCCCGGGCCACGGCACCGATGGCGGGCCATGGCCGGGAACCGCTCGGTCTGCGGCTAGCAGCACCAATTCCTGCAGTTCCTTGAGCCAACCGACAAGGCTGCCGTCGATGACCGGGATCCGGTCGACGAACAGCAGATCAGCGAGCCACAGCGTTCGTGTCTTCTCGTCGAAGACCGTCAGATCGTTGTCCGTATGGGCCGGCCCATGCGCACGCAATATCAGCCGGCGGCCGCCAAGATCGAGATCGAGGCGGGTTGAGACGAGCATCGTCGGCTGCGTGATCTCGGTCCCAGCCGCTGCCTCACCGAGCATGTCCTTTAATCTGCGTAGATAATATTCGCCGCGTTGGCCTATAGCGCCGGGCAGCTTGGCGTGGCCCACGAAATCGGGATGATCGTCGCGAAAGGCGGCGGCGCCCAAGATGTGGTCGGGATGGACGTGGGTCAGGACCACATAGCGGATCGGCAAGTCCGTATGGCTGCGGATCGCGTCCCGCAGCGCTTGGCCCTCCGCAAAGCTGCCGCCCGGGTCGATCACGGCGACAAAGGCTGCTCCGACGATAAAGCCGACATTCGCGATCGCGTCCTCGTTCTCGGCCGACGCTTCTTCATGCACCCCGTTGTGAACGAACACGCCGTCGGTGATTTCGATGACGCTGAGCGGCGCCTGTTCGGCGGCGCTCGTCTTCGCTACGGCCGCCGCCGCGATGCCGAGAAGCGCGAAGCAAATATTTCGCCCGAGTAAATCGATGCGCCCGGCTCCGGTGATCGTCGAAGCCGAGCCTAGAATCCTATTCTTGGCGGCGTCAATTCACACTTGTTTTTATCGGGTAAGGCCAGGGCTGGGCGAACTCGACCCCGTAGCTCCGGTCTCATCGTTCTTCCCGGGCGTCATTTGTCTGGCCTTTTTGTTGGCCTTGTCCCGCACGGATTGGCTCTGGTCGCGCACCGTATCGCGCTGGTGCGGAGTTTCGAGAGGCCCTGCCTGTGGCGAATTCATGTGAGCAGGGGTGCCGGCAGCGGGGCCGGAGGTGACGCCGGGAGCGGTTCCTTGATTGGTTTGTGCGTGCAACTGGGCCGACAAAAGAAGCGCCGCTGCGATCGCGACAAGCGTCTTTCCGATCATGCAATTTCTCCCGCAATTTACTATTCGCGAACAAGAGGCACGTCGGGCCGGTTCCGATTAATGCGGGCTCCCCGGATCGACCTTGGCGCGGCGGCACAGGGTTTTGACATAGGCGGTCCGCCCTATTTCGTGGGCGAGCGCAGATCTGGCGACGACGTCTTGCCAGCCCATGACGCAGGACAGCTCGCTTTCGACCCCGTTCGACATGACGTCCGCAGCGGTGGTCTCGTCGCAAGCTTCGGCGGCCACGGAATTCAAACAGATCAGGATGACGGCAACGAACGGATACATCAGGACCGGCTGCGGGCCAGCACGTCGCCTAACCGGAGGCGAGGAACCGCAGCACCGGTCACGCTCTTACCGCACTGGCACCGACGCGAGTTCGGGTGAACGCCGAGACGTCGTGGAGTGCTGGCGGTAGACAAAACCAGGCGGCGCTGCCTCTGCGGCGCGGGCTGCCGCGGCGAGCAGGTCGTGATCGGGGGATAAGCCACAAACAGGATCGGTGCGCGCGGCATCCCCGGTCAGCGCGAAGGCCTGACAGCGGCAGCCGCCCCAATCGATTTCGCGCCGGTCGCATGAGCGGCAAGGCTCCGGCATCCATGCGGTGCCGCGGAACCGCTCAAAGGCGGCAGAGCGGTGCCAGATTTCGGAAAGGCTCGTTTCGGCGACGTTGGGAAAATCCAGTCCAGGCAATGTTTCCGCGGCATGGCACGGCAACGCCTTGCCCGCGGGGGTGACATTGATGAAGCGCCGTCCCCAGCCGCCCATGCACGCCTTTGGCCGGTGGGCGTGGTAGTCGGGCAGCACGTAATCGATCGTCATGACGCCGGCCAGTCGAGCGCGAGCGGCCTCGACAACCGCGGTTGCGGTTTCCAGTCGATCGCGGTCGGGCAGCAGCGCGTCAAGATTGCGCAATGCCCAACCGTAATATTGCACGTGAGCGACCTCGAGTCGGTCGGCGCCGAGTGTCACGGCGAGTTCGATGATCTCGTGAAGGCGCTCGAGGTTTTGCCGGTGCACGACGGCGTTCACCGTCAAGGGCAGCCCGGCCTCGCAGACGAGACCTGCGACGCGGCGCTTCGCCTCCTGCGCTCCGGCAAGGCCCGCGATGCGGTCACCCGATGTAACATCGGAATCCTGCAAGCTCAGCTGCACGTGCTCGAGCCCGGCCTCAACCAGGGCACCGAGCCGATCGGCATCAAGGCGAATGCCCGACGTGATCAGATTGCCGTAAAGCCCGACCTCGGTAGCGTGGCGGACGAGCTCGACAAGGTCGCGCCGGACGAGGGGCTCACCGCCGGAGAAGTGCACTTGCAATACGCCCAATTCCGCGGCTTCGCTGAAGACCCTTTTCCAAGTCGCGGTGTCGAGTTCGGCGCTGGCGCCTGCAAGCTCAAGCGGATTTGAGCAATAGGGACAGCGCAGCGGGCAACGATGCGTCAGTTCCGCCAGGAGAGCGAGCGGCGGCTCGACGGCGATCACCGGCGCAGCACTTTCTTGTCGACGAGGTCCTTCAGCATCGCGACAACATCGCCGGCGATCACCTCGCGCGGCGCATCGTAGCGCCGGGCAAGCTCTTCCACGACATTATCGACATCGCGCTTGCCGTCGATCAGCCGCAGGATTTCGACGGCCTGTTCGTCGGGCAACAGCAGCCGCTCCGGCGCGAGGACCACCCAGGCCTGCCGCACCTCGTCGAACCGAAACCTGACATGCGGCGCGAAGCGCAACACAGCATCGCCCGCAACCGCAACCTGCTCCTTCCTCCCGGCATCGCCCGTCTCGGTCATTGCGGCACAAAGGCGCCGGGCGGGACCAGACCCGGCTCGACATAGGAGAAATGGAGCGCGTCGAGTTGCGCCCACAGCACGTCGCACTTGAACCGCAAGGTGTCGAGAACGAGGGCCTGCTTCTCCGGAGTATCGGCGTGCTCCCTGACATATGAGAGGGCGAAGGCGACGTCGGTCGGCGCCTGCGTCAGCCGTGGCGTGAAATAAGCCAGCGTGTCGCGGCTGATGAAGTCGTAATTCCTGAGCAAGCCCTCAACCCGTTCGGCGATGATTTCCGGCGAGAACATCTCGGTCAGGCACGAGGCCACCGCTTCGAGCAGTGAGCGGTCGCGGACGAAATTGACATAAGCGTCGACCGCAAAGCGGGTGCCCGGCAATAGGCCTGAAGTTGAGACCACGTAACCGCGATCGAGGCCGAGCCCGTCGGTCAACCTGAGCCAGCGCGCGATGCCGCCGGTATCCCCGCTCTCGCCGTCGTGATCGATGATGCGCCGCCGCCATTCGCGGCGCAGCGCCGGGGTCGGCAGACGGGCGACGAGGTAGGCGTCCTTTGCCGGGATGCGTGCCTGGTAATAATAGCGGTTGAGCGCCCAGGCCTGCACCTGTCCGCGGTTGAGCCGGCCGTCGCGCATCAAATGATGAAACGGATGGCGATGGTGGTAGCGCTCTTCGCCGATATGCCGCAGGCTGTGCTCCAGCTCGTCGCCGGATAACAGAGTGCCCGTCAAAGCCTCACCTCCATCCCGTCATGGGCGATCTCCCAGCCGGCGCTTTCGGCAATGTGCCGCTCCGGAGAGTCCTCGAGCAGAACCGGGTTCGAGTTGTTGATGTGAATAAAGATCCGCCGGCCGACCTTGAGATCGCGGAACGCCGCGATCGCGCCGCTCTCCCCGCTCATGCTGATGTGGCCCATGCGACGGCCGGTCTTTTCCCCGACGCCGAGCCGGATCATCTCGTCGTCTTGCCACAAGGTTCCGTCGAAGAACACCAACCTGCTTCCCGCCAGCCGCTTGCGCAGCGCTGCCGTCATCGCGGCGCAGCCGGGGATGAAGAACAAGGAATTGCCAGTCGCCGTCTCGACGATCTCGAGGCCGACCGCGTCGCCCTCCTCAGTGAGCGGCGGCGCCTCTCCGGCGGTTTCCAGATAGAGGGGAACCTTCGCCGGCACGGCAAAGGCGGCGACCGTCAGACCCGAAGGTCCGGAGGCTCCGGCGAGCCCAATTCGCTCGTCGAACGGCAGCTCCAGCTGTTTGACGTAATCTCGGGAAAGAACGCCGAAAATCGGATTGTCGGCGATGACCGAGAGGATGCGGAAGGGCGCATAGACTGTGAAGCGGTGCCGCTCCCGCAGATGAAGGAGACCGGCGAGCGCATCAACGTCGCCGCCAGTCAGCACAACCCCGGAGATTGGCGACGAACGGAGCCCTTCGCGAGGATGCAGGGCCGGCGTCGCTTCGATCTGCAAACGTAGATCAGGGGACGCGTTCAGGACTACCCAATCTCGCTCATTGGCCGAAACCGCGAGCGAGGCCTGGGTGCGCGGCCGCGCCCGGCTGTCGCCACAGCGGGCGCGCTGGCAGGCTGGCGCGTTCGAATTCCACTGCGGGAACCCGCCACCCGCGGCAGAGCCGAGGACGATCGCGTGAAGCACCGGACCGCCTCGCCGGATCTGCCGGCGTCAG
>JBJMQW010000179.1:0-3086 GCA_045802495.1 Allostellaceae bacterium | reverse complement strand
TTTACAACGACGGCTATCACCCCAAATCCCTCGGCCGGGGGCGCGGGCATGAGTTTGGAGAAGGCGATCGGTTATTTCACCCCGACGTCCTACCCGAGCTTTTTCCTTGGCTCGGGGCACGGCGCGGTTATCTATGACCCTCAGAAGGGGGCAAAGATCACCATTGCTCGCGAGGGTTACCACTACGAGAAGGCAAAGCCGTTTTTGTACCCCGGCGACACCTATCCAGGCATTATCGCCTCTGTCGATAATACCCTCGTTTGGTATCAGAACCCGGCAAACTGGAATGGTGGCGACGCCAGCAAGCCTTGGCCTAAGTACATCATCAATTCCAAATCCGGCTGCCACGATCTCGAGATCGCCGATTTGGACAGCAACGGTAAACAAGATGTAGCTTGTTCCGGCACGGCGCTCTATAAGGAGCGCAGCCTTTTAGTTTTTCAAAACACCCACAACAGCTGGACACCGTCTCAGATTAACCCGGCCCCCGCGGCGGAGGGTATTGCCCTGGTGTCCATTGGCGGCGTTAACGGCCGTGCGCGCACCAATATTGTTGGCTGCAATGACGAAAAACTTTATTGGTACGAGAATCCCGGCGGCGTCGCGGCAGGAACGACTGCTTGGACGCCGCATTACATCGGCCCTTGCAACGACGGTGTTTCGATTGCTTCCGTCGATGTCGGAGACCGCGACCTCGTTGTCGTGGCCTCAAATGAGGAGCGGCCTACGGCCTGGGCGCCCGGCCTCGTCTATTTTGATCCGGGCGACAATCCGTACGGCGCGTGGACGCAACGGAGCATCGACAGCAGCTACCGTGACGTCCATCAAATCACCAGCGGCACCCTTGCTGGTATCACCTATATTACAGTTGGGGAGCAAGAACAGGCCAGTAAAACCTGCAATAGACAGGCCTACGACAGCCACCCAAATGTCAGGGGCTGCCGAGTAGCGATCTTTCCTTGGACAGGAACTAGTTTTGGCGCACCCACAATTGTTTCGCATCTGGGGACGCAAAACCAGCAAGTCCTGCAGATCGGCGATGTTGCCTGGATGGTCGGGGCAAACCATAACGCTTTCCGCGCCGTCGACCCCGCTTTTCATCTCTGGCGATTTCAAAGGCGCAAGGTTTTCGATCCGGTGCGGAGATAGCTCCGGGGGCTACACGTCGAGGAATTTGCGTATCGCCGCTGCGAGGTCCTTCGGATTGTCGCCCTGCACGGTGTGCCCGGCCTTCGGAATCGTAACATAGCGGCCGTCCGGCAACCGCTCCGCTAGACGCTGGGCGTCCTCGTCATGGAATACGTCGCTCTCGGCGCCGCGCACGACCAATGCCGGGCAGGTAACCTTGGCAAGGCCGTCGGCTAGGCCGCGCCGCTCGGCGGAATGGGCATCGCCCATTTGTTGAAACCGTCGGCGATCATATTTCCAGACCCAGTTTCCGTCTGGTTGCTGTCTCAGATTATGCATCAGGCTGCGCCGCAAGACCTTGGGATCGCGCCGCGGGTTGAAGGAAAGCGCTCTCTCGATGATCGACTCGAGCGGCTCCGGATTGACGCCGCCATTGACGAAATCGCGGATGCGCCGCGACCCTGGGCGCCTGACCTCGGGCCCCGCATCGATCACCACCAGATGAGAGAGCCTCTCCGGGTAGTGGATTGCGAAGGCGAGCGCATTGATCGCGCCCATCGACATGCCCGCGAGGATAAACCGATCGAGGCCGAGCTCGTCGACAAAGCCTTTGACGTCCTCGCGCTGAGCAGCAATTGAATAATCGGCGTCCGGTGCCCAATCGCTGTCGCCGTGGCCGCGCTGGTCGAGCGCAATGCAGTGGAACTCGTCGCGCAGTGCAAGGCAGCACAGATCCCAGGTATGCGCAGTCAAGGCGCCACCATGCAGGAACAGCAAGGGCCGTAATTTCTCATTCCCCCAGTCGAGATAGCGAAACCGAAGGCGACCCACGAGCACGGTCTTCTCCAGCGGCAACACAACTTGGTCGAAGCTGAAGCCGGCTCGCACGGCTGTGGTCTTTAGATGATCGTGATATTCGTCGGCGGATAACGTCATGGTTCTGGCAGCTCCATCGGCATCGCCCTGAGAGGCTTTAGCACGAAGCGGCGCATCCTCCACACTCGCCATCGCTTTACGATTGGCACACCCGCGTTCTCGTCATGGCTCGACCCGCCGGCGGGGTGTGTCTCGGCCACTCATGGCGCTACACTCCTGGTCGAAATCATGGGTTGCCACGGGCGACCCGGCTCGAGGAGGAAGAAACGAATGGCGTATGACCTGGTGATCAAGAATGGGCTGGTTGTCGACGGCTCGGGAATGCCGGCGTTTCGTGGTGATGTCGGCATCAAGGACGGCAAGATCGTCGAGATCGGTAAGCTGAGTGGCGTCGCCCAACGCACGATCGACGCCGAAGGCCGTGCCGTCGCTCCCGGCTTTATCGACAACCACTGCCATTATGATGCGCAGGTCACCTGGGACCCGCTGTGCACCTTCTCGCCCGAGCATGGTGCAACCACTGTGATCTTTGGCAATTGCTCGCTGTCCTTGGCGCCGGTGCGCAAGGGCACCGAAGAGCGGCTGGCCGAATTCCTCTCCTATGTCGAAGCGATCCCGATGGACGTGCTCCGCACGGTGAATTTCGATTGGGAGACGACCGGCCAATACATGGACCATCTCGACAGGCGCCTCGGCATCAATGTCGGCAATCTGATCGGTCACACCGCGGTGCGCCATTACGTGATGCGCGACGATTGTCAGAAGCCCGGCGCCACCGAAGCGGAGATCAAGTCGATGCAGGATGTCGTCCGCGACGGCATGCAGGCCGGCGCCCTCGGTCTTTCGGTGTCGCGCGAGAAGGGGCATTACGACCCGCAGGGCGTCCACATTCCTGCCTTGTGGGCCGATGACAAAGAGATCTTCGCGCTCGGCGACGTGTTGCGCGAGATGGGCACCGGCACGATCCAGGCCGGCGGCGGCCAGTATGTCGAGCTTAAAGACGGCATGATGCGGCGGCTCGCCGAGGCGACCGGCCGCACCGTCGTCTACAACTCGCTGTCGCAGACGATGCGCCGCCCGGA
>JBJMQW010000178.1:0-4692 GCA_045802495.1 Allostellaceae bacterium | reverse complement strand
GTTGATCGCGGCCAACTCCTCGACGCGCAGGCCGGAGCGGACGCGATCGACCAGCTCTTCGGGGTCGTAGACGACGCCGACCGGATTCTTATCGGTGGCGGAGCGGCCCCGCATATAGGCTTGGCCCTCGGCGGCAGTCGCGAAATTGTCAACCAGCAGCTCGACCTGGTTGTGGTCGGGATCGTGGTAGTACATCGACGTCGTGACGCCGTGGTTGACGCAACGGTGCGGCCGGATGCCGATCGCCTTCAGCCGCTGATAATTGTCGATCAGGTCGTCGAGCCCGCCAAAGGTGAAGGCGACGTGGTGCAGGCCGGCCTCCTTCCCGGCTTTGGGCCCGTCCGGTTCCCGATCTGCAAGCGGCCCTGGGTCCAGAAATGCGACCCGGTGATGCTCGTCATCGTAGCTGATGAACGAGATGCGCTCCGCTTCGTAAAGGATTTCGGCTCCGAGCACCGTGCAGTACCAATCGATCATCTCGCGCCGACGATTGGTCTGCAGCACGATATGCGACAGCTTTGTCGGTGACGCCATGCTCTCCTCCCTGGAGTTGCGGCATTTCAGCCGGATCGGTGCCCGAGAAACCCGCGCAAGTCAACCTCTGCAGGGGCCGGGTTGCTCTCAGCGTCCGGTGAACACCGGAAGGCGCTTTTCGGACCATGCCCTTACACCCTCCGCGTGATCCTCCGAGGCCGAGCAAAGAGCCCGGACGGCGGCGAGCGCCTCGAGGTCGAGCCCGCCGGCAGCAGTCTCGTTGATGGCCCGTTTCAGGCCGGCAAGGGCAAGCGGCGCATTGGCGGCGAGAGCGGCGGCTAGCGCTTCCGCGCGGGCCATCAAATGGTCCGGCGCGACGACTTCGTCGAGATACCCAATGCGGAGCAGCTCTCCGGCATCGATCGGCGCGGCCGTCAAAAAGAGCTTTTTCGCCGCTGCCACGCCGAGTCTGGTCACATAGCGACGGATGCCGCTGGCATAATAAACGATGCCCAACCTTGCTGCCGGCATCAGCAGCCGCATCCCTTCGACGCCGATACGAAAATCGCAGGCCAGAGCGAGATCGGTCGCCCCTCCGTAAACGCTGCCGTTCAGCGCCGCGACGGTCGGGATGCGCAGTGCCTCCAAGCGATCGACGGTGCGCTCGAAGGAGTCGCGGTCGTCTATCCCTTCATCCTTGCCGGCGAGGCGATCGGCGAGCGCGCCGAGATGGAAGCCGGAGCTGAAGCTCTTCCCGGTGCCGGTCAGGAGCAGCACCCGGACCGAGGGGTTTGCATCAATCCGGTCGAATATTTCCTGAAGTGTGGCAAGATCGTACGGCTCCAGCCGGTTGTGGTAGCGCGGGCGGTTCAGCTGAACGATCGCGCGCCCATCGGCGATCTCAAAAGTCGGGACCGTCGATCGAGCCGCCGCTTCCACGTGGTCAGGCATCGGAGCGCCTCCTTCAATTCACACCACGGACCCTAGCAGAGCCGGACGAACGTACAACAGTCCTGCCCTTGACGGTCACGCCTCCATCCTGGTTCTCTTGGGTCTTATGAATTGGTCGGTGCGCTGCGTGGTGCTGGTTTCGGTGTTGGCCGCTCTCCCAGCCTCCGCACAGACAACCGCGACCCCGGGGAGCATTACGCCCGGCGGCGTCGTTACACTCGGCTCCAGCGCGAACTCAGTTGTCACGCCCTATGTGAGCCCGACCATTTCGGCTCAGTCTCCACCGAACGGGGCGGGGACAAACTCGGGTAGTGGTTCGCCCTCAGGCGCTGCTGCGGGCGGCTCCGGCTCCACGGGCGGGCCGGTCGTCGGTCTATCGACAGGACAGGGCGCCGGGGGATCGAGGCCGACGGCGACGGCGGTGGGAAGCGGGGGCGGATCATCCGGCAGCGCCATTGGCGCACCGTCAAGCGGGGTTCCGGCATGGGTGCTGTGCCCGCCATCTGGCGCATTGGGAATGCAGCCCTTCCTGAACGGGACCGATCTCTCCTGCGCGCCGTGAGCACGGCTGGCTCGGGAAAGACTTTACCTACCCCCCAGCGCCGAGACCGGGTCGCGCTCGCCTCCGGCTCTTTACAGTTCGCGGGTTCGCCGCGCCATCGCGTCTTCCCACAGTTTGTCGCGGTCATTGTCGAAGATGAGCTTCGGGTCCTCCGGAGTGGTGAACCAGTCGTGACGCGCCATTTCGCCCTCGAGCTGGCCGGGTCCCCACCCGGAGTAGCCGAGCGCAAAAAGGCTGTTCTGGGGGCCACGATTGTGCCCGATGTCGCGCAAGACCTCTCGGCTTGCCGTCATCGCGATGCGACCGTCGACATCCAGGGTCTCGGCACGACGGTACTCGGCACTGTGGACGACAAAGCCGAGTTCCGGCTGGACCGGACCGCCGGCAAAAACCTGAACGCTGCCCTCGACATCAGGATCGCTGTCCCCGCTCGCCTGCAGCAATGTCGAGATCGAACGCTCGCCGATCGGCCGATTGATGACAATGCCAAACGCACCGTCACTGTCGTGCCGCAGCATCAGGATGACGGTATGGGTAAACCGAGGATCGCCCATCGTCGGCGCCGCGATCAGCAATTGCCCGGCGAGCGAGCCGGTGTCCGCGTGATCGGCGGCCGTGAGCAACAGCGCAACCGCGAATAACCCAGCCGCCCGCAGAACGCTGGGGATCGGGGAGCTGAGCGAGGGCATGCCGTCAACCGCGCGAGCAATGAGGGAGCGCACCTTACATCGGACGTCACTGAGGCGGAAGGAGTGAGAAGGATCGATTGAGTACTGCCATCGCGATGCTAAGATCCGCTGAGGAAAAAACGGGGTGCCGGCCGATGGCAGATCAATCCTGGATCATCACAACGGCTGTGGGAACCGGTCAGCGCGGCTATGGCGGAGATGGCGGACCGGCCCTGGAGGCGCTGCTGAACGGGCCGTTCGATGTCGGCTTTGATCCCGATGGCAATCTCTATTTTTCGGATACCTTCAACCACTGCATCCGTCGGGTCGACGCTCGCACCCAAATCATCACGACAATTGCCGGCTGCGGCGAGGCCGGGTATTCGGGAGACGGTGGCCCGGCCAACGACGCCCGTTTCAATGAGCCCTACGGAATTGCCGTCGATCGGGCGGCAAACCTGTACATCGCGGATCGGCATAATCACTGCGTTCGCCGGGTCGACGCCGCTTCGGGTATTGTCACGACCTTTGCCGGGAATGGGACGGCCGGCTTTAGCGGCGATGACGGCCCGGCGGCGCGCGCGGGAATGGTCGAGCCGAACGGTTTGGCGCTCGACCGCGAGCAGAGCCGGCTGTTTATCGCCGACGTTTCCGACCATCGCGTCCGCGTCGTCGACCTCGCTCCGGGAACCATCTGGACCTTCGCCGGGACAGGAGAGGCCGAGCACAGCGGCGATGGCGGGCCGGCAAGTAAGGCCGGGATCTATGGCGCCCGCGCTGTCAAGGTCGCGGATGACGGCACCGTCTGGATCCTCGAGCGTCAGGGGAGCACGCTGCGCGCCGTCGATCCGCGCGCCGGCATCATCACGACCATCGCCGGGACTGGCGCGAGGGGCCACGCCGGCGACGGTGGGCCCGCTCTCGCCGCGGTCTTTGATGCGCCGAAGGAGTTCACCATTGATCGTGACGGTAATTTGCTGATCGTCGACACCGAAAATCACGCGATCCGCCTGATCGACAAGCGCACCGGAATTGTCTCTGCCGTCGCCGGGAATGGCCGTCAGGGCAATGCGGGTGATGGCGGCGACGCCCGCGCGGCATCGTTGGACAGACCGCACGGTGCTGCGGTAGCTGCCGACGGCTCGATCTTTATCGGCGACACGAATAATCATCGGGTCCGCAATCTCGTGCGACAGAGATAGCCCTTCCGCTGAGCGTTGGCGGCGGAGAACGGCGCCAGCAATGAAAACGGAGGCCAAGCGGCGTAAGCCAGCGCGACTGCCGCGCGCTCGAACTATGGAGAGCCGCTTTCGTTCCACGACGACAAATCGTCGCGTGGCCGAATTCGAACGATAGTGCGAAGCGTTCACCGAGCAGATTAAACTCGGCCAGGCTAGACCAGCACTGCCAAATACGCGATCGGAACCTCGTTCCTTTTGCGCTTTACTGCCGGGAAAGAAGCCATGAAGTTCCCAAAACGGGAGATGTTATTTTCGATTCTGATGTTGTTGGGCTTTGCGCCAATATCACGCAGCGAAACATTTTTGTTTACAACGACGGCTATCACCCCAAATCCCTCGGCCGGGGGCGCGGGCATGAGTTTGGAGAAGGCGATCGGTTATTTCACCTCGACGTCCTACCCGAGCTTTTTCCTTGGCTCGGGGCACGGCGCGGTTATCTATGACCCTCAGAAGGGGGCAAAGATCACCATTGCGCGCGAGGGTTACCACTACGAGAAGGCAAAGCCGTTTTTGTACCCCGGTGACACCTATCCAGGCATTATCGCCTCCGTCGATAATACCCTCGTTTGGTATCAGAACCCGGCAAACTGGAATGGTGGCGATGCCAGCAAGCCTTGGCCTAAGTACATCATCAATTCCAAATCCGGCTGCCACGATCTCGAGATCGCCGATTTGGACAGCAACGGCAAACAAGATGTAGCTTGTTCCGGCACGGCGCTCTATAAGGAGCGCAGTCTTTTAGTTTTTCAAAACACCCACAACAGCTGGACACCGTCTCAGATTAACCCGGCCCCGC
>JBJMQW010000177.1:0-7848 GCA_045802495.1 Allostellaceae bacterium | reverse complement strand
GCTTCGGGATTCGGTTTATCGAATGTTCCCTGTGCGGATATCCGCACTTGGACAAGGATTGGTTCGCTGTTCACCCGCACCGGCGTCACTTGTGCGCGGGATGCGGGCGGCATTTTCGCGATACCGCTACCGGGATTGGCAACCCTATTGCGGAGTTGCAAAGAGCCACCGGTTTGGCTACGCGTGAGCCTGTTCCGGCTGGGCGGTCCTTGAACATAAGCCAATCGGACCATCCTGGCGGCATACAGATTTGGGGCTCAAACCCGTCAATCATCTGGTCGGCCGCGAAAGCGGAAGAGGCAGGGATTCATGTCCACGCCTTCAAGGGTCAGAGTGATCGCCCTGAGATCGATGACACGTTCTCGACCGTCACCATAGACGGCGTGACACTCGATCCAGCCATGGTCCGCACTCTCATGGCGCAAAATGGGCTGCCGCATCTTGAGGGCCGGGTATCCTCAATGCGGTGCATGGCCTGCAATAGCCCGGCGTTCGATGAAGATGAGGAAGCATTTACGCCGGAAGCCGGGCGCCGGTGTTCTCGATGCGGTGGAAACCTGACCGGCTCGGGACGGGTGCGCAAAGCGATCTCAAATCCGCTGGTCGAAGTTTTGCAGCCCCTTTCGTTCAAGGCTCCTCGCTCACCGCAACGCCACTCTCTGGGACTTCTGCCGGAGACCTTGTAATCCACCTTTGATCAATTCCCGAGGGTCTATAGGAAAACTGCCGCTGAGGTCACGTCCGCTCGTGACGAGCGGCCAGGTCGCGCCGAAAGCGGCCATTTGAACGGCGCCCGTCTGCTTCCGTCGTAGCCGCCGCCCACTTTCGATACGCGGGAACACCTCGGGACGAGCGGCCTGCGTTGATCTCGCGGGGCCGCAACGCCCTTGCGCCATGACGCGCAGTACTCTAGCCAAATCTCTATGCTGCTGGGTGCGCTGTGGCTACGGTGAATGGCCATGCACAAAATCGTCGACTCGTTCGATCAACTCGGGCCATGTGAGCCACAGACCGTTGAACACGGAGAGGCGTAAATTATTTTGCTTTCCGACGTATATTCTGCCGCCCATGGCAGCGTCTTGCGCCTGTCTGCAGGAGAAAAAGAGGAACCGCCGCGATCCAACGTTCTGTGAGCAATCTCCCAGCACCCAACGCACTGATTGATCCAATAAAGCAATCTGAGAGCCATTGCGATGCGCTTGTCCGGCATCATCCAGAAGTAGACGAATTTGATTTCCTTCGCCGCGTTGGTTACCGATACCACACCGGGCAGAGGCGGGGCTGTAGACCTTAATCTCGAAGAACGACGTGCGGACGTTACCCTCAGCGGTCTCGTTGAAGGCAGCGAGATCGAGACCAAAACCCCGCACCACGACGCCGCTGAACGCGCGTCTAATGTGTTCGCCCAGAGCATCTTCTAGCTCCCGCTCTGTTCTGAAGCACGGTTCCGGTTCACAGGTAAGCTGCCTCATGACATAGCTCCTCCCTCAGGTGTAGCCTCAAATATCGGTGATGCGCATCGACGAAAATGGGGCACCGGCTCCGCATTACAAGAATTGGCTTCGAGATTCTTAGATTCTCTGCAGACCCAATACTGTAAATGTACTCATGTTAATACATGTTTAATATGGTAACCCCTTTTACAATTTACTGATACTCCATACTTACAATTATATCATTAAGCTGAGTTTCCAAAGACTTCTTCGGGACCCTACGCGCCGTTGCCGGGTGTCGGAAAAGGGACATTCCGTCGCGGTCGCCGGAAAGGGGCGACTGCTTAGGGTCGGCTTAACCCATTCGATCCACGTCGGCCGAAGGGCTGCTTCCGTTAAGGGTTTTCGGATGCCTGCCAGGCACAGGCGCGAGGGGATGCACGGCGGCAGGCGTCCGAAAAGCCTCGAGGGAGGAAACCGCGGGGGAGTTCGCGACGGCGGTGGTGTCGATCTATGGGGATTTGGCGCCGGTGCTTGATCTGATTTGTCGGTTGCAAAGAGGGACGAGGGTTGAGTGAGCAGCGGGACGCTGGTTTTGGCCGCCCTGGATGCGATTGGCACAGTGATCTGGTATTGGAGGCTTCGGGTTTTGCCAGCCGAAGACGGTGCTGACGGTTGCCGTAGGCGGAGGGTGGCCAATGCCGGTGAGATAGCGGCGTCGGACAGAAGCGGTGATGGGGGATGGCGACAGGGGTGTGATGGTCATGAGCTGTCGAGCCCGATCGATGGGATCGGCCACAGCCGCGGCTGGCAGCCGGGTTCAAAGGTCTCAATGATGATCATACGCCCGCCGCAGCAAGGACAAGCGTTCCACTCGTCGTCTTCGTGACGACGTTCGGTGCCGTCGCTGTCGCCGCTCGACGGAGCTGGGTCGGGTACGCCGAGCAGCTGGCGGGCCAATGCGAGATTGCCTGCCCGATTGCCATTGGCGAAGAGGCCGTAGTGGCGGATGCGATGGAAGCCGTCGGGCAGCACATGGATCAGAAAGCGGCGGATGAACTCATCGGCGTCGAGCGTCGTGAGCTTGTAGCGAGTGTCGAGCTTGGCCCGGTAATCCTTCCATTTGAAAGTCACGCGTTCGCCGTCGAAGGCGACGAGCCGGCTATTGGCAATAGCGATCCGGTGTGTGTAGCGGGACAAGTAGGCGAGCACAGCGTCGGATCCGCCGAAAGGCGGCTTGGCATAGACCACCCATTCGACCTTTTGCAGTGCGCCGAGGTGGGCTTTGAAGACTGCCGGCTCGGCCAGCGGGGCCTGGTCGGCGAAGAACTCCAGCCGCCCGGCTTGGTAGGCGGCGGTCAGCCGTTCCAGGAACAGGCGACGGAAGAGGCGTGAGAGCACTCGGACGGACAGGAAGAAGCCGGGCCGGCAAGCAATCCAGTGCTGGCCGTCGGGCGACAAGCCGCCGCCCGGTACGATGATATGGGCATGCGGATGGTGGGTCAGTGCTGATCCCCAGGTGTGGAGTACGGCAGTGAGCCCGATGCGGGCGCCGAGGTGCTTGGGGTCGGCCGCGATGGTGATCAGGGTCTCGGCGGCGGTTTTGAGCAACAGATCATAGACAACCGCCTTGTTCTGATAGGCGATGTCGGCGATCGGCACCGGCAGGGTGAAGACGACATGGAAATAGGGCACAGGCAAGAGTTCGGCCCGGCGGTCGGCGAGCCACTCCTTGGCCGCGGCGGCTTGGCACTTGGGGCAGTGCCGGTTGCGGCAGGAGTTGTAGGAGATGCGCAGATGGGCACAGGCCTCGCAGCGTTCGACATGGCCGCCCAACGCCGCCGTTCGGCAGCGCTCGATCGCCGACATGACCTTCAGTTGGCCGAGGCTTACGTGACCGGCGTGGGAGGCACGCCAAGCCGGCCCGCGGCGGCGGAAGATGTCCGCCACCTCGACCGCCGGCCGTGACAACGGCGGCGCGTCAGCCGGGCATCTTCAGCAGAAGGTCGAGCGGGCTCGTCACCTCGCCGATCGCGCTGATGGCGACGCGGGTGTAGAGCGCGGTCGTGTCGAGCTTCTTGTGTCCGAGCAGAACCTGGATGACCCGGATATCGGTCTTTTGCTCCAGGAGATGCGTGGCAAAGCTGTGCCGCAGTGTATGAACACCAACGCGCTTGGCAATGCCGGCGCGTGCTGCGGCCATGCAAACGAGCCGGTGAAGCTGGCGCGCACTCATGTGCTGCCCGTGGTAGCCGGGAAACAGCCAGGGCTGGCCGGGATGCATCCATCCCTTTTTGCGTGCGAGCCGCCACCAGTCGCGCAATAGCTCGAGAAGGTGGGGCGAGAGAATGACATACCGATCCTTCTTGCCCTTGCCCTGTTCGACCCGGATGACCATGCGGTCACTGTCGATATCGGTGAGCTTCAGCGATACGACCTCCGATGACCGCAGGCCGGTGGCATAAGTTAGGCTCAGGACCGCCTTGTGCTTGATGTTCGCCGTCGACACGAGAAGCCGACCGACCTCTTCCGGGCTGAGAACGACGGGGAGGCGGCGAGGCTCGCGGACCGACACGATCGCGTCGGCAAGATCGCGGCGCTTCAGCGTGATCTTGAAGAAGAACCGTAGGGCAGTGGCACTGACGTTGACGGTCGGTACCGTCGTTCCGATCGACGCCAACCACAACTGATAGCGATGGACATCCTCGGCAGTGGCCTTGTCGGCAGAGTGGCCCAGGAAATCGGCAAACCTTTTGACGTGGCGGATATAGTGCTGCTGAGTCTTGGGGCCAAGCCGCCGGATCGCCATGTCCTCGGTCAGTCGCTGGCGTAACGGGCTGATGGCCTTGTCGGTCATTGGGGGCTCCTGTCTTGGGTGAGGTTCTAGGCCCCTCAATCTCAAGACAGGATGCCTGCTTCCCGCTACTCCACGTCTTGCCACCAATTACCGCGAGAGCGGTTTAGTCCATCGGCGCAGAGGAGACTATGGACCCTCAGACGGCGATGACGGTTTTCAGCGCCCAACTGATTACAGCGCGGGAACCAAATGTCAGATTTTATCCGCCAGGTGTCGCAAAAATGCCAGAAACAACATGCCGGGTCAAAGGTCACCACGACGGATCGCGACCAGCAGTTTCTTTGAGTGAAGCGACACCTTTCCGTGTCCCGGCAGCTTCCGGCTCATTTGTCGGTGACGCCCGCCTGCGGCAGAGGCGAGCTATGATCGGAAGTTGGTGACGGGCTGACGGGATAAGGCGGCGTATCGTGGTGGTGTTCAACGCCTCCACTTCCCCAATGAAGGAGGGATACGCCGTGTCCGACAGTAACGTTATCAAGCTCGCCCAGCCAGGGGTGTTCACCGATTCCTTGACAGAGGTCCTACGCAGCGGCGCGCGTGCGCTGCTGACCCAGGCGGTCGAGGCGGAGGTTGTCAATGGGCACCGAAGTTTCCGCAGAAGTGGGCATCTAAAATTCCCTGTTTGGGCGGTTGTCTTGCTGATCAACGATCA
Source organism: Allostellaceae bacterium (assembly GCA_045802495.1). Lineage (GTDB taxonomy): Bacteria > Pseudomonadota > Alphaproteobacteria > ATCC43930 > CGMCC-115725 > AP-15. The sequence continues at coordinate 2,906 of JBJMQW010000177.1, read as the reverse complement.
GCCCCGTGGCTGATCGTTGGCCGCTTTTGAGGGTGGCCGGCCTCGCCGCCTTGGTGCCGGCGGTGGATTGAGTGGCGAGCTGGATCTGACGTGCTCAGGCACGAGATCGGCGTGTTGGCGCATGCGGTAACTGGAGCCCTCGATCTGCACGACCACGGCATGATGGAGGAGCCGGTCGAGCAGCGCGGTGGCGACAACCGGATCGCCGAAGAGGTCACCCCATTCGGCAAAGCCGCGATTAGAGGTGAGGATCACCGCGCCTTTTTCGTAGCGGGCGTTGACGAGTTGGAAGAACAGGTTGCCGCCGCCCGGGGTGACCGGCAGGTAGCCGATTTCGTCAACGACCAGCAGCGAACAGCGGCACAGGAAGCGTATCTTCTCGCGCAAGGCGCCTTCACGTTCGGCTTTGGCCAGGATGGCGACGAGGTCGGCCAGCGCGATGAAGTAGACGCTTTTGCCAGCGCGAACGGCCTCGACGGCGAGCGCAATGGCGAGATGGGATTTTCCGGTGCCAGGTGGCCCGAGCAAGTGAATGACCTCGGCACGGTTAATGAAGTCGAGACCGGCGAGCGCCATGATCCGGTTGCGGTCGAGCGAGGGTTGGAACGAGAAGTCAAAGCCGGCCAGAGTCTTAACGATGGGCAACCTGGCCATCCGCAGTGCCGCTTTGACCCGACGGTTCTCACGCAGGCTGAGTTCTTCGGCGAGAAGATCGTCGATCGCTTCGATGCCGTCGATTTCACCCTGCTCGATGCGCCGGAGCGTGGCGTCGAGCATCTCGAGCGCGCGCGGCATCTTCAAGCCGACAAGACTGTGACGGATGTTGTCGACGCGCGAGGATGCGCTGGTGAGCGTCATGGCCGGCCCACGCTGGCGAGCTGCACACCGATCGCTTGGTAGACGCCGAGCGGCCGGAGCGGCACATGATCGCCAATGCGGCCGATGGTAATCCCGGTCGGCATGTCGATCTTGCGCTTCGCGCTGCCGCCGGTGCGGTGACTGCGATCAATGCGATACTGCTTTCGCCCTTCAAGTACAGGATGCTCGGCGACGACGGCTCCGAGATCGAGGATACGGATCAGGTCGGGCAGCTGCTGGACCTCGACGACCCGGCGAGTGCGGTCGGGCACGCTGTAATAATTGCCGCCGATAGCGACAAAGCCATCATGAGTGACGCGCCGCTCCAGCTTGAGCACGGCATCGAAGCGATGCGGAGGTAGCGTTTGCAGCTCGGGCTGCTCGGCGGCGAACGCCTCGGCAATAACCCGCTGGGTGGTCCCGTGAACACGGACATTGGCGACGGTGTCGAGCCAGTCGCCGAGCTGCGCGTTGAGGTCATCGAGGTTGCGGAAACGGCGGCCGAGAAAGAAGTCCTGGCGGATATAGCTGAATGGCCGCTCTACCTTTCCCTTTGTCTTTGCCCGATAGGGCCGGCAGGCGCGCGGCTGAAAGCGATAATGCCGCGCGAGCGCAAGCAGCGAGCGGTTGTACGCGATATGGCCCTGATCGTCCTCACCGGTCACCGCGGTCTTCATGCGGTCGTAGAGGACTTCGATCGGCACGCCGCCAAGCGCCTCGAAGGCCTGGATATGGCAACGCAGCAACGTCTGTAGATCCTGGTGCAGAACGTACCGCGCGAACAGAAAGCGCGAATAGCCGAGCACCAGGCTGAACAGCCAGACAACCCGACTGGTGCCGGGATCATCGGTAAATTCCACGACGAAACGCGCAAAGTCGACCTGCGCCTGAACGCCAGGCGGCGTCTCGAAGCGCACCTCGTAGGGCTTCGGCCCGTTCTCCGGTCGGATCGCTGCCAGGAAGCGCTTCACCGCGGTATAGGCACCGACGTAGCCGAGCTCGCGAATCTCGCGGGTCAGGCGCGCCGCGCTGAGGTCCGGGAAAGCGGCGATCCGCTCGCGCAGAAATCCTATGAACGGGGCAAGCTTACTGGGTCGGCCAACCGACCGTGGCCCGTAAACCGGCGCCTCAATGCCGCGCTCGATGTATTTGCGTACCGTCTTCGGATCGCGCCCCGTCCGCCGCGCGATCGCGGTGATCGACAGTCCTTGCCGATGCAATTCCAGGATCATCATCAGTTCTCCAAGTTGGACCATCAGCCCCCTCCCCCGAGAGGGAGAGTGCGCTGATCTCGGCCCGCCGTTTCGCCGGGGTTAGCCCCGGCAAAACGGCGGAAGACGACCAACTAGGGAATTTTCAAAGCCCACTTTCCGGGAGAATTGAGCGACCGATGACAAATGCCGAGGCCGTGCTGTTATTGGGGCCGCCGGGGGTCGGCAAAACGCATCTGGCAGTAGCGATCGGGCGCCAGGCGATCCTGGCCGGCTACACGGTGCTGTTCGTGCCGGCGCCGACCCTGGTGGCGCAGCTTGCCAAGGCCCATAGTGAAGGTCGGCTCGAGGATCGCCTTACTCACTTCGGCAAACCCAAACTGCTGATCGTCGACGAGCTCGGCTATCTGCCGTTTGAGCCCAGTGCGGCGCATCTGTTCTTTCAACTGGTCTCGCGGCGCTACGAGCGCGGCAGCATGCTGATCACCAGCAATCGTTCGATCGGCGAGTGGGGCACCGTGTTCGGCGACGCGGTCGTGGCGACCGCAATCCTCGACCGTCTGCTCCATTACAGCCACGTCATCACCATCCGCGGCGACAGCTACCGGCTACGCGAGAAGCGGCGCACGGGCTTGTTAAAGGCGTCGGCCATCGCACCTAGCGTGCCGGCACAGGCATGACCAGGAGCTTGCCCAGGTGGGCAAACAGGCAACCTCCCACGCGCGCCGCTCCGTCGCTCGCGAGGGCACTACGCGACGCGCGCGGGACCCTCCTGTTCGCTACCTGGACAAGCCGCCCCGACCGAGCCTCGGGGAAACCATTTAACCGGGGGTCCAG
>JBJMQW010000176.1:0-9755 GCA_045802495.1 Allostellaceae bacterium | reverse complement strand
CTATCAAAACTTCGTGAAGTTGCCGACTACCCGGCTTACTGGTGAGATCAGGTGTGCAAGCGGCGCGCTCAGAACCAGCGGGCTTTGTCGACGAGGTTGCGCAACGGCTGGCCGGCGAGGAAGCGGCGGCAATTGTCGAGGATGATGTCGTAGCGCCGCTCGTCAAGATAGGGGCCATAACCGGCAGTGTGCGGTGTCAACAGCACGCCGGGCATCGTCCATAGCGGGTGGTCGGCGGGCAGTGGCTCCTGCTCGTAGACGTCGAGGCCCGCGCCGGCGATCTCGCCCGCTTCGATCGCCACGGCGAGATCGTCGAGCCGAGTGGTCAGGCCGCGCCCGATATTGATGAAGAAGGCGGTCTTCTTCATTTCCTGCAACCGCGCCCGGTTCATGAAGCCCTCCGTTTCGGGGGTGTGCGGCACGGTGAGGATGACGAAATCCGCCTGCGGCAACAATGCGTCGAGCTCGTCGCCGCGATGCAATTCGGCAACCCCTGGAGGCGCGTCGCGACGCCGCTCGTCGACACCGATGACGCGCATTCCGAAAGCGGCGGCAAGCCGGGCCACCTCGCTGCCGATGCCGCCGACGCCGACCACCAGCGCTGTCGCCTCGGGCAGATGGATGACGCCGGTATCGCGCGGCAGCTTCCTCCATTCGCGCTTTAGCTGCTGCGGAATGTAGTGGTGCAGCCCGCGAGCGAAGGCCAGCACGAAGGCCATGACATGCGCACCGATATGGTCGTTATAGATTTCCCGGAAATTGGTGATCGCCACCGCGTGCGCGATCAGCTCGGGGTAGTAATAGCCGGCCGGAGGAGCCGCTTGCGGGGCCTGCAGCCAGCGCAGCCGCTCGGCGCGCCGCAGGAGATCGGGCGGGATCGTGCCGAATACGGCATCGGCATGCGGTATCACCTGAGCCGCATGCGTATGGTTTTCGGCAACGACGACCTTGAGCTCGGGCAGGGCGGCGGCGAGACGCGCCCCCCACTCCCGGGTCTGATCGGTCTGCAGCGGCAACATGATGAATTCGGTCGGCATCACAAACTCCTCCCGCTGGCGCTGGCTCGCCAAGCCTAGCACGGGCGAGGTGGAAAGGAGGACAGCAACGCGATAGGATTCTGACATAACAGCGCAAAGAGGGACCGACCAATGGCGACCAGCACATCGGGGATTAACAGAAAGAAGCTGCTGCTGCCGACGACGATGTCCAAGGCGGGCTGGGCGATCGTCGAGGCGCGCGACGATGTCGAGGGCGTGTCGTTCGTGCCCACCGTGCCGAAGGCCGAATTGCACCGGCTGCTGGAGGATGTCGCCGGGGTCGCGCTCGGCGTGCAGCCCTTCAGCGATCCCGAGCTCGACGCCGCACCCGAGATCGAGGTCGTCTCGCGCATCGGCGTCGGCTATGACGCGGTCGATGTTCCGGCGCTGACCCGGCGCAAGATCCCGCTGATGATCGGCGGCACCGCCAATTCGGTCTCGGTCGCCGAGGCCGGGGTGTTTCTGATTATGTCATTGGCGCGCCGTGGTGCAGCAATGGACACGCTGGTCCGCGAAGGGCGCTGGCACGACCGCTACAAGGAGATGCCGGTCGATCTCTACGGCAAGACCGTGCTGATCATCGGCTTTGGCAAGATCGGCACGCGCTCGGCGAAGCGCTTCGCGGCGATGGAAACCAACGTCCTGATCTACGATCCCTATATGTATTCGGAGACGATCCGCGGCATGGGTTACGAGCCGGTTCAGGACCTTGACGCTGCCGTCGCGCGCGCCGATTTCATTACGATCCATTGCCCGAAAACACCAGAGACGGTCGGCCTCTTCAACGCCGCGCGGCTCGCGCACATGAAGCGCACCGCCTTTATCGTCAACACCGCGCGGCGGCATCATCGACGAGAAGGCGCTTTACGACGCGCTGAAAGCCAACCGCATCGCCGGCGCGGCGCTCGACGTCTTCGACCAGGAGCCGACCCCGCAGGACAACCCGCTCTTGACCCTGCCGAACTTTATCGCCGCCCCACATGTCGCCGGGGTCACGCGCGAGGCTGTCGACCGCATGGGCGTCGCCGCCGTCGAGAATATTTTGAGCGTCCTCGACGGCAAGCCGATCCGCGACAACGTCGTCAACAAGGAGGTGCTCGACTGAGCTGGCGAGCAAATCTGCCCGATCGCTCCGCTCCAACACCTCCTTCAGACAACCACCACCATCTTTCCGCCGGCCTGACCAGCCTCCATTGCGCGATGCGCTTCATGGATCTCCTCGAAGCCGAACACGCGGGCCGGCTTGGCCTTGAGCTTGCCGGCGGCGACCTGCTGCGCGATTTCCTGCAACGGCACGTCTGATAGTGGGAAACCTGGCGTGCCAAACACAAAGCTGCCGAAGAAGGTGAGATAAACGCCGCTCGACATTTGTAAGAGTGGATTGAAGTCCTTGATCGGTGCCAGGCCGCCCAGCCAGCCGGCGAGGCAGGCGCGGCCACCTCGGCGCAACATCGCCAGCGAATCAAGGATCGTGCTGTTGCCGACAAGGTCGAGCACCGCGTCGAGATGTTTGGCTTCGGCGATGCGTTGCGAAAGGTCCGGCCCTTCCAGCTCGACGCGCGTTACGCCGAGCTCCTCCAGCGCGGCGGAGCGGTCTTGGCTGCGTGCGGTGGCGATGACCTGCGCGCCGGCGTTGACGGCCATGTTGATTGCGGCTCGGCCAAACGAAGAGCCTCCGCCCCGGATGACCAAGGTCTGTCCCTTGGCAATTTCGAGGTTGCGGAAGAGGCAGGTCCATGCGGTCGCGTAGGTCTCTGGGATGGCGGCCAGCTCTGCCCAAGACAGATTGGACTCGATCAGCGCGACATTCGAGGCCCGCGCGCGGGTGTATTCGGCGTAGCTGCCATTGATGGTACGGCCGAGTCCGCCCATCAGCGCCGCCACCTTGGCCCCTACGGGGAACTCGCCGCCGGGGCAGGACTTCACCAGCCCGACGCATTCGATGCCGATCATTTTCGCGGCTTCGGCCCACTCGCCCCGCCGCATATGCATCTCGGCATGGTTGATGCCGAACGCCTTGATCTCGATGACGACGTGACCGGCCTTCGGCTCCGGGTCCGGGATCTCCTTGTAAACAAGGCTGTCGAGACCCCCGAATTTCTCTAAGACAATCGCTCGCATGAGGCAGGACCTCCGGATTGAGTTTGCAACTGCGTAGCACTGGGCTTAGGTGTTAACGTCGCCGGATGACAGATGGAGCATCCGATCGAGGAAGTCTCGATGGACGCCATTGACGGCTTCTTCCCCGGCTCGATTAGCTCCTCCCGCTCCCCCGGCGCCCGGCCGACCACACCAGCATGCGAGGAAGGACGCGCGACGTCTCGGCGCTTTGCCAGAAGACCCTCGATCGATAATGGTCCCGAGCCTCCCAAGACGAGGGCGGCAAGGCAGGCGAGGTAGAGGAGATCGGTTTCAAAGCCGGGGGGTCCAAACTGCGCGCCGGCGGCCGTCACAGCCTGGAGCTTGATCGAGCTGAACCCGTAGGGCAGATGCACGGTGAATATGGCGACCAATAGAACCGCCGCCATAGGTATGCTGGCGAGCGGCATCAGCGCACCAAGAAGCACGGCCAGCCCGCCCGCTATCTCAACCAAGATCGTGAGCCATCCCATGAGATGTGGTGCGGGAACACCAAGCGCCTGCAAAATTGCCGGGAACGCATCCGGGCCCCGGGCCAGCTTGGCGAAGCCATGCTCCATGAAGCCGTATCCGACGATCAGACGCAGTGGGACCGGGGCCCAACGAGCGATCGGAGATCCGCTGATCAGATCGGTGGGCAACTCGCGCCAAATTGGCGCCCGCCGCTGTATGGAGTTTGTCGAACGGATATCCATGATCAACTTTCTGCAGGACCACCGGTAGTCGCGCTCCGTTGGTGCTGAGTGCGCTACACGTTGCCGGATTAGAGATGGAGCGTCCGCTCGAGGACGTCGCGAATGGCGGCCGCAATCTCCGCGCAATGCGTTTCCAACGCGAAGTGACCGGTGTCGAAGAAACGGACTTCGGCACCCGCAATGTCGCGCTTGAATGCCTCGGCACCCGCCGGCAGGAAGAACGGGTCGTTCTTGCCCCATACCGCCAGAAACGGCGGCTTGTGCCGGCGGAAATAAGCTTGGAATTCCGGGTAGAGCGCGACATTGCTCTTATAGTCGCCGAAGAGATCGAGCTGCACCTCATCGGCGCCGGGGCGTGCCAGATAGAAGTTATCGAGCGAATATCCGTCCGGAGAAACCGCGGTCGTGTCGGCGACGCCGTGGGTGTACTGCCAGTACGTCGTCCCCGGCGTAAGAAAAGCGCGGAGGGCGGCGCGGTTCGCCTCTGACGGATCCTGCCAATAGGTGCGGATCGGGTTCCAGCCCTCGCTCAGTCCCTCCGCATAGGCATTGCCATTCTGCGAGATGATTGCGGCAATGCGCTCCGGATGCCGCATTGCGAGGCGGAATCCGGTCGGCGCGCCGTAGTCGAAGACATAGACGGCGAAGCGACCAAGCCCAATGACTTCAGTGAAGCGGTCGATCACCCCGGCAATGTTGTCGAAGGTATAGCTGAACTTGGTCCATTCCGGCATATCCGACTGGCCAAACCCGGGAAGGTCAGGCGCAATGACACGAAATCGATCCGAGAGCTGTGGAATGAGATCGCGGAACATGTGACTGGCGCTTGGAAAGCCGTGCAGCAGCAGGAGTACTGGTGTGTCCTTCGGCCCTGCCTCGCGATAGAAGATGTTGAACCCGTCGGCGTCGGCCTTCCGGAAGCTGATTTTTCGCATTGCGAGATCTCTTCAGAGTGGTTGTGGTTTGGTCATGCTAGGGTGTCAAAACCGCCAGGTCGGGACCCGCTGCGCGGGTTGCGCTCTTTTGGATTTCGGTCACTTCGTCGAGCTCGCCACCGCCTCGAGGATCACTTCGATGACGGGCTCGGGCGCGGTCACCCAGTGGTGTATGATCGACCTTTCTCCGACCGGATTTTTGCCCCCATGCGTTGCGCCATGAAGTGCTGAGCGGCTGGGTTGATCATTCGGTCTTCTTCGGCGACAAGGTACCAAGACGGCTTTACTTTCCGTCTCATTGCATCAAAGACGATCAGCGGCAGAGCGGTCATGTGGCTGGGCTCCGATTTGTGTCGCGGATGGTCCAAAGTTCCGGGGTGATGGGGCGGAAAATGCGCACCGCGGCATACAACTGAATTGCGCGAACTCGCGTTTCTCTATTTCAGTTTGTGCAACACCATGCAGGACCGCCTGGACGCGTTGACGATCTTCGCCGCAGTAGCGGAGCAGCGAAGCTTTGCCGAAGCCGCTCGGCATTTGAGCCGCTCGCCTGCATCCGTCACCCGGGCAAGCCCGGCGCTCGAGGAACGACTGCAGACCCGCCTTTTCGATCGGAATACCCGGTCGGTCGCGCTAACCGATGCCGGCGCGCGTTATCTGGAGAGCTGCCGGCGATTACTGGCGAGTTATGATGAGCTGGAGGCGGTTAATCTCGGTGAGCGAGCCCAGCCGCGAGGCTGGATCAACGTCACAGCGCCGACAATGTTCGGCCGCCTTCATGTACTACCTATCGTTCGGACCTTTCTCGGCAAATATCCGCGGGTCGACGTTCGGCTTCAGCTGCTGGATAGGGTCGTCTCGCTAGTGGACGAGGGACTCGATCTCGGCGCCAGGATCGGGCATCTTCCCGACTCGTCGCTGCGGGCTGTGCGTGTCGGGCAGGTGCGGCGCGTCGTTTGTGCGGCTCCGCAATACATTGCCCAGCACGGCGTGCCGATGACGCCGCATGATCTCGGCAGCCACACTGTGGTGGCATGCACGGCCGTCACACCCATTCCCGATCGCTGGTCGTTCCACGGTCCGAACGGCGTCACTTCGGCAGCCGTGAGGCCGCGGTTGGTGGTGAATACGACTGCAGGGGCGGTCGACGCGGCGGTCGACGGCTTGGGGCTCACCTGCGTCAGGTCCTATCAGGCAGAGCCGCATATGACGGCGGGCCGATTGCACACCGTCCTCACCGAATACGAGCCGCCGCCCGCACCCATTCACATCGTACATCCCGAAGGCCGGCATCTGCCGGCCAAGGTCCGCCTGTTTCTCGACCACGCCGCCGGAGCGCTCCGCGCTTAATTCGGAGAAAAATAAAAGAACTCCTCTCCTCGGCCGTTTAAGGGTAGTAAGCACCCGAGATAAGGTAGAGAGGAGACCCGTCGATGCCGCAAGATCAATCGCCGCGCCTGAGCCATGTCGGGCTCTATGTCAGCGATGTGCCGAAGATGATCGACTTCTACACCCGCGTGCTCGGTTTCGTCGTCAGCGACGGCGCGTCTGACGGCCGCATCACCTTCCTCAGCCGCAACCCGAGCGACCATCATCAGGTCGTGCTGGTGCGCGGCCGCAATGGCGATCTCGAGACGCCGATGGTCCAGCAGGTGTCGTTCAATGTCGGGACGCTCGCGAACGTCCAGCGCATCTTCCGCAAGGTTCGGGAGGCCCAATGCAAGGTCATCGACCCGCGCTGCCACGGCAATGCCTGGTCGGTCTATTTCAGCGATCCCGAAGGCAACCGCATTGAGATGTTCTGCGACACGCCGTGGTATGTGCCGCAGCCTCTCGGGTTCGAGATCGACCTCGACAAGTCAGAGGACGAGCTTTACCGAGAAACCGAGGCGATCTGCCGGGCCAAGCCCGGGTTCAAGCCGATCGAGGAATGGCGCGCCGATATTGCCGCCAAGATTGCCGCGACGATGGACGCAGGCTGACCGGCGAGTGGCAGGTGCCCACTGTGATACATCATGCGCCGGGTGCCACCTGCTTATCTCTCTCCGATCCGGGTCGGGCGTAACTTCGGATAACCGGGGAGATCACGGGGAAACCTGTTGCGATAAAACTCACCGGCGCAAATGCCCCGCTCCGACCGGCAGAGGACGTCAGACGGCGATCGCCTTCAGGTGCCCGCGGGCGGCGTAGTCGAGAATGCGGCGGTCGCGGGTCATGAGTGTGGCGTTCGCGACGCGCGCCGTGGCCACGATCAGCCGATCAGCGGGATCGCGGTGAAATACGTCCGGCAGAGCGTAGCTTTCGATCGCGATTTGAGGACTGAGCGGATCGATGGCAGGACCGGGATCGGCCAGCGCTTCATCAAGCCACAAGCCGATGGACTTGCCGAGGACAATGCGGCCATGCGAAGCGAACAAAGCAATCTCGCAAAGCGAGATCGCCGCAATCCGAAGGGTGCCTGCCGCGGCGGCTTCCTCAATCCTGTGGCGCCTCTCGATCGAAAGCTCCGGACTGCCCGCTACGAGCCAAAGCCAAAGATGCGTATCGAGCAAGAGGAAGGGCGAATCAGAGGTTCTCCTCATCGCCGGTCCACCCCGCATCCTCGATCGGGTTGATGATGTCACCAACTATCTTGATGGTTCCGGCCATGCGGCCGAAGAGATCGATTGGCTCCGGTTCTACCGGCACGAGCTTGGCGACCGGCTTGCCCCGTTTGGTAATGACAATCGGCCGGCGCTGCTGTGCCACCTCGTCCATCAGCCGCAGACAATTGGCCTTGAACTCCGCGGCAGCAACGTACCTGTTGTCCATGATCTTCTGTCATTAGTCGTTTTAATCTGACCTTCAACATCGGCCATACAAGGGCCGGAGCGGTGGGGAGGATGTCAGGTGCTTGACTCGCGCCGGCTTAGCTGGCGGGATCGGCTGAGCATCGCAAAAAACCGAGGAGAGACACATGGCGCGGCCAAACGGAGTGCGGGAAGCCTGGGCGCAAGGCCGGGCGGTCATCAACAGCTGGTGCGGGATCCCGAGCAGCTTCTCGGCCGAGGTCATGGCCAGCATAGGCTGGGACTCGCTGGTCGTCGACATGCAGCACGGCATGATCGACTACCAGATGATGGTGACGATGCTGCAAGGGATCTCGACCACCAATGTGACGCCGCTGGTGCGGGTGCCGTGGAACGACCCGGCGCACATCCAGAAGGCGCTCGATGCCGGCGCCTACGGCATCGTCTGCCCGATGATCAACAACCGCGCCGAGGCCGAGAGATTTGTCGGCTCGATGCGCTATGCGCCGCTCGGCTATCGCAGCTCGGGGCCGATCCGTGCCTCGCTCTATGGCGGGGCCGACTACCACGCCAAGGCCAATGACATCGTCGTCGCCTTTGGGATGATCGAGACGCAGGAGGCGCTCGACAATCTCGACGCGATCCTGTCGACGCCGGGGCTCGACGCGATCTATGTCGGTCCTTCGGATCTATCGATATCGCTCGGCTACGCGCCGGGCGGCGACAAGCCCGACGAATGGATGATGGCGGCGCTGAAGAAGGTTCTCGACGGCTGCAGGCGGCACAAGGTCCAGCCCGGCATCCATTGCGGCGCCCCCTCCTACGCCAAACAGATGATCGAGATGGGGTTCACCTTCGTCACCGTCGGCGGCGACAATCGTTTCATGACGCTGGGCGGCCAGGCGGCATTGCAGGAGATGCGCTCGGGCGCTGCGGCCCCCGCTCCCAAATCGAGTAGTCCTTATTGACCTGCTCGCCGGCGATCTGAAGGGAACGGGGATTTCAGGACGGCCGCTTGGCATGGCCGAGGCGGTCAATGGGTCTTGCCAATCCTGCTGAGCCGATCGGTTGCTGAACGCCACGCGGGCCCAGCCGCGCTGCGCCCGCGGATGCAGCCGGTTGGACTGCGGCCTTCCGAGCAACCAAACGGCGCGCGGCGTCGAAGATAAATATCATGCACCAATACTCGTCGAGATAGGCCTGTGACGCAAAAGCGCCTGCGGTGGCATAGCCTGTGAGGACCGCTTGCCCCATTCTGTCAAGAAGGTTTGCCCAGGCGAGATCCGGCTCGTCCCGCTAGTGACGAACCAACCAGGAGCAATTGTACCAAGAATAACCCAGAATGGTCAGAAAGAGCGCTAGCCCTACCTAGCCACGCTCCGACAGAGCGTCAAAGTAAATGCTGGGGCGGCGCGAGACTTCGTCAATTTTTCTATCGGCGTGCCGCGCAGCATGTCGTTTACGATCCGATCACCGGAGGTAGCCCACGGCGGAGCAGCCGATTTTCGGCCAGCTGCCATTGGGGGATCTGGAGCTTCCTCAGGATCGGCAAGGCCTGCGTATAAACTCCCCGCCAGCCATCGCCCATTGTAATTGCGGTAGTGCAAGGCGGCAGCCGCCCTTTGCTCAGCGCCGTCAAGCGCATTGTTTAACGACAATATCGGGTAGTTGTTACGCTTCAGATACCCCATGCACCGACTGAACAGTTCATCTTTGATGAACAGGGTACCTCTATATTTGTATTCGTCGGCAAGCGCAAATCCGTGATAGCAAAGGATGCGCAATCCGTTGCTGGTGATCAGTCGGGCGATGCGGAAAAGCCGCAAAGCTGGACGATTTTCAAAGCAATGCGGAAGGCCGGTCGGAGAGATCGGAATGCGCGCGGGAAACAGACCCCGCAATGTCGGCGCGGCCATGGCGGATCGCGAAGAACCGGGCATCACCGGAATTCAGAATTACGGAGTCGAGCAGATCTAGTTTTCCGTTTGTGCGGGCTTGCTCCTTGTATGGAAAGAGATCGGCAGTGCTTTCCCAACAATCGCTGTTTCACCATCGGTATGACGTGCCGGCGTTGACAAGGTGTAAATGACACGACCCACCGGCAATTTGACAAACTCTATGCGCGGCGAAACTGAACGAGCAGGCATGTGCAATACATTG
>JBJMQW010000175.1:0-3989 GCA_045802495.1 Allostellaceae bacterium | reverse complement strand
TAAAATCGTGTTTCGAGCAGAAGCCTGGCCAATCGCGTCTTTTTAGAGCGTACCTGCGCCGGGCACGAGCCACGGACGATGCGGCTGTTCGGCCGGGGTCATTACCGCTTGAGCGAGTTCTGGAGCCGCGATAACGGCACCTTCGCCCGCTACGGTGCGAGCCTCACCGAGCCTCTCCGGGTGAGCACCGCACCATCTCATAAAGCCTTTGGCACGGCTATCTGCCAAAGAGATATAAATCTTGGACATCTGGCCTAGCCCTTTTTACAATTCAGATCCAATATCATATGGCCTCAATTTCGGATTTTACCAGGAATTTTTTAAAATAGTGAAAATAAACTTATAAAACTTTTCTTGTACACAAATGGCTTTTATTTATTCGTGTGTTTCCCGAATTTATTAGGATACTCTACCAGAGCACCCGTTTTGCCCGTATGTTTTTCCACTAGGCGTGCGTTTATACAGAAGGCCCTGGTCTCTGCGGGCGCAGAATATTGCGTGCCGCTACGGCCTGGCCAGACGGCTGCGACTGTTCGCGGCGCCGCACGGCCATTGGAAAGTAGCGACCTTGGCACCCGGTCTGCCGCCGCAAAAGCCGCCGCTGGCAGCAACCGAGCTCTCGCGCACAACGATACTATCGTACAAGGTTAAACAGAAATTGGTCATACATTGCATGTAACACAGAATCGAGCCAAACTATTGATTTATAAAATAAATGCCGCTCGCGCATAACATCCCTTATGTTACATTAACCTCTCACTGGACATCAGGTAGGTAGGCGGGCTGGACGGCCCGAATGGCGGGATAGTCGGCGCGCCATCTCGACCTCCTCGCGCAGTTTGGCGAGCGCTCGCTTGGGCAAGAGTCGCGGCAATTGTGGGTCGTCGAGACCGCTGCAGCGGACAGGCTCGGTGACCCGGTCGTGGACGCCGCGCTCGAACAACAGGAGCGCATCGGCGAACAGATCATAGTTGCCGAGAAAGTCGCGCCCCATGCCGATCGGCCAGGAGGCTGGGGTCACGTCGAGCGCCAGAGACTGCTCGATCTCGTCGAGGAGGTCGAACGGATCGCGAGCCTCGCGGTCGAGCTTGTTGACAAAGGTGATGATCGGCACGTCGCGCAGCCGGCACACCTCGAAGAGCTTGCGGGTCTGCTCCTCGATGCCCCCTTGGCGCCATTGGGGGCGGCGTCGAGCACCATCACCGCGCTGTCGACCGCGGTCAGGGTGCAGTAGGTGTCCTCGCTGAAATCCTGATGGCCCGGCGTGTCCAAGAGGTTGAAGGCGAGCCCCTGATGCTCAAAGCTCATCACCGCCGAGGACACCGAGATGCCGCGTCGCGCTCGACCGCCACCCAGTCCAAGCGCAACCCGCCGCCGCTCGGCCGTTCGCCTTGACTTCACCCGCCAGCTGGGATGACCCCGCCCGCGCCGCCTGATCTTATCGGGCGGCACCCTCAACCGTGCCGGCGGAGAAGTGAAGTCGCTCGGGCGCCTCCGGTTACGGCCGCGAAATTACGCCGGGCGCTGGCGTGACGCGGCTGGCTGCGCCGCGGCCATCGCGGCCTCGATCTTGTCAGGGCGCGTGAAGGCGAGGTATTCGGCGGCGTATTCGGGCGGCAGCACCTCGACCATCGACTCGTTCTCGAGCCAGACCTCGATCACATGGAACGGGCCGCGGTTGCAGCGGACGCAGTGCCAGCCCTCCCGGGCGGCGATCGCCTCGACCTTGTCCGCCTCAGTGGCGACGCTGAGCGCGAAATGCGTCGGACCGTAGCCGCGCTCGGCCGCCGGCTTCTTCGCAAAGCCGCCACCCTCGCTGCCGCCCGGCCGGAGCTCGGTTCCCGCCGGATAGACCTCGACCCCCGATCCGTGCTCGTCGCGCTGAAGCGCGAAGAAGCTCCCCGGATTGGGCGGGAACGGCACCGAGGCGCCGCCCATGATCTCGGCCAGAACCCCGGCGACATGCTTCGGATCGCGGGCAGCGATGGATAGGTGATGGATCATGGTTTCCTCGCGGGTTTTTCGGAGCAATCCATAGCACGACCGGTAGCGGGATCGGAATACCCGGTCACAGCGTTCCTCGACGGCTGTGTGGTCGCGATCGATCCAGCCTAATTTCCCAGCCTAATTTCACCGAAAGCAGGGAGCGTGCGGTGCCAAACGATCCCAGTACGGCGACACCCTACCGGCTTCGGGCATTGGCCGAAACAGGGACCGTCGCAAAACTCGCAGTGATCGCCGCCGCCCTGCTGGCGGCAGTGGGATGCTTTGCCTATGTCGGCGGCTGGCTCTCGCCGCACCGCCTGACCCAGGCGGAGATCATCGACACCTTCGAGGAGGTCAGCGGGGTTCATTCCGGCTTCCGCCGCAACCATGCCAAGGGCGTTTGCATCGGCGGTTATTTCGAAAGCAACGGCGAGGGTGCGCGCCTCTCGAAGGCGGCGGTCTTCCGGCCGGGGCGGGTTCCCGTCATCGGCCGCTTGTCGCTCGCCGGCGGTGAGCCTTACTTGGCCGACGGCCCGGCGGCGATACGCAGCATGGCGCTGGCCTTCCGCCCGCCGGACGGCGAGGAATGGCGGATGGCGATGATCGACATCCCGGTGTTCACCGTCAAAGACCCAGAGAGCTTCTGGGAGCAGCTGCTCGCCTCGCGACCGGACCCCAAGACTGGCAAGCCCGACCCCGCGAAGATGAAGGACTTTGTCTCTCATCATCCCGAAACCGCCCGGGCGTTGGAAGTCCTCAAAGCCAACCCGTTCTCGTCCGGCTTTGCCAATGCCAGCTACAACGCCCTCGATGCGTTCCGGTTCGTCAAAGCCGCCGGCGCCTCGACGCCGGTACGCTGGTCGATGGCGGCGGTCGAGCCCTTCGAACCCGAAACGGCGGCACAACCCGCAACGCAAGACAAGAATTACCTCTTCGACGCCGTGACCGCGCGCATCGGGCAAGGGCCGCTGCAATGGCGCCTGGCCGTTACGGTTGGACAGCCGGGCGATCCCACGGACGCCACGCTCCAATGGCCAAGCACTCGCGAGCAGGTCGATGTCGGGATGCTGACCATCAACCACATCGAGGGCGAAGCGCCGGGCAACTGCCGCGACGTCAATTTCGATCCGCTGGTGCTGCCCTCCGGGATCGAGCCGTCCGACGACCCTTTGCTCAGCGCGCGGTCGGCTGCCTATTCCACATCCTTTACGCGGCGCGCCGGAGAGAAGAAGGAACCGAGCGCAGTTCAAATTCCTGCTGGCGGCAAGGGGGCGTGACCATGGCCCGGCATCTGCAATTCACTGCATTCTCCCGCATTCTACATTGGACGATGGCAGTGCTGGTCTTGGCAATGCTGTTTATCGGCATTGGAATGGTGGCCTCGCTGTCGAACTATCACTGGCTGGTGTCGATCCACAAGCCGCTGGGCATCGTGATCCTCATCCTGGTCGCGGTCCGGCTGGTGAACCGGCTCCTCAACCCCGCTCCGCCCTTGCCCGAAGGCATGCCGGCATGGCAGCGCTTTGCGGCGCACGCATCGCATGTCGTGTTGTATGTGCTGATGTTCGCGTTGCCGCTCGTCGGCTGGGCCATGCTGTCGGCGGCGCGCTATCCGGTCGTGTTCTACGGGCCGCTCGAGCTGCCGCCGATCCTGCCGCAGAACGCTGCGCTCTACGCGACGCTGAGAAATGTCCACACGGTTCTGGCGTTTCTTCTTTTCGCGACCTTCGTTGCCCACTTTGGCGCGGCGCTGATGCATGCGCTGATTTACCGGGACGGGGTATTTCCGAGCATGGCTTCCTGGAAATCCGGAGGGGCAAAATTTGTACGGCAAGTTTAAGCGCCGACCCGCGCGTCGCGCGTCAGCATTTCTCCGAAACGGAATCGATTAGTCTGACAGTGTGCATTGCCGCGATCAATGCCCGGAACCACCTAAACGAGGCCGAGCGGAGAAGTCGAACTGCCGCGGCCTGACATAGGTCGGCAAGGTCACGCGATAGACC
>JBJMQW010000174.1:0-5094 GCA_045802495.1 Allostellaceae bacterium | reverse complement strand
CGGTCAAGCGCTGGAACCGCCGGGCTCAGGCGCAAGACTTTACAGTAGAGCGCGCTTTCCTTATCGGACCGGCAATGCAACTCTCGCCGCGCTGAACCCTGGGGATCCATTCTATGAAAATATCCGGTATTCGCTCCCAAATCGTCGCGCTGCCCGCGGACGAGCCGCTCGCCGACGCTGCCGAAAACCCGAACGGAACGCGTCCGATCGTCACCTTGCAGGTCGAAACCTCTGAGGGCGTCGTCGGGGTCGGTGTCACGTATTTCGGTGGCGCGCTGACGGGAACTTTGCGAAGCGCGGTCGACGAACTCGGGGCGCTGATCGTCGGCGAGGATCCGCTGCGCGTCGAGGCGGTCGTGGCAAAGCTGCGGGCAGCGGCCGGCTCGGCCGGGCCCGGCGGCATCTTTCATTTGGCCTTGTCGGCGCTCGACATGGCGTTGTGGGACATCCGCGGCAAGGCGCTCGGCCTGCCATTGTGGAAGCTCCTCGGCGGCGCGCGCGAGCGGGTCCCGACCTATGCCAGCGGCGCCTTGATGCGCGGCCTCTCGCTCGACCGTGTGGTCAAGGCCGCGGCGACGCTCAAGGACAAGGGCTGGCGCGAAATGAAGACGCAGCTCGCATTGCCCGGCGAGACGACGACCGCCATCGAGGTCGAGCGCATGCGGCGGGTGCGCGAGGCGATCGGGCCCGACATCAGGCTGATGTGCGACATCAACCAGCGCTGGCGACCTGAGCAGGCGATCGATATCGGCCACCGCGTCGAAGGCGCCGGGGTCGGCCTCTTCTGGCTCGAGGACGTGACGACGGCGGATGATTACGCCGGGCTCGCCCGCGTCACCGCAGCCCTGTCGACGCCGGTCGCCGGCGGCGAATACGTCTGGGGCATCGTCCCTTTCCGCCATATGGTCGAGGCGCGCTCCGTCGACATCGTCATGATCGACCTGGTGCGGGTCGGCGGGATCACGCAATGGATGAAGGTCGCCGGGATGGCCGAAGCCTTCAACCTGCCGGTTGTCAGCCACCTGATCCCCGAGGTCCATGTCCATCTGATCGGGGCGATCCCCAACGGGCTGACGGTCGAGTACATGCCGTGGCTGATGCCACTGTTCGAGGAAGTTCCGGTGCAGCAGAACGGCGAGTTGACGATGCCGACGGCTCCCGGGCTCGGCCTCAAATTCAACCAGGCGACGATCGATCGCTACCGCGCTGCGTGACAATCCGCCGTCATTCCGGGGCACGCGCCTAGCGCGGGAGCCCGGAACCCATGCACACGGCCTGAGAACGCCCGGCACAGGTCCGTGTTCATAGGTTCCGGGCCCGGCCCGAGGGCCGTCCCGGAATGACAAAGGAATAGGGATAGCTGAATGAAAATCTCGCACATCCGCTCACAGATCCTGGTTCTTCCGGAAGCGGATCCGCTCGCCAATTCGCCGGAAAACCCGAATGCCGCGCGGCCGATCGTGATCCTGCAGATCGGCACCGACGACGGCATCGAAGGGATCGCCGTGACCTTTTACGGCGGCGCGGCGACCCGCAGCCTGAAGGCAGCCGTCGACGATCTCGGGGCGCTGACGATCGGCGAAGATCCGCTGCGCCTCGAGGCGATCATCGCAAAACTGCGGGCCGCGGCGGGCGGGTCTGGCCCGGGCGGCATGTTCACGCTGGCGCTGGCGGCGATCGACATTGCCCTGTGGGATATCCGCGGCAAAGCGCTGAACCAGCCGCTATGGAAGCTGCTGGGCGGCGCCCGCGAACGCGTCGCCGCCTATGCGAGCGGCTCGCTGCGCCGCACGCTGTCGCTCGACGAGGTCGTGACTGCCGCCGGAAAGCTCAAGGAGAAAGGGTTCCGCGAGGCCAAGATGCAGCTGGCGCTGCCCGGCCCAACGACGCCTGCGAAGGAGGTCGAACGGGCCAAGGCGGTGCGCGAGGCGCTGGGACCGGACATCAAGCTGATGTGCGACATCAACCAGCGCTGGCGTCCCGAAGAGGCGATCGACATAGGCCGCCGGGTCGAGGATTCCGGGGTCGGCCTCTTCTGGCTCGAAGATGTGACGACGCATGACGACTACGCCGGGATCGCGCGCGTCAACGCAGCGCTCGCGACGCCGATCTGCGGCGGCGAATTGGTTTACGGGATCGTCCCCTTTCGCCACATGATCGAGGCGCGCTCGGTCGACTACATCATGATCGATCTGATCCGGGTCGGCGGCATCACGCAATGGATGAAGGTCGCCGGCATGGCGGAGGCCTTCAACCTGCCGGTCGTCAGCCATGTCATCCCGGAGATCCACACCCATCTCGTCGCGGCGGTGCCGAACGGCCTGACCGTCGAATACATGGGCTGGATGCTGAGCTTGTTCGAAGGAACCGCCGCGCTCGACAAGGGCCGTTCTCTCGGACCGTCCCGGTCTCGGCCTCACCTTCGACGCGGCGGCCGTCAAGCGGTTCGCCGCGTGACCGATTGAAAATGCTCGGTTATTTGTCTTTCGGGGTTGGCGACCTTGCCCGTTCGGCCGAATTCTACGATCGGATCTTGGCTCCGCTCGGCTATGTCCGGGTCTGGTCAAACCTGCGCGGTGTCGGGTTCGGCGAGAAAGGCGGCGGTGATAAATTGGCTCTGTTCGCCCAGCCCAAGCGGGCCCGGCCTCCCGGGCCCGGATTTCATCTCGCCTTCACGGCGCCGAGCCGTGGCGCCGTGGACATGTTCCATGCCGCGGCGCTGGGGGCCGGCGGTCGCGATTGCGGCGCGCCGGGACCGCGGCCGCACTACGGCGCGACTTATTACGCCGCCTTCGTGCTCGATCCCGACGGCTACAAGCTCGAGGCGGTTCACCAGTGACGGGGAGGCAAGAATGAAGATTGCGTCGATCGAGACCGGCATCGTCCTCCTGCCCAATGACGAGCCGCTCGCCGGCTTTTCGGAAAACCCCAATGCGACCAACCCGATAGTCTGGCTGCGGATGCGCACCGATGACGGCGTCGAGGGGCTGGGGGTCACATATTTTGGCGGCGCGCTGACCCACAGCTTGCGGCGCGCCGTCGACGAGCTCGCCGCGCTGACGATCGGCGACGACCCGCTGCGCGTCGAGGCGGTCGCGGCGAAACTGCGCGCTACCGCGGGCGGATCCGGCCCAGTCGGGATCTTCACGATGGCGCTGTCGGCGATCGATGTCGCGCTGTGGGACATCAAAGGCAAGGTGCTCGGCCTCCCGCTGTGGAAATTGCTCGGCGGCGGCCGCGATCGCATCGCGACCTATGCGAGCGGCGCGCTGCGGCGCGGCCTCAAGCTCGAGGAGGCGGTCACTGCGGCCGGAAGGCTGCGCGAGAAAGGTCATCGCCAAACTAAGATGCAGCTCGGCCTGCCTGGCGTGACCTCGCCCGCCCGCGAAGTCGAGCAGGCCCGGCTCATCCGCGAGGCGGTCGGCCCCCATATGGACCTGATGTGCGACATCAACCAACGCTGGCGGGTCGAGCAGGCGATCGACATCGGGCGGCGGGTCGAAGACGCCGGGGTCGGCCTTTATTGGCTCGAAGATGTAACGACGCATGACGATTACGCCGGGCTTGCGCGCGTCGCCGCGGCTCTCGCAACGCCGGTCGCCGGCGGTGAATATCTCTACGGGATCACCCCGTTCCGCCACATGCTCGAAGCCCGCTCGGTCGATATCGTGATGATCGACCAGGTGCGCTCCGGCGGCATCACCCCGTGGCTCAAGATCGCGGGCGTGGCCGAAGCCTTCAACCTGCCGGTGGTCAGCCATGGGGTGCCGGAGATCCATGTCCACCTCGTCGGGGCGGCGCCCAACGGCCTCACGGTCGAATATATGCCCCGCCTGTTTCGCTTGTGGGAGGAAGTGCCGGTGCCGATTGACGGCCAGCTCGCGATGCCGACGGCCCCCGGGCTCGGGCTCAGCTTCAACGAGGATACGATAAAGACGTTCGGGGTTGTTTGAGGTAGCGGTTCAGGCTGCCGCCGCGGCGGAGACGGTGCGCAGCTGGTGGAGGCCGCGCTCCAAATCTTCGATCAGGTCCTGCGGGTCTTCGAGGCCGATATGCAGACGCAGGGTGGGGCCTTCCGGAGCCCAACGAGTCGCTGTGCGGCCGCGCTCGGGGTTGGTCGGCAGGATCAGGCTCTCGTAGCCGCCCCAGCTCGAACCGATGCCGAACAGGTCGAGGGCGTCGATCATTGCATAGACAGCGGGTTTGGGCGCCGGTTTGAGCACCACGCCGAACAACCCGCTGGCGCCGAGGAAGTCGCGCTTCCACAGCACATGGCCGGGATCTTCCGGTAAGGCCGGGTAGAGCACCCGGGCCACTTCGGGCCGGGATTGCAGCCAGCGCGCGACGGCGAGCGCATTCTTTTCATGGCGCTCCAGCCGGACCGATAAGGTTCGCAACCCCCGCAGGGCGAAATAGGCGTCGTCCGGGCCTGCGCAGTGGCCGAGATCGGCCGCCATCGTGCGCACCGGCAGGTACATTTCCTCGTTGGTGATGACTGTGCCGAGCATGACGTCGGAATGGCCGACGATGTATTTGGTCGCGGCGTGGATCGAGACGTCTACGCCATGCTCGAAGGACCGGAACAGGTAGGGCGAGGCCCAGGTGTTGTCCATCAGCACCTTGGCGCCGGCCTCGTGCGCCGCTGCGGCGATCGCCGGCACGTCCTGCACCTCGAAGGTCAGCGAGCCCGGCGATTCGAGATAGACGACCCGGGTATTGGGGCGCATCAGCCGGACGATTTCCTCGCCGATCAGCGGGTCATAATAGGTTGTCTCGACACCGCAGCGGGTTAGCACCTTCTCGCAGAAGTTCCGCGCCGGGCCGTAGCATGAGTCGACCATCAGGACATGGTCACCGCATTTGACGCAGGCCTGCAGCGGCGCCGTGATTGCGGCGAGGCCCGACGACATCAGCATGGCGCGATAGCCGCCCTCGATGGCCGCCACCGCCTCTTCGAGCGCGAACGTGGTCGGTGTTCCCAACAACCCGTAACGGACGATATCGAAGCGCTTGCTCGGGTCGCGTCTCGCCTCCCATTCGGCCATGTTCGCCGACAGAATCGTCGAGGCGTGATAAACCGGCGGGTTGACGGCG
>JBJMQW010000173.1:0-36820 GCA_045802495.1 Allostellaceae bacterium | reverse complement strand
GTCCTCGAGGTGGAGGGCGTCTCCCCAGACCAGCTCACCGTTTCGGCTAACCTGCCGAACCTCACGTAGGAAGCCGCGGGTGAACCGCTCGCCACGCGCGCGACGGCCGAAGATCACGATGTCGCCTCCCAGAAACCCGCTACCGGCTGCAAGCTCAATGGTGGTCTCGCGCCGCAGGCGGGCACCTTCGAACAGGATCGTCTCAGGCGGCAAGAATTCCAGAGTGGCGCCGACGCCGACCGTCAAGGCTTGACGAATGGCCGTTGTCGGCCCGTTCGATCGGTAGATTTTCTCGGCCGCTGATGCTGTTACATGCGCCGACGCCCCAGGTCCGGCCTTGACGGCGATCTCGATCCGGTCGCCGGCGACGAGCCCGCCTGAGGTGGTGATGATAACCGCGAGCGCCGCATCGTGGGCGGCGGGGGTCGGAAACAAGACCCTCAGAGGATCGCGCTGATACAGATGGTCGAGGCGGGTGATGCCGTTCCGTAAGGCAAAGCTTAATTCGGCGGTCCCCTCGGTCAATAGCCGAGGGCCAGTCCGTCCTTGCGCGGTTCCGAGCCGCCGATCAACACGCCCCGCTGATGGTCGATCCAGATCGCCTGGCAACCGCCGAGCGGCACCTCCTGCAACTGGATCTCGTGCCCGCGATGCGCGAGATCGGTGATGATGGGCTGCGAGATGGTCTTCTCGACCTGCAATACGCCATTGAGAGGCAAGAGGCGCGGCTGCTCGGCCGTCTGCTGCGGGTCCATGCCGCGATCGAGCAGGCGGTGGATGAAATGGGCATGGCCGACCGCCTGATAATGTCCGCCCATCACCCCGAACGGCATTACCGCGCGGCCATCCTTGACCAGCATCCCGGGGATGATCGTATGGAGCGGCCGCTTGCGCGGCGCGATCGCGTTCGGGTGATGCGGGATCGTACGGAAGCCGGTGCCGCGATTGTGCAGCAGCACGCCGCATTGCGGCGCGAGGATCCCTGTTCCAAAGGACGAGAACAGCGAATTGATGAAAGAGCAGGCGTTGCCGTCGCGGTCGACGACACAGAGATAGACCGTGTCCCTGTGCTCGAACTCTGCCCAGCGCGGTCCCGGCATTGCATGGTCGAGCCGTATCGTCTGCCGCGTGCGCTCGGCGCGCGCTTCAGACAAAAAATCGGCGACATCGACCGACACATGCTCGGGGTCGCAGATGAAATTGTCGCGCACCCAATAGGCGGCCTTGCTCGCCTCGGCAAGCAGATGCAGCCGATCAGCCTCGCTGAACGCATCGCCACTGAGCGCGTAGCCCGAAAGCGTGCGCAGAATCATCAGCGCCGCCATCCCCTGCCCATTTGGTGGGCACTCATAAACGTCATAGCCTCTATATGAGGCGTGGATCGGTTCCACCCAGTTCGAGCGCTGGGCGGCAAAGTCCTCTTCCTGGTGCAGCCCGCCGAGGGAGTTGAGCCTGCCGACGATCTCGCGCATGACCGCGCCTTCGTAGAACGCCGATCGGCCTTCCCGCCCGATCCGGCGTAACGTGGCGGCGAGCGGCGGATTGCTCATCTTGTCCCCGGCGCCGGGCGGTTTCCCGTTAGGCAGGAAAAGGCCGGCTGTCACGGGGTCACGCAGTTTCTGCTGGTTGCGGTGCCAATCAGCGGCAACGCGCGGCGTCACGATGTAACCTTCCTGGGCAGCCCGCGCCGCCGGCTCGATCAATTCGCCGAGGGGTCGTGTGCCGTATTCGCGGTTAAAGGTGCACCAGGCGTCGATTGCGCCGGGCACCGTAACCGCATGAGGCGTCTGCACACCGATCTCGTCTATCCCGTGCTCGACATACCAGTCGATATTGGCCTTTGCCGGGGCGCGCCCCGACCCATTGAGGGCGACAGGAAGGGCGCCGCCCTTTGAGTAGAGAATGAAGCAATCGCCGCCGATCCCGGTACTTTGCGGCTCGGCGACGCACTGCATGGCGACCGCGGCGATCGCGGCATCGGCTGCGTTGCCGCCCGATCTCAGCACGTCGAGCGCGGTGAGCGTCGCCATCGGGTGGGAGGTTGCGGCCATCCCGTTGGCGGCCATCGCCGCCGACCGGCCCGGAATACTGAAATCGCGCATTATTGTGCCGTTTTTGTTGAACCTTGCGGTCCGGCCTCCGGCGCATTCCTCACCGGCAACGTTCCCGCTTGCTCGGCACTAATGCACTCTCCTAACTTGCAGGTCAATTCGCCACGCGGGAAAGCATCGCTTATGGACGGCAGCCTGACACCCTTGCAGTTTCCGGTTGCGGCACCGCCTCCGCCCGGGGAGACGTTGCCGATTGCCCCGGGTGTGCAGTGGCTGCGGATGCCGCTTCCTTTCGCGCTCGACCACATCAATTTGTGGCTGTTGGAGGATCGCGAGGGCTGGACGATTGTCGATACGGGCTATGCGTCGGCCAGATCAAAAGACTTGTGGGAGCGGATTTTTGCAGAGCGGCTCGCCGGATTGCCGGTGACTCGGGTCATCGTGACCCACTACCATCCGGACCATGTCGGCCTGGCAGGCTGGCTGACCGAGCGGTGGCAAGTCCCGTTGTGGATTACCGAGAAGGAATGGCTCTTTGCGCGCGTGATGAGCCGCGTCGCCGAGGATTTTGCGCCGCTGCGCCGCGATTTCGCGCGTCGCGCCGGGCTTGACGATGCGGCGGTCGAACTGTTCGGTGAACGCGAGAACAGTTACCGGCGCGGCGTCCCCACTGTACCGGCGAGCTATCGGCGGCTCGCCGATCGGATGGTTATCGAGATCGGCGGTCGTCAATGGCAGGTCGTCGTCGGCGAAGGCCATGCGCCCGAGCTTGCCTGCCTTTATTGCGCCGAGACCGGCGTGCTGATCGCGGGCGACCAGGTGCTGCCCAAGATCTCACCCAATATCAGCGTGCAGGCGCACGAGCCCGATGGTGATCCCCTCGCCCTCTACCTGTCGTCTCTGCACAAGCTGCGAGAAGCGGTACCGCCCGAGACACTGGTCCTGCCGTCCCACAACCTGCCGTTTCTCGGACTTCACGCGCGGCTCGACGGCTTGGCCGCCCATCACAACGTGCGCTGCGAGGAAGTCACGGCCGCTTGCGAGACCCCGAAGACGGCGGTCGACCTGCTGCCCGTCCTTTTCCGGCGGCCGCTCGATCGGCACCAAATGGGTTTCGCGCTCGGGGAAGCGCTCGCGCATCTGCACTATCTGATGTATCAGGGCGCGCTCGAACGCGTGCCCGGCGCCGATGGCGTCAACCGCTTCGTTCGAGCGAGCGAATAAGAATCCCGGCTTGCTTAAGGCCGGTTTCGAATAATGAGAGCACTTAGGGAGGTAGCAATGATTAGATACAAGAGCCGTTGCTTTCTCGCAGCGGCTGCCTTGGTCGCCTGCGTCCTTTCCGCCGGGACCGCCAGGGCGGCAGAGCCGATTACAATCGGCTTTGGCATGGGACTGACCGGCGGGCTCGCCGCCGCAAGCAAGTCCGCGCTGCTCGCAATGCAGATTTGGCAGGACGATGTCAACGCCAAGGGTGGCTTGCTCGGCCGACCGGTCAAGCTGGTCCATTACGACGACCAGAGCAATCCCGCCACCGTGCCGGGGATCTACACAAAGCTTCTGGAGGTCGACAAGGTCGATCTCATCGTATCGGGCTATGGCACCAATCTGATCGCGCCGGCCATGCCCGTGGCTATCTCTCACGACCGATTGTTCCTCGGGCTGTTCGGGCTCGCAGTCAACAGCGAGTTCCATTATCCAAAGTATTTCTCGATGCTGCCGACCGGGCCCGATCCGAAACACGCTTTTTCGGAGCCCTTCTTCAAGGTCGCGATGGCGGCAGATCCAAAACCGAAGACGCTCGCCTTGCTGGCCGAAGACGCCGAATTCCCGAAGAACGCCTCCGAAGGCATCCGCGACCACGCCAAGTCCAATGAAGTCAAATTGGTCTATGACAAGACCTATCCGCCGGGAACACCCGACTTTACGCCGATTGTCCGCGCGATCCAGGCGACCAACCCGGATATGGTGTTTGTCGCGTCCTATCCCCCAGGTTCCGCCGGCATGTTGCGCGCCGCGACCGAACTCGGGCTCAAGACCCGGTTTTTCGGCGGCGGCATGGTGGGATTGCAGTTCACCGCGGTAAAGCAGCAGTTCGGGCCGAAACTCAACGGCGTCATAGATTATGATTGGTGGATCCCTGCACCGACAATGCAATTCTCGGGAATACTCGATTTCCTGAAGAAGTATCAGGCCAAAGCGGCGGCCGAAGGGATCGATCCGCTGGGCTGGTATCTGCCACCCTTTGCCTATGCGAACCTGCAGGTACTCGGCGACGCGGTCGAGGGCGCCAAGACCCTCGACCAAACCAAGCTTGCCGATTACATCCGCACCCACCCGTTCAAGACCATCGTCGGCGACATCAGCTTCGGCGAGGACGGCGAGTGGTCGAAGCCGCGGGTGCTCGAAGTGCAGTGGCAGAACATCAAGAGCAACAATCTCGACGAATTCAAGGACGCCAAGACCGAGGTCATCCTCGAGCCCGAGGAATACCGTACAGGGACGGTTATCGCGCCCTATAACGGCGCCGGCGAGTAGGAGAAACGACATGGCGCGCATCAATCACGTGGCGTTGAAGGTAGCCGACCTCGAGGCCGCGACGAAATTTTACGAAAACGTGTTCGGGTTTCGGCAGGTCGGGACCGGCCGGTCGCGTGGACACATCTCGCGGCACTTGACCGACGGCTATATCGATCTCGCGCTGATGGTCTATGACAGTGAGGAGGACGAGGAAGCCAAACTTGTTGGCGAGGGTCCGGCGATCCACCATTTTGGCATCGAGGTCGACGACCGGAAGAGCTTTATCGCGAAGATCGAGGCGAATGGCGGCACCCTGCTCTCGAAGCCCGATTCGGGGACGGTCAAGTTCCGCTCGCCCGACGGTACGATCGCCGAGATCGTCGATCCCGGCCGCTACGAGAAGATGCGCGGGGAATAACTCGAGCTGGTCGAGAAACAGTTGAAGGCCGGGGCATCGGCCGAGCGCTGATGGCAAGCGCGGATGCTCGTCACGCCATCTCGTCCTACCCTTCCCTCAGCACAAAGAGCTTGTCGGCTCCGGATTCGGCGCCCCAGACCTCGCCCTTGCGGCCCGAGAGCTGCCGCACGTTGGCGTAGCCATCGGGCAGCGGGAAGGACTCGAACTTTTCGCTCTTCGGATCGAAGCGCAGGATCGCGTTCGCGCCCCAGTCGCTAATCCACACCGCATCGGCCTCGTCGACATAGACGGCGTAGGGCTGCGGCCTATCGCCCGGCAGATGCCAATGCGCCCAGGCCTTCGACTTGCTGTCGTAGCGGAAGAGATCGCCGCTGTTCCAGCCGGTGATCCAGAGGGCGCCGCGGCTGTCGCTCCAGACCCGCCGCGCGCCCTGGCGCGGCACGGGCGGCTCCAAGACCATGACGGTGCCGGTTTCGCGATCGATCTGGCCGAGATAGTTACCGGCGAGCGAGGCGAAGAACACCTGCCCGTCCGGCGTCGTAGCGATGCCGTAGGGGCCGGTGCCCCGCGGCGCGTCGAACACCGCCATCGCGCCCGTTTTGGGATCGAGCCGGCCATAGATGCCATTCTGCCCGGTGAACCAGAGCACGCCTTGGCGATCAAAGCTCGCCGTGTTCAGATTGGCGTTGCGGCGGTCCTTGGGGAGCGGGAAGAGCTTTGCCGCATGTGTCGCGGGATCGACCCGAGCGATCGCGTTCTGCCCGCCTTCGGTGACCCAGGCGGCGCCGTCGGGCCCAACAATCACGCCGTGCGGCGCCGCACCCGGCCCCAGCGCGATGAGATCTGACCTGCCGGTTCTGGGATCGAGCCGACCGAGCTTGCCGGCGGACTGCGCGGTGAACCAGACCCCGCCGTCCGGCGCGGGATAGACGTCGTGCGGCCCCGCGCCCGCAAGCACCGGAAAGATCTGCATCACCATTTTGGCGTGAGACGTGCCGCCCACCGCAATCAGCAGCATCGCTGATGAAAGTATCGCGCCGAAAGGGATCATCGAAAGCTCCTGCCGCCGACGATGATCAAAATGGCACCAGTCGGGGCTGAGGGCGAGGACCTCACCCCTGGACGTTGCGTGGAGCGCCAGACGCCCGTCAGTATCTTATACTGCTGGAACGCGAAGCGGGCGCAGATCGGGCGCCGGACGGATCGCCGCCTCGGTCTTGGCCTGCAGCGCGGGCAAATCGATATCCTCGACCATCTCGCGGACAACGAGCCCTTCGGGGGTTACGTCGATTACCGCGAGATCGGTGTAGATCCGGCGCACGACCGCGGCGGCGGTCAGCGGGTAGCCGCATTGGCGGCGGATGCGCGGCGCGCCCGACTTGGTCGTGTGCTCGACGAGGACGCGGATCTCTTTGGCGCCGACCGCCAGATCCATTGCGCCGCCGACGCCGGGTGGAAAGCCCGGGTCGTCGGTCGTCCAATTGGCGAGATCCCCCTTTTCCGACACCTCGAAGGCGCCGAGCAGTGCCAAATCGAGGTGGCCGCCGCGGATCATCAGAAACGAATCGGTGTGGTGCACATAGCTGCCGCCGGTCACCAGGGTGATCGGCTGCTTGCCCGCGTTGATCAAATCCCAATCGACCGCGTTGTCGCCCGGGGCCGGCCCGACGCCGAGGACCCCGTTCTCGCTGTGCAAGACGATCTCGCGATCGCTCGGAATGAAATCCGAAACCAGGGTCGGCAGCCCGATCCCGAGGTTGACATAAGCGCCATCCGCGAGATCCTGCGCGGCCCGCCAAGCGATTTGACGACGTTTCAGCGGCATTGTCGTTCCTCCAGCAAAGCTCCTACCCCGGTACCTCGACCACGCGGTCGATAAAGATGCCGGGAGTGATGATCAGCTCCGGATCGAGTTCGCCCAGCTCGACGATACGGCGCACCTGCACGACCGACAGATCTGCCGCCGTCGCCATCGTCGGATTGAAGTTGCGGGCCGATTTCCGGTAGGTGAGGTTCCCCCAGCGGTCGGCGCGGTCGGCGGACAGCAGCGCGATGTCGCCCTTCAGCGGCTTCTCCAGAACATAGATGCGGCCGTCGATCTCGCGATGCTCCTTGCCCTCGGCGAGCCGGGTTCCTACCGAGACCGGCGAGTAGAAGCCGCCGAGGCCGGCCGCAGCGCAACGCATGCGCTCGCTGATGATGCCCTGCGGCACGAGCTCCAGCTCGATCCGGCCGGCAGCGTAAAGTTCTTCGAACACAACCGAGCCGGAACTGCGGGGAAACGAGCAGATGATCCGCCGCACACGGCCCGCCGCCATCAGTGCCGCGAGCCCGCGCCGCCCGGTCCCGGCGTTGTTGGCGACCACCGTCAGGTCGCGCGCCCCCTGCTCGACGACCGCTTCGCACAGCGCGTCGGGCAGGCCGGCGCCGCCAAACCCGGCGCACAAGATCGTGGCGCCGTCCTTGATGCCGGCGACCGCATCGGCGAGGCTTCTGACCCGCTTGTCGATCATCAGAACGCCACCGCGTCGCCGCCCTTCAGCGCGAGCATCGCCCGCGCCTCGTCGGGGGTCGCTATTTCGAGCGACAGGTTCTCGACGATCGAGCGGACGCAGCGCACCTGGTCGGCATTGCTCTCGGCGAGCTTGCCTCGGCCGATCCACAGCGAATCCTCGAGCCCGACCCGGACATTACCGCCCATGATCGCGCCCATCGAGACGAGCGGCAGTTGATGGCGGCCGGCAGCGAGGATCGACCAGGCGTAGTCGTCGCCAAAGAGCTTGTCGGCGATCCGCTTCATGTGGACGACATTTTCCGGATCGGCGCCGATCCCGCCGAGGATCCCGAAAATCGTCTGTACGAAGAGCGGCGGTTTGACGAGCCCACGGTCGAGGAAGTGCGCGAGATTGTAGAGGTGCCCGACATCGTAGCACTCGAATTCGAAGCGGGTGCCGCACTCCTCCCCCAAATCCTTCAGGATCCGTTCGATATCGGCGAACGTGTTGCGGAAGATGAAGTCGCGCGTCATCTCGAGGTGTCGCGACTCCCAGGGATATTTGAATTCTCTGTATTTCTCCAATAGCGGGAACAGCCCGAAATTCATCGAGCCCATATTGAGCGAGCACATTTCGGGCTTGGCGCGCAGCGGTGCGGCCAGCCGCTCTTCGAGGCTCATGCCGTGCCCGCCGCCGGTCGTGATGTTGACGACCGCGCCAGTCGACTGCTTGATCCGCGGCAGGAATTGCATGAAGACATCGGGATCCGGGGTCGGCCGGCCGTCCTTTGGGTCGCGGGCATGGAGGTGCAGGATCGCCGCGCCCGCCTCGGCTGCGGCGATCGCGTCGCGAGCGATTTCGTCCGGGGTCAGCGGCAGGTGCGGGCTCATCGTCGGAGTGTGGATCGACCCCGTGACGGCGCAGGTTATGACGACCTTGCCACGAAGCGGCATCTCCCTCCTCCCTTTCTCTGCCATCAGGCGTTGGCGGAACGGCCTATAATGGCGGAGTTTGGCCCGGAGGTCGTGCAACTTTTTCGGCGGCGGACGGTCGAGCCAGCTCAGTCGGTCGGTTCGGTCCCGCGACCACCCGTCCGGGCCCGCCGATATAAAGCTGCCGGCCGTAGTTCGCGCCCTACTGGCTCCGCTCGTCCTCCGGCCGGAAGCCGGACTGCTCCATGAAACCCGGCGGGCGACTTTGCCGGTTAGGCCTGCGCCCGGATGAACGCCTTGACCTTGGGATAGGTCTCCGTCTGCCATCGGCGGCCATGGAAGACCCCGTAATGGCCGACTTTGGGCTGGAGGTGGTGCACCTTTTTGGCGGGCGGAATGCGGGAGCACAACGCGTGCGCGGCGACGGTCTGTCCGACCGCGCAGATATCGTCCTTTTCGCCTTCGACCGTCATCAATGCGGTTTGTTCGATCGCCGCCGGTTCGACCAGATTGCCGCGCACCCGAAATCGCCCGCGCGGCAGGTCGTGGCCGTGAAACACGCGCTCCAGCGTCTGCAGGTAAAAGTCGGCCGGCAAATCCATTACCGAAGTGTATTCCTTGTAGAAGGCGCGGGTTGCCGCAGCACTTTCGCCGTCGCCCTTGACCAGATTGTTGAACATCGACCAATGCGCTGAAACATGCCGGTCGAAATTCATGCTGAGAAAGCCGGCGAGCTGGAGAAATCCAGGGTAAACCCGGCGAAAGGCGCCGGGATAACGGGCGGGCACGGTCGTTATGACCGTGCGCTCGAACCAGTCGAGCGGGTGTGACATTGCGAAATGATTGACCTCGGTCGGGTTAGCGCGCGTGTCTATCGGACCGCCCATCAGGATCATTGATGTCGGCCGGCACGGATCGCCGGCGGCAGCGAGCAACGACACCGCCGCCAACACCGGCACTGACGGCTGGCATACCGCCATCACATGAATTTTGGGTCCCAGTAGGCGGATGTATTGGATTACGACGTCAACAAAGTCGTCGAGGTCGAATCCGCCATAGAGCAGCGGAACGTTGCGCGCGTTAACCCAGTCCGTCAGATAGACGTTATGATCAGGAAGCAGTGTCGCGACAGTGCCGCGCAGCAGTGTCGAAAAATGGCCCGATAGCGGCGCTACAACCAGAACGGTCGGCTCGTCGCGACTGGTGTCTTTGCGGAAATGCAAAAGATTACAGAATGGATGGGAGGCGACGACCTCCTCGGCAACAGCGGTCGCTTCGCCGCCGACTAGTGTATTGCGAATGCCGAAATCGGGCCGGTCATGCGACATGCCCGCATTGGACAGAAGCTCCATTGCCGCCGCCGCGCTTCGAACCAGGGGGATGTCCCCGATCAGCGGCCAAGGCTGACTCAGCACACCGCGAAAAAACTCGGCCATGAGGCGAACAGGGGCGAGTACATCGCTTTGTACCTGATAGGTGTCGTAGAGCATGTATCCTCGTCTGAACGCGCCCCAAGCTCGCGAACCTCCATCCCAAAGAAACGGTTCTCGATTCGATCGACCACAAGGCGAAGTTATTCCACCTTAAAAACTGCACAACTTCAAGGATATATTTGAATTGACGAGAGTTTACGCAAGGGTGTTGAATAGGCGGTCTGCCGAGTTAACTAGCATTCTATTCTAGCGTGGCGGGGCGGCGACTCCCCCGCGGATCTCGTGGACGACGATCCCCGACAGCCTGGGCAGAGGCGCCAGCCAGCGCGGATGCGCAAGGCTCGTCTCGACGTCGCTCTCCCCTGCCTTCCATCGCCGCGCCACGGCAAGCGCGGAAAAGTCGGCCATCTTGGCGGCAAAATCTGTCGCATTGCCCTCATGAACGAGGTGCAGGATCGTCATTGTCGCGTCGCTTGCCTCCGAGAGGCAGCGGCGGACCTCGACATCGCCTCTCAATGCGGCGGGAAGCCGCTCGCCCAGCAGCGCAATCCTACGCCGCAGGTCATGCGTCCGACGCATAACAGCGATCTCGCGCGCCGTTCGGCTGCAGCCGCCGTGAACGCCGGGAACCGGATCATAGCCGTCTATGGCAAAGCACAACGTATCGGCCGGACGCGCATCATCCAGCGCGGAAACCGGCACGGCACTGCCGCCAAAGAATTGGCGATCGATCGCGACAGGCGGCAGACCCGGCAATGGGCTGCCCGCCAGCACGTGATCCGGGCCGAGCACATGGCGGTCATTGTCGAAGAAGGTTTCGGCTCCTGTCGCAAGATTCGTAGCGCCAAACACAACCCGGACAGCGCCCGAGTTCACCCGTTCGAAATCGACCGTCTCGCTGATCAGCACTCGCAGCTCAGCCGCCGAAACAACCGGCTCTTCAGTGGAAATCGGAACCGCAGGCGCGCCGGGGCGCGCGGCCGCGGAAAAAAACCCGAGCGCCGACTTGGCCCATTGGGCGGGGCTGCGCGCGCGGCGATTCCCCGCATGCCGGCTCAGCTCCCGCCAAAATTGCCGCAGCCGCAGCGCCCGTTCGTGCGGCAGGTTGCCGGCGATGATCGCGGCGTTGATGGCTCCGATGGCGGTGCCGGCAATCCAGTTTGGTCGCACACCGCATTTCTCGAGAGCGGCATAGGCCCCTGCCTGATAGGCCCCGAGCGCGCCGCCCCCCGACAGAACCAATGCGATCCGCTCGAAACGAGCCAAGCTCTTATTCGGTCGCCCTCGCGCCAAGACCTATTCCCCTACCGGTCGCTTTCCAGATCGATCACCGCTTCGAGACGGGGCCGACATCATAGGAACTAACGCCAGCACGTCCAGTGGCGAACGTCCGCCTCACCGGGACTTCGTCTTTTCCGACCGTATCGGCGGAAGAGATTTCAGGTAAACCGCGATCGCATGCCGGTCGGCGGCATCAAGCCGAGAGGTGTTGCGAACGACTTCGCCCATCGCGCCACCGACGAAGTCGAATTCCGGGGTCTGGCCGGTCTTCAGCAACGTAGCAATGTCTTCTTCGCTCCAGCTACCGATGCCGGTCTGCGGGTCGGGAGTTATGTTTGGGACACCCTTGCCGTCTGGCCCGTGCGGGTTCCCGGCGAGAAAGCGGTCTGGCTCGGTCGCGCCGAACCAGTTGCGCGGTGTGTGACATTCACCGCAATGGGCGAGCGCGGTAACGAGGTAGGCGCCGCGATTGTATGCTTCGGAGCGCCCCGGTGCCGGCTGGAATGGGCCCGGACTGAAAAACAACAGTTTCCATCCGTATTGCAGGAACCGCCACGAGAACGGGAAGGAGACGTCGTGTGCTCGGTTGGCCTGCCGCACCGCCGGCAGTGAAAAGAGATAGGCTTTGATCGCGCGCGCATCCGCATCGGTGATGTTGGTAAAGCTGGGATACGGGAATACCGGGAAATAATTTGCGCCGTCGGGGCGCACGCCGTCGCGCAATGCCCGCACAAATTGTTCATCGCTCCAGCGGCCGATACCGGTTTCCGGATCCGGGGTGATGTTCGGGCTGTAGAAGATCCCGAACGGCGTGGCGATCGCCCGTCCGCCCGCATAGGGCTGCCCACCGTGCTCACGATCAGTGTGACAGTCCTCGCAGCCGGCGGCGTTTGCCAGATAGGCCTCTTGCGATACCGCGTCAGCTGCCGCCGGGAAGCTCAGAACCGGCAGCGACGCAACCGCCGCTGCTCTAAAAATTCGCCAGCAATTGCCGGCCGGTCCGGCCGTCACGCTAACTGATGCCAGAGACGTATGGGAGGCTACTACTTCTCGATTTTTTCGCGAAAAGTCGTATGGCAGGCGCCGCAACCGTTCTTGCCGAGATCGTTGAAAGCTCCCTCGATCGCGGTCTTGTCACCGCCGTTCACCGCCACGAGTAGCGCATCGGCCTTGCTGGCCGCGGCCTTTTGGGCGTCGAGAAATTTGTTCCAGTCAGTCCAGATCACGGGTTTTGCTACATAATCGCCAGTTGGGTTTGGCCCGGCTGTCCCTGGGGGAAACAAGTCCGGGATCTTCTTCGTCGTTTGCGTGAGATTTGCGGCACCGGCCTTAGCCTGCGCCAAGTCCCCCTTGCCGTCCAGATAAGCCTTGACGGCCCCGAGATCCTTACCTTGCTCCTTCATCGTCGCCTGGCGGTTCTTCAGGACTGTCTCCTTGTCCTGTGCCAGCGCGATGCCAGCCAACCCGGCGATGCCAATCGCCACAGCAATCCCCAACCACCGAGTTTTCGTTAACCGCAGCATCTAACCTCCCCTGTCTGATCTGGCCGGATTTGTGCCAGCACACAACATCCGACAATACCTCGCGATGACGGCAAAACAATACGCCGTGTAATCCGCTCACCATTACGTGATCGGGATCTCGATATATTGTTTGAAAGGGGGTCGCTCGCGCATCCGCTCGTACCATGCCTTGAGATTTTTCAACAACGGCCGCTCGATCGAAAAGGCGTGCCAACGATAAACCAAAGTTCCGAGCGTAATCTCCGCCAATGTCATTTCCGGGCCCGCTAAAAACGGCCGGTCTTCGAGCGCGTCCTCGACGATCATCCAGGCGGCGAGCGCCTTCCGCCGTGCCGCCTCGATCACTGCATGATCGCGCTGTTCCGGCTTGGTGCGAATCAACCCGAACAGCAGCGCGCCCATGGGAGGCCCGATGCTGGAGAGTTGCCAGTCCATCCAACGTTCCACATGCGTGCGGGCAACGGGCGCCGTCGGATAGAGGTGCCCGCCATCATACGTCGAGCACAGGTAACGGCAGATCGTGTTCGATTCCCACATGACCAAGTCCCCGTCCTTGATCGTCGGCACCAGCCCGTTTGGGTTCATCGCCAGATATTCGGAATCCTGATTGCCGCCGAATGGGCCGCCAAGGTCGACGCGCTCGTATTCCAGGCCGAGTTCGCCGCAGCACCACAACACCTTCTGCACGTTGGACGAGGTCGTCCGTCCCCAGATCTTCAGCATCGCACGCTCCTCCGCTCGGCCCTTCGCTTATGGAGCCTCAGATTCACGGTCTGCGCAACAGCCCCTTGCGGTCGGGAGCCGGATGATCAAGCTTGTCGCCCATAGCCGGCCGACTGAGGTTATCGATGAGATGGCGTAGTTTCCTGTTGGCAGTGGCGCTGGTTTTCGCCGGATCTAGCGCCGACGCCACGCAACAGGGCCAGGGGGCGTTGATCAAATGGAAGTGGATGGATGTCTGCGCCAAGCAGGCTCAGGACGCCTATCCGGACTTCAGCGCTGAATCGAATGCCAAGCGGGACGCCAAACTGAAGGAATGTCTGAATGCACAAGGGCTTCCCCCGCGACAACCGTTGCCCGCGCCGGGATCTCGATGAACACCGGCAAAGGCGCTCAGTCGCGATAGCCCTCGCCCCAGCCCTCCGCCATCAGTGGCAGATTTTTTCCGCGGCTTAGGGCGTCGCCGGCCGTTCCGCCGCGGAGGCTCTCAAGCAGCGCGAACTGGGCGCCGAGCGAAATATCGAGGCTGGAGGTCACTTCGAGGCGAGAATCCTCGAATACTTGCGTGCGGCGGCGGCGCCGCCATGCCATCACCGTGTCGTCACGCATCTTGAGCAACGCGGCAATCTGCGGGCGGAACAGCCGCATCATCGCGCTGATCCAGCGGTTGAGCACCTCGGATGGCTCCACCTCCGCGACGGCAAAGCGATCCAACATCTTGATAACATCGTCGGCCCTGTACCAGGTTTCCCCGGTGACCCAGCGGTTAGTGGTAAACAGCCGCGTTGGTTCGCCATGATGGTCAACCGCGATCGCAACCAAATGGCTGACCTCGTTGCGCGTGCCGCGCTTGATCGGCGGGGCCTGCGGCGGCTGTGCCGGGACATCGGCGACGGCAAGCTCGGGCAGGAGCAGCGGTGCGACGCCGGGCGGCATGCCCTCGGCCCGCAAGAAGGTATGGAAATGGCCGCGCTCCGCCTTTGCCGGACCGCCGGCCGGATGGGCGTGGAAAAAGTACTGCGCATGGCTCTTCGGGTCGAAGACTTCGCCGTCGGGGAAACGTTCCCAATCCGGAACCATCGTGCTGCCCGCGGTCACCTCCGTCACGAGATCGGTGTTGCGGCCGGCGAGGTCGCGCCGGCACTCGCGGATCACCGCAGCCGCCGCAGTCATTTGCTCGATTTCGTCTCGGCTTATGCACAAGCCGCCCTCGTGATTCAAGTTTTCGTCACCCAATCCACGCGAACAAAACACGTCCAGAATAGCTAATGGCGGCGTGCCGCCAAAGCGGGATTGGTGACTGTCCAAACGACGATGTCCTTCATCACCGCCCCGACCGCTTCATCGAAAGCGGCGACGATGCTCGGAACGTCGTTTGCCGAAGCCTGCCGCCGCTGGTCGAACGAGGTTTGCGCAACGACCTCGCGATCAATCGGATTGACGAGCCTGACGTTTATCGCCGCCCACGCCTCAGGCGGGCCGTTCGGCGAATTGTAAACAGCCTCGAAGTGCCGAATCTCGGGTTTGAGAATGAAATCCGCGCGCAGTCCGACCGATTCGCGGTCGATCGCGGTAATCGCCCCGCTGTTTTCGAAGGACTGGAGGAGCGCTGTTTGGACCAGAAGCGGCGCTCGATCGGTCCATTCCGAATCGGCGAAATAATCGATCGAGACGGCCGAACGGCTGAGCGCGATTCGCGAGGTGTCGAGCCCGGCCGGCGCCAATGGAACGTCAACGAGCAGCTGCACGGCGCGGTGCGGCAGGTTGAGCGGATACGTGCTCTTCGGGGTGAGGCGGTAGAGGTGCTCTGGCGCACCACCTCGGAAAACACCCGAGCACCCCATCAAAGCGAAGACGATGATGGAAGGGAGCGATCGGCGCGACAGCCCCACCCTCAGCCGCGTCATTGCGGCCGATACCCCTCCCGCCGCTCGCCAAACAACAGGCGCGCCGGATCGCGCTCGACCGACGCCACGAACCGCGTCAACCCGGCGATAAGACGCTGCATGTCGCTGACGAGATTGCTGACCTGGGTCAATGTCGAATGCGTGAATTCCTGAAGCCCAGGGCGATTTTCCTGCAATACCTGCTGCAGTTGTTTGTTCGTGTCGATCAGGCCCTTCGCCAATCGGTCGAAATCGCTAAGGGCCTTTAGGGCTTCGTCCCTCAGTCCTCCCCGGCTAGCGTAGCTCTCGTCGACATGATCAAGCAGCGATTTCAGCCCGATGACAGCGGCATTCGCATTGGCGACGAGTTCGTTTACCTCCTGGCTGGGAGCGACAAACGCCTCCGTTATCGTCCGCATATTCTGCAGGCTGTCGGAAACGGCCTTACGGTTTTGTTCACTCAGCACAGCGTTGAGATTGTCCACCGTTACCATCAACCGGTCCAACAGTTGCGGACCCGTTTCGGTGACCCGCTGTAACACCGAACTCCCTGATGCGATTACCGGGTAGCGATGTCCAGGCTCAGGCTCGAGGTTGCGCGCCTCACGAGTGCCCCCGCGAATCTGGATCGTGGCCACGCCGCTCAACAGGTTAGTGTCGACAAAAGCCCGAGCGTCGGTCTTGATGTTGACGAGATTGGTGTCGATCTCGACTGTGACCTGTATCTTTTCCAAATCGTCGGGATCTACCCGTACATCGACGACGCGGCCCACCGTAATCCCATTATACTGAACAAACGCTCCCTTGCTCAGCCCGGTCACCGACCCCTTGAAGAAGATGTAATAGCGCTTGAGTTCTTGTGCGAACTCGACCCGTCCTAGCGACAATACCGCCACAAAGCCTAGAACGATTATTGCGAGGACAAAAGCGCCGACGGCAACATAATGGGCCCTCGTTTCCATCTACTTTCTCCGACAGAAAAGGCGGCTCACACCGGAGCCCGGGTCCGCTTGCTTTTCGCCAGAGCGTCGGCATCGCCGTGCTGCGCTGCTCGTCCGCGAGGACCGTGGAAATAGGCATGAATCCAAGGATGATCGTCCTTGAGCAGTTGCTCCAATGTGCCGACGCGAAGCTTCTTGTCGATCAGCACGGCGACCCGATCGCAAATCGCGAAAAGGGTGTCGAGATCATGGGTCACCATGAACACGGTGAGACCGAGGCTGCCTTTCAAATCCCTGATCAATTCGTCAAAGCCGCCGGCAGCGATCGGATCGAGCCCGGCCGTGGGTTCGTCGAGAAAAACGATCTCCGGATCGAGGGCAAGCGCGCGTGCGAGGCCTGCGCGTTTGCGCATGCCCCCCGAAAGCTGGGACGGATACTTCTGACCGGCATCTTCGGGCAGCCCCACCATGCCGATCTTAACGGCGGAAATCTCGTCCATCAGGCGCAGCGGTATTCTCCCGTAATATTCCTTCAGCGGGACTTCGATGTTCTGTGCGACCGTCAGCGAACTGAACAGCGCGCCATCCTGGAACAGTACACCCCAACGGTTTTCAAGCTCCCGGCGCTGACGGTCGCTCATCTCCAGAAGGTCTCGCCCGAATACTTCGACCTGTCCCGCAGCTGGCCGGTTCAGCCCGACTATCGTCCGTAACAGCACC
This sequence comes from Allostellaceae bacterium, assembly GCA_045802495.1. GTDB lineage: Bacteria > Pseudomonadota > Alphaproteobacteria > ATCC43930 > CGMCC-115725 > AP-15. The sequence continues at coordinate 19,900 of JBJMQW010000173.1, read as the reverse complement.
GACTTGCCGGAACCCGAACCGCCGACAACGCCGAGGACTTCGCCGCGGACGACATCGAGATCGAGACCATCGTGGACCGTCTCGGCGCCGAAGCGGTTGACGAGGCCGCGCACGCGGATGATCGCCTCGACCGCCTGCTTCGCCACGTCAAATCCGCAACATGGAAAAGACGATCGAAAAACCGGCATCGGCTAAGATGACGAGGAAAATTGCCTCGACCACGGACAAGGTGGTGAGGCGGCCGACGCTCTCGGCGCTGCGCGCCACCTGAAAGCCTTCGTAACAACCCGTAAGAGCGATGATGAAGGCAAAGAACGGCGCTTTAATCAAGCCGATCCAGAAGGTCCAGGCATAAAGCGAGGACTGCAGCTGGCGGAGAAATTGCGGGGCGGTGATGCCAAGCGATGCCCAGGCCATCAGGCAGCCGCCGACGAGCCCCAGCAGGTTGGCGCAGAGGGTGAGCATCGGCAAGGTCAGCATCAGCCCGAACAGGCGGGGAACGACGAGCACTTCGATCGGGTCGAGGCCGATCGTGCGCAGTGCGTCGATCTCCTCATTGACCCGCATCGTGCCGATTTGGGCCGTAAATGCACTGCCCGAGCGGCCGGCGATAATAATCGCGGCCATCAGGACCCCGAGTTCCCGGAGGATACCCGCTCCGAGCAGATTGACGGTGTAGATCTCCGCACCGAAACGGCGCAACTGGTCGGCGCCCTGATAGGCAAGGACGACACCGATCAGAAAGGACAACAACCCGACGATCGGCAGAGCGTTGACGCCCGTCTGCTCTATTTGGGCTACCAGCGGCGTCAATTTCAGCCGATGCGGACGAAGGAGCAGGCCGCCGATGGTAATACAGATCAGGCCAAAAAAGCTTAGCAGGCTGTAGGCGCGGGCCACCAGCCCCAGCGAAACCTCGCCAATTCTCGCCAGGAACCCTGAGATAGTGTGATGCGCCGGTCGTGGATGGGGAGCCGGAGAAACCATTCCTCCGGCTCGAACCTGATCGAGGAGCGGCGCAAAATTGGGGCGCAGGTTACGCATCTCGACGGCATTGCCGCGCGTCGCCAAATCGTGCTCGGTGCGCAGCAACAACCAGGCGCCGGCGGTGTCGAGGCGATCGATCCCCGCCAAATCCAATGTTACGCGCTTGCCCGTCGGCAGCTGAAGCGAACCCAGCCGCCGATCGATTTCGGCGGCGGTCGCGACCAACCACTGGCCGGCGGCAGCAAAAATAAACCTTCCAGCCTGTTCGGACTGGGTGAGTGTTGCGGCGACGGACGCCATCATATTCAAGGGTTCAGAGTGCGCTTATCCGCCGCCCATGGAGGCCTTTTCAACTACAGGAAAAGCCGCTATGCCGCACGATCACGCCTTCGATCGCCTTCGTGGAATCGCCGAGGATCACGGCAATGGACCTGAAGCAACACATCCGATCGATACCTGATTTTCCCAAGCCGGGCATCCTCTTCTACGACATTTCCACGCTGTTGGCGCATCCTCGCGCTTGGCAGGCGACCGTGGAACAGCTGACAGCTGCCCTGCGGCCGCACCAGCCCGAACTGCTGATCGGTATCGAATCCCGCGGCTTTCTTGTCGCTGCACCCCTCGCCTATGAGCTCGGCCGAGGCTTTGCAATGGTTCGCAAGGTGGGTAAATTGCCGGGCAAGACGGTTCGTTCCACCTACGATCTCGAATATGGGACCGACACCCTCGAGATCCAGGAGGATGCAATTGTTCCGGGTCAGCGGATCGTCGTGGTCGATGACCTGCTCGCGACGGGCGGGACCATGCAGGCGGCAATCAACCTCGCGCGCCAGCGCGGCGGAGTGGTTACCGCTGCGGCGTGCATCATCGAGCTGTCGTTCTTGCGGGGACGCGAGCGGATCGACGTGCCGTTCACGTCGATGATCGCCTACGACGCTTAATCGCCAGCCGGCGTCACCGGGCCGAGGCTGCGGCCGATTACCGCGTAAAGCGTATCACCAGCTCCGGGCGGGGTCCGGTCGAGGCAGCGAATGTCGCTCCAGTTCCCCGCCTGAACAAAATGCTGAGCGATCAGGCAGAGATGCCCGGTGTCGTCGAGCAGGCACCAGCACCCGATCGCCGGGGTCGGGACACAACACCTCGAGAAAGTCACGATCAGCGGCGCCCCCGGCTTCAGGACCCGCCCGGCTTCGCGGATGACTTCGCAAGGCCGCGTCAGATGCTGGACCGAAACGCAGATGGCCGCGCCGTCGAACTCGGCAGTGGTGAAGGGCAACCTGGGATCGCAGTTCAAATCCTGGACGCGCCAGTCGTCGAGGAATGCATTCTCGGCGAGCTCTCGTCGGTTTGGCCCAACGCCCACGACGCGCGAATAGGGGATCTCGGGCGGCAGATGGCTCACCCAGCCCGACATCAAATCGAGAATCGCTCCGCCTGGCGGCAGAATCTCACGGTAGAGATCGGTAATTGCCGCAATCGCTGCGGCGTTGATCTGCCTTGCGCTCGCGAGCTCGGAGCCGGCCGACGCCTCGAGTGACGCATCGGAACGCGCCGTTACGATCATCGGAAGGAGCGCCACATCCCCTCTCCAGCTTGTTTGGGCTTGAGATAGGGACTGCCAGCGGGCCGATCCATAGCAGATTGGCTGAAACTGTCGCTTTGCCGGAGTTTTATGCCACTTCGAATGCTTGCCGCGGTGGGATGAACGGCAGTCGGAGGTCACGAGCGACAGCGGGATGTGTGATCCGCCCGCAGCAGATGTTCAATCCGTTCAGCAAATGCGGGTCGGCGGACAGTGCGCGCTGCCAGCCATGATCGGCGATGGAGAGCACGAAAGGCAGCGTCGCGTTGTTCAGAGCGACGGTCGAGGTGCGGGCGACTGCTCCAGGCATGTTGGTGACGCAATAGTGGACGACTCCTTCTTCGATGTAGGTGGGCGCGGCGTGCGTTGTCGGTCTGCTGGTCTCGAAACAACCGCCCTGATCAATCGAGATGTCGACGATGACGGCGCCCGGTTTCATAGCTCGTACGAGCTGACGGCTGACGAGCTTGGGCGCCGCGGCACCAGGGATAAGAACGGCGCCGATCACAAGATCGGCGGCGATTACCTCGCGCTCGATGTTCTCCATCGTTGAGAACAGCGTATGCAGCTGTGCTCCAAACTGTAGGTCGAGCTGGTACAGCCTCGGCAGCGACCGGTCGATTACTGTAACATAGGCCTCCATGCCCATTGCCATTCGGGCGGCATTGGTGCCCGACACGCCGCCTCCCAGGATGACCACCTTGGCCGCAGGGACGCCGGGAACGCCGCCGAGGAGCACTCCGACACCGCCCTGTTCTTTTTCGAGGCAATGCGCCCCGACCTGCACGGCCATGCGACCGGCGACTTCGCTCATCGGCGCGAGAAGCGGCAACCCGCCGCGTTCGTCGGTAACGGTTTCATAAGCAATGGCGATAATGCCGGAGCGCATCAACGCCTCGGTCAAAGGCTTGTCCGCCGCGAGGTGAAAATAGGCGAAGACGATTTGCCCGCGCCGCACCGCGGCCGTTTCCTGCGGCTGCGGCTCCTTAACCTTGACTATTAGATCTGCGGTCGCGAACACCTCGGCGGCGCTGCCCGCGACGGTGGCGCCGATGGCTTTGTAGGTCGCGTCATCGAAGCCGACGCCGGCTCCTGCCCCCGCCTCGACGATAACCTTGTGGCCGTGATGCAAAAGCTCCCTCACGCTGCCGGGAGTTAAGCCGACCCGATATTCGTGGGTCTTCACTTCTTTCGGAACGCCGACAAGCATTGAAGTAGCTCCGCTTAGAATAGTCCTTCGAGGCCCGCGGGGAGCGCAGGCGAGAAAGCTTGTTCAAAATGGTTTCGTTTGCGATACCGCGTCGCCGAAAAAGTGATCGCGATTCGCTTCCGTAAGGCGTCGACATTCGGGCCGGCGACCCTGCCTGACGAGTGTGTCGGAGAGGCTTTCGATCGTTTTCGTGGTTAATTCGAGCTTGGAGCGAGCTGGCGGATAACCTCGTCGGCCAGCGGCAAGGATGATGTAAGGCCGGGCGATTCGATGCCGTATAGATTTACCAGTCCCGACACGCCGTGGACTTCGCGCCCCTGTACGACAAAATCGGCGGACGGCTCCTGCGGTCCGCTGATCTTCGGACGGATCCCGGCATAGCCAGGCTGCAAAGCCCCGTCCCGCAAGCCGGGCCAATAGCTGCGCACGGCGTCGTAAAAGACCTCGCCACGCGCCGGATCGACCGAATAGTCGACGCCGGGGATCCATTCCACATCCGGTCCGAAACGCGCTTGACCCGCCAGATCGAGGGTAATGTGGACGCCGAGCCCACCCGCGACCGGAACAGGATAGATCAGCCGGGTGAATGGCGCCCGTCCGGTCAGCGTGAAATAGACGCCCCGGCAGAAATAGGCGCTCGGTACGGTCTCCGGCGGCAGACCTTCAAGGGCTCGCGCGAGGGCCGGGGCATGGAGCCCGGCGGCATTCACCAGAATCCGGCATCGAATGGTGGTCGGGTCGTCCCCGCCGATAGCGAGTTCAAACCCATCACTCTTCACCCTCCCCGAGAGAACCGGAGTGCGGAGCACGATGGTCGCTCCGGCCGCCTCCGCCTCACCCTGATAGGCGAGCATCAGAGCATGGCTATCGATGATGCCGGTGGAGGGGGACAGCAGGGCTGTCACGCAGTGCAGCGACGGCTCGAGACGCCGTGCTTGGGACGCGGTAAGCCACTCCAGATCCTCGACGCCGTTGTCGGCGGCCGTGGCGGCGATCTTTTCGAGACCCGCGACTTCCGCGTCGCTGGTGGCGACGATCAGCTTGCCGATTTGGGCGTGCGGAACACCGTGCTCCCGGCAATAGGCGTAAAGTCGCTGGCGGCCTTCGACGCAGCTGCGGGCTTTGAGGCTCCCCGGGGGATAATAGAGCCCGCCATGAATGACCTCGCTGTTGCGCGACGAGGTCTCGAACCCGATCGTATAGGCTCGCTCGAGGACGAGCACCTCGCAGCCGGCCAGCGCCAAGGCGCGCGCCGTCGCCAGCCCGACGACCCCCGCCCCGACTACCACGCATTCAATCTCGACCATATCGCTCCGCTGTTTCGGAAGCTGCCCGGCGCCACCGGTGGACCGGCGCCTTCGAGAAATAAGGCGTCTCCTGTCCCGACGTCGAGTTCGAATGGCCGCTGTGCAACATTCACCCCGGCTCCAGATCGTAGAGCGTCAAGACGAGCCTGCTGCCGCCAGCCGAATAATCCAGGCCGGTCACGCGGTCGACCGCTCGCGCGCTGATCCCATGCGCTGTCAGTGATTGACGGAATTCCGCCTCGTAGCGGTCGCTGACCAGCGCCGACCCGGCATCCTCCAGCTGCTGGTCTCCGGGCGCGGCCGTGATCAGCCGGGTGGTCGTGCCGAGAAGGAAGACGAGGCTTGGCTCACTATATCCGACCGACAAGACGGCCTTGCCCGGAGGCGGAGGGTGCTGCGCCACCAGAGCTGCCGCCGATCGGCTCAGCCACAGGGACTCGAGTTCAGGCGCGACCACCAGGGCAGCAGGCAGCACGAAGAGCGTGGCGAGCACCGCAACCAGACCGGCGGCTTCAAACGGCTGCCATGTCCGCACGAGCGACAGCAGCGCCAAGCCGAGCAATACTGCAGCGGCGGCAAAAATCGCCGGAGAATACCCACCCCCGAACCATGCCGGCCCTGCGATCAGCGCCGCGACGAGCGCGACCGTGACCGACCCCCAGAGTATTTTGGCAACCGAAACAAAAGACCGTGCTACGACGCCAATAGGTCCATCAATTCCTTCCGCCATTGTGCTACCGGCGAGCAGCGCCAGGGCTGGATACAGCGGCAGCACATAATGCGGCAGCTTGGTGGGTACGAGCTCGAACAATATCCAGGCCGGAGCGAGCCAGGCGAGCAGGTACCGCTGGCCGGGGGAGCGATACCGCCGCCAGCCCGTGAGCAGCGCGGGGACGATAAAGAGCGAGCCGGGCCAGAAGCTTGCCACGACCAGCACTGTGTAATAGCCGGGCGGCGCGCCGTGCGATTCCTGCGCGCCGACAATTTTTGGCAAGAGATCGCGCAGTATCGAGTCGGAGACGAACCTCCCGTCGGTCGCGTTCTCAATCACGACGGCCCAGGGACCGACAATCAGCAACACCACCAAGATGCCGGCGATTGGCCGCAATTGTCCGATCCAGCGGCGATCGCGATCAGCGATTGACAGCGACACGACAGTCAGCAGCGCCAACAGCGGCCCCGGCGGCCCTTTCAGCAAGATCGCGGCGGCTTCGGCGAGCCAGAACACGAGCGCGGCCGACCATGGGACGCGCCGGCCGGTGCGTACCGCCGTATAGACCAGCCCAAGCGCGCCCTGTGCTGCGACGATTGCGGCGAGGAGCGCCGCATCCGTTTTGGCCAGGTGTGCCTCGGCGACTACCCCAAGACCGCACCCCAGCAACACCGCGGCAATAAAACCGGCGGGACGCGAACCCAACAGGCGACTGCCCAAGGCGAACGTCAAGACTACGGCGACCGTAGCCGCCAGCACCGAAGGCACTCGATAGGGCCACATTGCCCGGCTCTCGGCGGTGCTCAATGCCGCCACGGAAATTGCTTGCAGCCAATAGATCCCGACTGGCTTCTTGTTGCGCGCCTCATCCTGAAAGCGGATGCGGATGAAGTCGCCGGTTTCCAGCATCTGCCGCGTCGCCTGAGCGAAGCGCGCCTCGTCCCGATCCAGCGGCGGAATGGCGGCAAGCCCAGGAACGTAAAGAAGAAGGCAGAGAAGCCCGAGCAGCGCATAGGGCCGGATGCTTTCGAGCCAACCGCCGGCCCAGCCCTCCCCGATGGACAGGGGAGAAGAAGCGACGCCTGACCCGGGGGGCGCAGGAGCCGGGACCAGGCCGGCGACATCGCGCATTTCAGTCCGATTTCACCGGGATCGGCCGCTGTTTGGCGGCAGTCACGCCGAGGGTCCACGCCTCCTCGGTTTCGACGCGCTCGCGCTGAACCGCGGACAAATCCGGGTCTCCTGCAAATAAGGTTGCAAGGCACCCGGCACGGTCACGCTCCGCGAAGAAACGGGCGACGGTGCGGACTTGGGCCGCATCTTTGGGTTCCCCGTCGAACGCCGGCACGGCCCATAGTGAGGGGTATACCTCCGCGATGACGATGGAGCCGTCAGCTGGGGCGCGCAGACCAGTCTCGAACGGCCATATCCGCGCGTCATTCCTCCAGCGCGGGTCGTCGCGCAAAGCGCGCACCACCGGAATCCCGGTCAACGCCTGGCCGCCCACCGAACCCGCTCCAAGGAGCTTCCAACAAGGTTGAGCAGTCGGAATATGCAGATCGACCAGGCGACGCTCCGCCAGACCATCGATATCGTGGCGGCGGTGGTGCTTGGGGCGCAAAAACGGCTCATCGAGGCCGGAGGGACATCCCCAAAACGGAAAGCAATCCCCCGAAACGCGCCGATTGAGCTCAGCGGCGATCCGGAAACGATTGTTGCTGTTCTCCTCGGAATCCTCGATCAGCTGGGCTATCTCGTCCCAAACCGCGCGCCAAGGGAGGCCCCGGAGGCCAAGCCGGCGGGCGAAGCCTGCGGGATAGCCGAACGGGAAGTCGAAACCGAGCAGGACCCGTTCGCCCCGGTCCCGCGCGGCGGCCAGCCAGTTGCCGAGGAGCGTCTTTGCCGCAGATCGGGTCGGCGGGTTCTCGAGCCTCTCGCCGCCGGGCGCATGCCAACAGATCCAGATGCTGTCGCGCCCCGTTCGCGGCACCGTCGCCGCACTCCAATCGACCATGGCGAACGTGTCGAACATCACCGGCTCTGATGGTCCTGTTGATGGCGTTCCCGCTCTTGGCCGGCGACGATGTCACTCACGTGATGCTGGTCTCCTGCTTCGTTACCGTTCGGCCGCCCAGCTCGGCGGCGCGGTCGCGGAATGCGTCGAGCACCGCCTCGTGGTCGCGCAAATAAAGCGCCTTCACGAACTCGACTTCGGGAAAGAGAGCGGCGACCGCATCGGTTTGCGCATAGATGCGCTTGACCAGCACGCCCGTGAAAAGAAAATAAGGAAAGACGATGATGCGGCGAAAGCCGCGCCGGGCTGCGCCGGTCAACGCTGCGTCGACGCTCGGTTGGGCAATGCCGCTAAAAGCAGCCTCAGCCCAGCCCAGACCCATCTTTTCCCGCAGCATGCGAGCGATCTTGTATACGTTGGAATTGGCGTCCGGATCATTGGTGCCGCGCCCGACAACGACGAGCAGCGTCGCCGCGCGAGGTATTCTCGTGTCGGCCGCGGCCGCGGCAACGCGATCGGCCGCCGCATGCAGTAATTTGGCGTCGATGCTGAGATCACGGCCAAGGCGGACATCGATGCCCGGGGTCGCAGCGATAAAATTGCCTATTTCGCGTGGCAGGTCGTGTTTGACATGACTCGCCGCAAACAGCATTCCTGGAATAACCAGAATGCGCCTGGCGCCACGGGACGCCAGGAGCGAGAGCCCGTCGCGAATCGTTGGGCGGACGAATTCGAGATACCCGGTCGCAAAGTCGAATGCCGGCAACCACGGCCGCAGGCCCGCCGCAGCGAGCTCGAATTCCCCGACCGCCTCGGGATCCCGGCTGCCATGCCCACAGAGCAGCACCGCGGTCTCGGTCATGCGTCATCCCTGCCGGCACCGCGCGGGCGGGTCGCCGCGGAATGATGCCGGGCGCTTTTGCCGACCCGACCCTGTTGCTGTTCCTCGGTCTCGCGATCGACGGATTGTTTGGCGACATGCCGGCGGTTTTCCGCCATGTTCCACATCCTGTCGTCTTCGCCGGCCGGGCGATCGCGTTCTTCGATCATCGCCTCAATCGCCCGATCCGCAGCGAAGCCTCGCGCCGCGCGCGCGGCACCATTACCGTGGTCGTGCTGGTTGGGGCCGCCGCGGCCCTCGGCCTGGCAATCCAGCGGGCCAGCCGCGGCAGCCTGGCCGGAGCGGCGGTCGAATGTCTGCTGATCGCGACGCTCGTGGCCCAGCGCAGCCTCCACGATCGCGTTGCGGCTGTCGCGCAGGCGCTCGACACCAGCGGATTGCCGGGCGCCCGAGAGGCGGTACGGCACATCGTAGGCCGCGACCCGATGAGCCTCGACAAATTCGGCGTGGCGCGTGCCGCAATCGAGAGCCTCGCCGAAAATTTCAGCGACGCCGTTGTTGCACCCGTTTTCTGGTATCTGCTGTGCGGTCTTCCGGGGCTTTTCGCCTACAAGATGGCGAATACGCTCGACAGCATGGTCGGGTATCGCACGCCTCGATACCGGAGCTTCGGCTGGGCGGCGGCACGATTCGACGATGTATTGAATATTGTGCCAGCGCCGCTCAGCGGGCTCCTCTTGATAATTGCGGCGGCATTCGCCAGGCGCGGCCGTCCGGGTCGCGCCCTCGCCATCATGCTGCGCGATGGCCGCAAACATCACTCGCCGAATGCGGGTTGGCCGGAGAGCGCCATGGCGGGAGCGCTCGGTCTGGCATTGGCCGGACCGCGCCGCTATCCCGAAGGTCTGGTCGCCGACCCCTGGCTTGGCGATGGCACCGCACGGGCGGCGACACCCGACATCGCCCGTGCATTGAAACTCTACTGCCGTGCCTGTCTGATCCTGGGCGGCCTCGTGCTGACAGCCTGGCTTGTCCCGCATCTCGCGCTGCCGCGCTGAAGCAGGCCGCTCAAGCGACGGCGACGGAACGCGCCGCATCGGATCAATCCTCCTTCAGGACCAGTGGCAGACCGGCGGCGATAAACACGACGCGATCGGCGAGGGCCGCAACTTGCTGGTTGAGTTGACCGGCGGCATCGCGAAATTGCCTCCCGAGCGGCGTCTCAGGCACCAGCCCCATGCCGACCTCATTGCTTACCAGCACGACCGGTCCGGCAGCCTCCCGCAAGCCGCTGAACAGCATCCGGCTTTCTTCGTCCAACTGTTTACCGGCAAGGAGCACATTCGACAGCCACAGGGTGAGGCAATCGACGAGCAGCGGGCGTCCACATTCGGCCTCGGTCGCGATTGCTCGCGCGAGCATGAGCGGCGTCTCGACGGTGCGCCAAAAGGCGCCGCGCCGCGCCCGGTGCGCGGCGATCCGCTCGGCCATCTCGTCATCCCGCGCCTCCGCCGTCGCGCAATAAGTGCCGCAAGCGGCAGAGCCCTCGACGAGCCGTTCAGCGTAACAGCTCTTGCCTGACCGCGCGCCGCCGAGCACGAGCGTGACCACAGGAAGACGGGTCCGTTCCGGCCTAAATGACGACATCCATCTCCTCCTCACCCGAGGAATCCTCCCGGCTTTGCGCGATACCGAGATCTCCCCGCTCGGGACCGTTACCGGCGGTGCTATTGCTGTCGCATGGTAAACGCGAGGGTATCACGGGCGAACCAGGGTAGTCATGCGCTGGTTGTTACATCGGCCAGCCAGAGCTATCCTGCCGTGTCGAACAGCGGAGGGATGGATGGAAATCGAGGGCGGCTGCCTTTGCGGCAAAGTGCGCTATTCGGCCGACGCCGAGCCGGCTTTCGTGGGAGTGTGCCACTGCAAGAATTGCCAGAAGGCCACCGGGACGGCCTTTGCCATCGTCGTGGGGCTCCCGAAGCCCACGCTGAACGTGCAAGGTACACTGAAGACATTCACCGGACAGGGCGACAGCGGCAAGGCGACCTATCGCCGTTTCTGCCCCGACTGCGGCTCGGGTCTCATCGACGAAGCCGAGGTCGTGCCGGATGTCACGATGATTCTAGCCGGCACGTTAGACGATGCGAGCTGGGTGACGCCGACCACGGAGATCTTCTGCGATAGCGCCCAGCCCTGGGTGAATTTGAGCGGCGAAAGGCAGCGCTTTGCGAAAATGCCGGGGTAACCGCGGAGCCTTGTCGGGTTGAGCTACCCGATTGGGCAACCATTGGGACACAGTCCCCTGCCAACGGGAAAGTGATTGAGGGACTTGCCTCAAATTACCGACTAGCGAGCTCGCGCGCGGTTTGATTGAAGAGCACCCGCCGTTCGTCTTCGGTCGGGGGCGCGGAGCGCCGCAGGTCCTTGCCGAGATCGACACCGGCCTGCACAGCAGGGCGTTGCTTGATCGCCTCGCGCCAGCGCGCGACATTGGGGAAATCGTCGAGCGGCTGCCCGAGGGGTTTGGCGATCAGCACCCATGGCCAGCTCGCCATGTCCGCAATTGAGTAGTCATCGACGATGAATTCGCGGCCGTCCAGCCGACGCTCCAATACCCCGAGGCATCGATTGTATTCGTCGGCATAGCGCTTGTGCGAATAGGGGTGCTCGCCCTGAGCATAGTTGACGAAATGGCTGAGCTGGCCCGCCATTGGGCCGAGATTGCCGACCTGCCAGAACAGCCACTCCAGGCACTCTTTGTGGCTGCGCCGGCTCGACGGCATGAATTTCCCAGTCCGCTCCGCTAGATGGATCAGGATCGCACCCGACTCGAACACCGGCAACGGCCGGTCGCCAAGCTCCGGCGGGGCGTCGTGATCGACGATAGCCGGCATGCGGTTGTTCGGGCTGATCGCCAGGAACTCGGGCTTGAATTGGTCGCCGCGCCCGATATTGACCGGGATCATGCGGTATTCGAGGCCGCATTCCTCGAGCATGATTGCAACCTTCCAGCCGTTCGGCGTCGGCCAATAGTAGAAGTCGATCACCGGATGATCTCCGGGCGAAGTTCTGCAATCTCGTCGGCCGAGTAGCCGAGCTCGCCGAAAACCTCCTTCGTATGTTCACCGAGTGCGGGAGCACCGCGGCGGATCTCGGTGGGCGTGCGTGAAAAGCGCGCTGCCGGGCGGGTTTGGCGCAGGCGACCGGCCGCCGGGTGATCGATTTCGACGACAATTTCCATCTGCTGAACTTGCGGATGCCGGATGACCTCGTTGCGGGTCAGCACCGGCGCGCACGGCACACCGGCTTTGGTCAAGCCTTCCAGCGTTTCTGCCGTGGGCCGAGTGATCAATGCGCCTTGCGTCAGCTGCAGCCGGGCATCGATATTCTTCTGACGCAAGGCGGGTGTTTTGAACCGCTCGTCCGCGAGCCATTCCGGCCGGTCGAGCGCCCGAGCCAGTCCCGCCCACTGACGGTCGGTCAGCGCTGCCGCAGTGATATACCCGTCTGCCGTCTCATAGATCAGGTCGAAGGCAGTCGCGGGTTCCTGTCGCGCGGGTTCGTCGCCGACAAAGGTCTGGCTGCCCATGTCGGAACTCCACAGAAACGCGAGCACCGCCTCCAGCATCGACAGACGGACTTGCTGTCCCTCGCCGCTGCGCTCGCGCGCCAACAGTGCTGCGGTGATTGCCTGCGAGGCGGTGATCGCGGTCAATTTGTCGGGCAGGATCGTGCGCAGCAGCCGCGGGCGCGCCTCGTCCGAGCCCGCCTGCACCGTCGCCAGACCGGAGAAACCCTGGATTACGGGATCGTAGGCCGGCTTTTCGGCATAGGGACCCTTCTCGCCAAAGCCGCTGATCGAGACATAGACGATCTTTGGCGAGACGGCGCGAACGGCTTCCTCGCCGACGCCGAGCCGATCGGCGACACCGGGGCGAAAGTTCTGGACGAAGACATCGGCGCCGGCGGTCAGCCGCATCAGCGCCTTCACACCGCCCGTCGTTTTCAAGTCGAGGACGATCGAGCGCTTGTTGCGGTTGTTGTTTAAGAACGAGGCGGTAAAGCCGCCGCGGCGGTCGGCGCCGGCGCGGGTGGCGTCACCCCCGTCCGGAGCCTCGACCTTGATCACGTCGGCGCCCTGGTCGCCGAGGATCATCGTGCCAAGTGGCCCCGCGACATTCGAGGTCAGATCGACGATGCGGTAGCCGTGCAATGGACCGGGCATGGCTTGATCCTGTCTAATGAAAGCGCGGCATGACTTCTTGGCAGAGCAGCTGCAGCGCGGTCATCACCTGCCGGTGCGGGACGAGGCCGCCGCAATTGAGCTCGGCAAGGATGCCGTCGATGCCGAGCTCGTCTTGCAAGGCCTGCAGGCGTTGCGTCAGTCCGTCCGGGGTCCCGACCAGAACCTGGCCGGTCAGCGCCTCCTCATAGGTCAGGTTTTCGATGCGCTTGAGCCGCTCGGCCCGGCCTTCGATCGCCCGAGTGCCGGCGCGGCTCAGTGAATCGCGGAGCCTCTGGGCCTGCTCGCGATAGAAGTGCATCAGGCTTTCCCTTGGCTCCTCGCGAGCCTGCTCCTCGGTCTCGGCAACATAAGTCGGGACGCGGAGGTAGACCTGGCCCCTGCCCTGATGGCCCGCCGCATCATACGCCTGGCGGTAGGCGCGGATCTCCGGAGCGAATTCCGAAAACGAGCCGTAACGGGCATTGATGAAGATCGGCAATCCGCGCTCACCGACGGCGGGATAGGTGTCTGGACTGGCGGCAGCTATCCGGATCGGCGGATAGGGGGTCTGCAGCGGCCTCGGCGCCACGGCGATGTCCTTGAACGTGTAGTACTTGCCTTCGTAGGAGAAACGCGGCTGGGACCAGGCCAGCTCGACGATGTCCAGGACTTCGGCGAAGCGGTCGCGGCTTTCCGCATATGATACGCCGTAATCCTCGTAGGTGCGGGGCAGCCCACTGCGACCGACACCGAAGATCAGCCGGCCGCCGCTGATGTGGTCCACCGTCGCCGCTTCCTCGGCGAGACGCAGCGGATGACACAGCGGCAAGACCTGCACCGCAATGCCTATTTTGATCCGTTCGGTCCGTGCGGCAATCGCGCTGGCGACGCTGAGCGGCGCCGACAGAACCGAGCGCTGCGGATCAAAATGCAGCTCGGCCAGCCACATCGTGTCGAGACCCCAGCGTTCGGCTGCATCGATCTGCTCGAACCCTTCTTCGAAAGCCTCCCTCTCGGTTCGACCTGGCAGGGCCGGGAATTGATGAAACATGCCGAATTCCATGTCGCCGATCTCCCCGCGAGATTACGTCGCCCGTAACTTACGTCGTACCGCGAGTGTCCCGGGCGAGCAATCCGTTGTTTGCCGCCTTTGCCTTGCCGCTGGAGGCGAACGGGCGCATGCTGGCAGCGAATTGACGGGAGGAGCGACCCATGGCGCGAATCAAGCATATCGCACTGACGACGAAGGATCCGGCGAAGGTGGCCGGTTTTTACAAGGAAGCCTTTGGCCTACGAGAGATCCGGCGCGCCCCGAACGGCGCCGTCTTTCTGACCGACGGCTACATCAATCTGGCGATCCTGAATTGGAAGACGGAGAAATCCGCCGATGTCGGCGCCAACGGACCCAATTATAGCGGCATCCATCATTTCGGCTTCGAGGTCGAGAACCTCGACGAAGCCGCGGCGAAGCTCGAGAACGCGCAGGGGAAACGGCTCGAGGAGAAACCCGGGCTCGACATGGAGATGGCGGCCGGCGGGCATCGCAATTTCGAGATGAAATGGGCCGGCCCCGACGATGTGGTGATCGACATTTCCCATACGGGGTGGCAGACGGCATAAGCGAATTTGGGGAGGAAACAGTCATGTCCGACAAGTTCCGGATTTGCGTCGGCACAATCGGTACCGGCGCGTGGGTGAGCTCCGATAGCGGCGAAAGCTGGCGGCAAGTGCGGACGGGGCTCTGGTCCGAAAGCCGCGTTTTCGGATTTGCGGTGCATCCAAAAGAGCCGCGAACGGTGCTCGCCGGGGCAGACGACGGCGTTTACTGCAGCGAGGACGGCGGCGAGCATTTCGAGCGGCTGGATTCGCCGATGAACCAGCTCCACGTCTGGAAAGTGGCCTTCGACCCGGCGGAGCCCGAGATCATTTTCGCGGGCACCCGGCCGGCGGCACTCTACCGGTCGACCGACGGAGGGCGCCATTGGGTCAAGCTACGGGCCGATATGGCCGAAGAATGCCCGAATGTGCGCGTTCCGCGGGTCACGGCGCTGACCGTGGATCCGACCGACCATCACGTCGTGTGGGCGGGTGTCGAGGTCGACGGGGTGCGATGCAGCCGCGACGGCGGAGAAAGCTGGACGCGTGTGTTGGGCGGGCTGAACGATCCTGACATTCATGATACGGCGGTCATGGCCAATGGCGCCAAGACCGTGCTGACCAGCACCCCGCGTGAGATCTTTGCCAGCACCGATAACGGCGAGAGCTGGCACGGCCTCGGAGTGGGCAAGCATTTTCGCCTGCCCTATTGCCGCAGCCTGGCGTTGAAAGCGGATGATCCGCGCGTGTTGTTCGTCGCCACCGGCGATGGCGCGCTCGGCAGCACCGGCGCGATCCAGCGCTCGACCGATGGCGGACAGAGCTGGCAGATGCGGCCCTTGCCGGTCGAGCCCAATTCGCCGATCTGGGCCTTTGCGACACATCCGTCAGACGCCGACCGGATCCTCGCCTGCAGCCATTATGGCGAAATCTTCGTCAGCGAGGACGCCGGCGATTCCTGGGTAAAGCTGCGCCGCGAGTTCAGCGAGATCCGGGCCCTGGCCTGGACTCCCAACTGATTTCCCACCGCGCAGGGCACCCCTGGGTGAAGGCCATTTGACGTTGACGAAGCGACGAAGAAAGCTGACAGTTCCGCAAATGATCCTTGCACCAGGAAGGCCCGTAATCACTCACCGTAACGCCGCCTACAGACCAAAAGGGATCAGGCGGCGCGCGCGGCAGTAAATCCGACACGACCAGGAGGGAATCATATGCCTAACGACCAAACGCCCGGTGCCGCTGGCGGGACCAGTGTGGCGCAACGCGGCGCCTTGCATGGTGTGAGAGTGGTGGATCTGACCCAATTCGAGGCCGGGACTTCATTGACCCAGACCTTGGCTTGGCTCGGCGCCGAGGTAATCAAGGTAGAGGAGCCGACCAAGGGCGAGCAGGGCCGCGGCGCCTCGACCGACAAGAAGGGGGTCGACTCGCATTACTTCATGCTGCTGAACGCCAACAAGCGCAGTGTGACGGCCAATCTGAAGACCGACAAGGGGCGCGCGCTGTTGCGCGGGCTCATTGAGAAGGCCGATGTCTTTGCCGAGAATTTCGCTCCCGGCGTCATCGAGCGGCTCGGCTTCGGCTACGATGTCGTGCGCGAGATCAACCCGCGAATCATCTATGCCCAGGTCAAGGGCTTTGGCCAGGACGGCCCGTACAAGAGCTTTCTCGCCTTCGACATGATCGCGCAGGCGACGGGCGGCGCGATGTCGATCACCGGCGAGCCCGATGGACGTCCGATCAAGCCAGGATTGACGATCGGCGACACCGGGACGGGTCTGCATGGCGCGATCGGCGTTCTCGCCGCCCTCTACCAGCGGCAGTTTACCGGCGAAGGTCAGCGCATCCAGCTGGCGATGCAGGAATGCGTCATCAATTACGGGCGCATCTCCTACGCCGCTCAGGCGCTGTGGGGCAAGGCCGCGCCTCGTATGGGCAACCAGAGCATCATGGGCACCAACTCGCCGAGCGAAACCTACCAGTGCAAGGGCGGCGGCCCCAACGACTATTGCTACGTCTATACATCACGCGCCAATCCCCAGCATTGGGAGCGGCTCTTAAAGATCATGGGCCGCGAGGACCTGATCGGCGACCCCCGTTTTGACAGCCCGCAGGAGCGCTTCAAGAACCGGGAGCTGGTCGACAAGATGATCGCCGAATGGACGATCAACCATGACAAGATGGAAGTCATGCAGCGGCTCGGCGAACAGGGTATCCCGGCCGGCGCCATCATGGATACGATGGAGCTCTCGAACGATCCCGAGCTCAATCGCCGCGAGGTCTTCGTCACCGTCAAGCATCCGGTGCGCGGCGATTTCAAAATGCCGGGCTGGCCAGTCAAGATGAGCGGCTCGAAAGTGCCGATCACTGCCGCTCCGTTGCTCGGCGCCGACACCGACGAGGTGTACGGGCAGCTCCTCGGCCTCTCCAAGGAAGAGCTCGCCGCCCTGCGCGAGGAAAAGATCATCTAAAGATCATCTGAAGAATTGCCCTCTCCGCGCTGAACAGGCGGAGGGGGCAAGCCCACTTGGGCGGGTCAATGAACGCAACCACGGCACCGACCCTCGATGCGCCCCCGGAGCCGGCACCGCGATGGGAGCCGGCCGAGAGCTATCCGGATCCGGCGATCCGGACGCTCGACCCGCGGTTCGACGCAATCAAACCGCCGTTCAACGCGGCCGTCGAGCGGCTCGCGACGGGGTTCCGCTGGGCCGAGGGGCCGGTGTGGTTCGGCGACGGCCGCTATCTGCTGTGGAGCGACATCCCGAACAACCGCATCATGCGGTGGGATGAAGAAACCGGCGCGGCCAGCGTCTACCGCAAGCCGTCGAACCATGCCAACGGCAATACCCGCGACCGCCAAGGCCGGCTGGTCACTTGCGAACACGAGGGGCGGCGCGTCACGCGTACCGAATATGACGGCTCGATCACCGTCATTCTCGATCGGTTCGACGGCAAGCGGCTCAACTCGCCGAACGACGTCGTCGTCAAATCGGACGGTTCGATCTGGTTCACCGATCCGCCCTTCGGAATCCTCGGCAATTACGAAGGCGAACAGGCACCGCCGGAATTGCCGACCAATGTCTATCGGGTGAACGGCAGGACTGGCGCCGCCTCGGTCGTCACCGGCGACATCAACGGGCCGAACGGCCTGTGCTTCTCGCCTGACGAGGCTAGGCTTTACGTCGTCGAGTCGCGCGCCCGGCCGCGCCTGATCAGCGTTTTCGATGTGACCGAGAACGGCACCAGGCTCACCAATCGGCGCGAGTTCATCAATGCGGGCGAGGGTTCGCCCGACGGATTCCGCTGCGACGTCGATGGCAACCTCTGGTGTGGCTGGGGGATGATCCCAGGCCTCAACGGGGTCGCCGTCTTTTCGCCGGATGCGACGATGATCGGCCACATCTCCTTGCCGGAACGCTGCGCCAATTTGTGCTTTGGCGGGCGCAAGCGGAACCGCCTGTTCATGGCCGCAAGCCAATCGCTCTATTCCGTATATGTGAATACCCAGGGTGCGTCGGGCGGCTAAGCCCTCTTTGCACTTGGCGCGATTGGCGATTTCGTTGTAACCTGCTTCATTCAACTGCGGGAGGAATGAGAGATGAAGCGGCTGTTGGCGCTTAGTTTTTTGCTCGCAATTGCTGCCTGTGCACAGCAACCTCCTCCGCCACCCGTCGCTGCGGCCCCGCCACCTCCGCCGCCTCCTCCACCACCGCCACCGGTCTATTCCGTCTATTTCGATTACAACAGCTCGCGGTTGGGGCCGGAAGGGAGAGAGATCGTGAGGTTGGCGGCGGACTCCTTCAAGACAGGAACGCCGTCCAGTATCCAGGTTACCGGGTTTGCCGACCCGTCGGGCTCGGACAGTTACAACAAGCGCCTATCGCTAAAGCGGGCCGGCGTGGTGGCGGCAACGCTCGTCGAAGATGGCGTGCCGCGCAGCTCACTCATCGTCAGCGGCGACGGGGAAACCACCAGCGGAGGAAGCCCGGGGCAAGACCGCCGCGTGGATGTTATCCTCGGCGGAGCGCAAGGAGCCCCATCGTCCTGAGCCGAGACGAAAGAGGGCGCCTCGGGCGCCCTTTTCTGTTAGGGGGACGGCCTCACACCGCTTCGTAGGCGAAGCGGCGAATTTTTTCGACGTTTCTGCCCTCGATCCTGATCAACCGCGTGGGACCGTCGCGGCGCGGCGAGTGCAGGTCACCCTCGTTGTAGAGATGGGCATCTCCGGGGGCCAGCGCGTATTCCTTGACCAGCCGCACCTTACCGGGCTTGTCTTCGCTGGCGGGCTCGAGCAATGCCCAGTCGCTCATGATAGTCTTGCCGCGCGCTTGACCATAGATCGCCCAGGTTGGGCCGTGGTCGTGCGGCTTGCTCTCCCGGGCTCCTTGATTGACGTGGCCAAGGATGCAGAAATCAAGTTCCGGGTCCTCATAGAGGATCTTCCGCTCGGGCACTCCGTCGTGGAGGTGCGTGCTGACGAAATTCTCGTCCTTGAGCACGTCCTGAACGAGCGCGCAGACCTTCTTCCGGCCCTCGACGCCCGGATCTTCCGCAAGGATGCGGTGACATTCGGTGGAGAACTGCTCGAGAGTATAACCCATCAAAGGACCTCCTGATTCCTGGCGCATAGGCCCTTTAGCGTACTCCTTCCGTCACTCCGGCGAAAGGCTTCGCGGACGTCGCGGCCACTAGACGCCAAGTCTCGCCGGTGCCTATCATCCGAGAGAAGCGATTTTGTTAAATTCGCCGTCAACGGCGGAGACCCGGGAGGAGAATGCGTTATGGCCGATTATAAGCTGATTTCCGCTGACTCCCACGTCAGCGAGCCGCCCGACCTGTGGTCGACGCGGGTCGACAAGAAATACCGCGAGCGGGCGCCGCAGTTGATGGTCAACCCGCCGGGCAAGGAAGGTGCATATTTCCACTACGAGGGCTATGCGCCGCATCCAATCGGCATCGGCCTCGGCGCCGGCAAGAGCCCCGAGGAGCTAAAGGAATTCCTGACCAAAGCGACCTACGCCGATGCCCGGCCGGGCGGCTGGGACCCGGCCGAGCGGAAAAAGGACAATGCGCTCGACGGGGTCGAGGCGGACGTGCTCTACACGACCCTCGGCTTCCGTATTTTTTGGCTGAAGGACCCCGGGCTGCAGGCGGACTGCTTCCGCGTCTACAATGACTGGCTCGGCGAATTTGTCAGCTATGACAGAAAGCACATGGCCGGGCTGCCGATGATCTCGCTCTGCGACCCAAAAGCCGGCGCCCGCGAGCTCGAACGCTGCGCCAAGATGGGCCTCAAGGGAGCGATGATCTGGTGCTCGCCGCCCGAGAGCCAGCCCTACAGCTCGGACATCTACGATCCGTTCTGGGCGGCCGCGCAGGAACTCAAGATGCCGGTCAGCCTGCACGCCATCACCGGCATG
>JBJMQW010000172.1:0-11952 GCA_045802495.1 Allostellaceae bacterium | reverse complement strand
GGCCTATTTATTTTGATATTATTCCGCGGCGGCGCGGACAGGCTCCTTGCCGAGCACCTCGGCGGCGGCGTCGGCGACCGGGGTGCCTTCGAAGAAGTCGGGGTTCTGCGTCCCGAAGAGCCGCACGGCATTGGCGAAGGTGAAGTCGCGGAAGTCGGCCTTGGTGATCAGCTCGTCCTCGACCAATTCCCAGGCCTCGGGCAGGACCATGCGCATGTCGGGGATATCGAAATGGCCGACATCCGAGCTGAAGATCGCGTTGATCCGGGCGCCGAACGGGTTGAGCTTGCTGAACGCGACGGCATTCATGCGGTCGTCCGGCTCGCAACCGAAGAAGAACGGCTTTGCATAGAGGTCGAGCCAGTCCTCCTTGCGGGTGATCTGGCACGCGGCATAGTCGTCATGCACCGGGACGCCGCCATCGAGTTCGTCGTCTTTCGGATTGGGCCATCCGTCGCGGCGCTTCAATTCGTCGCCGATATCCTTGTACCCATATTTCTCGACCAGCTGGGCCAGGAGCGGGCGGTCGAGGTGCTTCGGGTTCATGTATTCAAGCCCTTCCTTGCCGCGCCGCTCCCAATGCTCGATCAGGTCGGCAAAGAGCTGGCAGGCCCATCCCGCGCCGCCTTCGAGGAAGCCAAAGCGCAGATCGGGAAAGCGGCGCGTCACGCCGCCGAGGAACAGCGACTTGGCCACTGCGTGGCCGGCGGCGGCGAAATGGCCGATATGATTGAAGGTGAAATTGCTCGCAGTGTTGCGCAGACCCATGCCGCGGCCGCCGGTGTGGAAGGTCGGCGCGATCTTCAGCTCCCGGCATTTCTGCCAGACCGGATCGTAATCGTAGTCACTGTCGAGGCCGAACTGGTCAAAATGCGCAGCGAACCGGGCAATTTCGGGGTCGACACCCTTGGCCCCCGGCAGGAGGCGCCTGATGCCGCTGCCAAACATACCGACCTTGGAGCCGAGCTGCTTGGTGACGAATTCGAGTTCTTCGATCGCCTCCTCAGGCGTGTGCATCGGGATCACTGCTGCCGGGGTCAGGCGATCGCTGAACTCGCGGAAGTAATCGGCGGTCACAATATTGAAGCCGCGGATTACGGCACGCCGGGTCTCGGTGTCGTCGATCCGCGGAATGCCGAGCCCCGCAGTCGGGTAGATAATGCCGAAATCGATCCCCAGCTCATCGAGCCGGTCGTACAGCATCCGCGGCATCATCGCGGTGGCGCGGTCGCGGGTATTGGTCGACTGCCGTCCCCAATAGCCCTCCATGGCGATGCCGCGCCGGCGCCGCTCGGCGATCGAGAGCGACAGCGCATCCGGGATGCGGCGCTGCGATTTGAGGAACCCATCGGCCGATTTGTCGCCGGCCGCCTTGCGCATCTTCTCGGCAAACACCGGCGTGTACTCGATCCAATGACCATCGCCGTCTATGACCGGGTGGGTAAGCCCGGAACGGACCTTTTCTGGGTGCCACTCTTTACGCGCGCTCATCTTCTCTCCTCCGCAGATGTGCTTGGTGCATTCTGCGGCCATTCTTAACCGAGTGCCAGAGGCGATTTCCCATGGGAGGTGGCTGCAAGGGCGCTCAACACCTTCAGCAATTGTTTTCGGCAAGGCTGTTCCACGGATATCAACCGGCTTCCCGGTCGTTCAACGGCCGCGCCCACCGAAGGGCAAACACTGGAGAAAATCATGACCGGCTCAGCCGAAACGCGCCCACCGCTGCCGCCATTCAGCGATCACACGGCGGTCTTGAAGATCCGGGCGGCCGAAGACGCCTGGAACAGCCGCGACCCGGAGCGGGTCGCGCTGGGCTATACCGAGGACAGCCTATGGCGAAACCGCGCCGAGTTCCCGTGCGGCCGCCGCGCCATCATCGAATTCCTGTCGCGCAAATGGGTCAAGGAGCTGGAGTATCGTCTGATCAAGGAGCTGTGGGCCTTCACCGGCAATCGGATCGCAGTACGGTTCGCTTATGAATGGCGTGACGATTCCGGCAACTGGTTCCGCTCCTATGGCAACGAAAATTGGGAATTCGACGAGCGCGGGCTGATGCGCCGCCGCATCGCGTCGATCAACGATATTCCGATTTCGTCGGCAGAGCGCAAATTCCACTGGAACCCCCTTGGCCCGAGACCGGCCGATCACCCGGGATTGAGCGAGCTCGGGTTGTAGCTGCCGTCTCGGACCCCGCTTTCCTTGAGGTTGAGACGTTGGAGTCTCGCTGCCGCAAGATTGGATGAAATAAATTTGTCATATATACTGAATGTGAAACGCAGATAGGAGCATCGGTTACTAGCGATCTACTTATCGGCCAAATCCTGCTATTCTATGAGCAGCGCAGTTGCGTGGAGTGCAGCCGATGGCCGTCGAGATCATCATTCATCCGGGCATGGATAGCGCTTTTATAGCGTGGCGGGCACCATTCATCGAGCAATGTCGCGGATTTGCGCTGAAGAGAAAGGTCAAGCGGGCACCGGGCAGCCTAGCGAGCCCGAATACGACCGGCAGCCCTGATGCCGACGGTTTTGTTGAAGAAGTCGTTGCGAGCTGGGTCGGCTTCGCAAATGGAACCGATGTGGCGCCGGGTACCCGCAAGCCCACGACCCAGTGGCCGATCCAAAAATACCTCTGGTCGGATTTTATGGTGAATCCAGGCGACGAGGTCGCCTACCGCGTGATACCGATGATCGGCCCGGCGGACGACCTGAAAGAGGCCGGGGACCAAGCCTCCGCCTGGAGCCCCACTCTTGGGATCGGTGTCGAGACCGAGGGGCATGCCGCGTGCTTCTTCAACCGAGGTATTGTGGCGAGCCAATGGCTGGCACGCCTGCTGCCCGAGCATTCCCCGTCGACAAAGCTGAGCAGGGTGATCGCCACGCCGGGCGACAGAATTCGAAATTTCCTCGCCGGACCGGTTCGCGACAAGCTGGTCTCGCTGCTCACCGATGCAAATGCCGCGAAGGGCCATGTTATGCCGCCTTGTTCGAACTCGACGATCCCGAGCTGATCCCGCTGCTGCAAGCCTTCCGCAAGCGGGCGCACATCGTGCTCGGCAATGGCAGCGTCAAGCGGAAGGGAGAAGACGAGAACGCCAAGGCACGGTCGGCGCTCGACAAATGTGACGTGAAGGACCGCATGACGGCGCCTCGCGCACTCGCGCACAACAAATTCCTTGTGATCTGCGATGCCGACAAGGCGCCGCAAGCCGTTTGGACCGGCAGCACCAATTGGACCAAGACCGGCCTTTGCACGCAGGCGAACAACGCCCTCCTGGTGCGTGATGCGTCTCTCGCCGAGTTCTATTTGGATCAGTGGAAGGCTTTGGCGGCGGCGGGCGACAAAACCCCGCCCAAGCTCTACGAAGCGGATGCGGCGCCACACCACCCGCCCGGCAACAAGCGCACGACCCTGTGGTTCACGCCAATGCACGAGCAGCTCGACCTGGAACAGGCTGGTGAGCTCATCGCCGGTGCGCAGGAGGGCATCCTGTTCCTGATGTTCAATCCGGGTCCGCGCGGCACGCTGTTGAACGACATCATCGAGCTGGCATCGCCGTCGAGCCCGAAATTCAAGCCCGACCTCTACATACAGGGGGTGGTCAATCAGGATCCCGGGACCGAAAAGAACCCGGTGCAATTGTTCAATCGCGGCGAGCGGATCGACGCGAACGCGGACGTCGTCCTGCCCGCTTCTATATCCGAACGCCTAAAATTCTGGGAGCCGGAGCTGCTCAAGCTCCCGCGCGCCCACGCCATGGTTCACAGCAAAGTGGTCGTCGTCGACCCTTATGGGGCCAAGCCGGTGGTGATGACCGGTTCGCACAATATGGGTCCGAAGGCGAGCGGCGTGAACGATGAGAACTTAATCCTGATTGAGGGCAATCGCGATCTGGCGAGCCAATACGCCGGCAACATCATGGAGATTTACAGCCAGTATCGCTGGCGCGCCTCGGTGCATGCGGATCACGACAGGCCGAAGTGGCAAGGCCTCGCCGACGATGATCAGTGGCAGATCAAGGACCCGAACCAACCCTACGACAAACGGCGACTGCGAGAACTGGATTTCTGGTTCGGATCGGCCTCGGAGCACTGACGCGGACAAAAGCAAACGCACTCGCCGGCGCCCCCACGCATCCCGCAATCAAAGGCGCTCGCGACAATCACGCGCCCGGCTGCGACTAGGCCGCAAGCGGCATCGGGTTGCTTTTTCCCGGCTCGCCTGAATAACCTCTTGCCCTCGGGATCCATGCGGGAGAAAGGCGCCATGCGGGCGGATTATGTGATCGTCGGCGCGGGCTCGGCGGGGTGCGTGCTGGCGAACCGGCTGAGCGAGGATCCGGGCACGCGGGTCGTATTGCTCGAAGCCGGGGGGCGCGACCGGAACCCGCTGATCCACATCCCGGCCGGCTACATCAAGCTGCTGGATCACCCGAAGCTGACCTGGGGCTTCAAGGCCGAGCCCGACCCTGGCGTCAACGGCCGCGCCATCCTTTACCCGCGCGGCCGGGTCCTTGGCGGCTCCAGCTCGATCAACGGGATGATCTATGTTCGCGGCCAACCCGAGGATTTCGACCATTGGGGCCAGCTCGGCAATCGCGGCTGGTCGTGGGACGGGGTGCTGCCGTATTTCAAAAAAGCCGAGGATTGGGAAGACGGCGCCGACGAATTTCACGGCGCAGGCGGGCCGCTGTTGACCTCGCGGTCTTCCGACAAGCCGGCGCTGTGCCGCAAGATTATCGAGGCCGGCACCGAGATCGGCCTCGAATACCGCGAAGACGTCAATCACCTGCCCCCCGGGGCCGGTGAAAACATTGGCTGGGTGCAGCAAACCCGCCGCGGCCGTCGGCGCCAGAGTGCCGCGCGCACCTATCTGCGCCCGGTCCTGAAGCGCCACAACCTGTCGGTCGTGACCGGCGCGCTGGTCCACCGGGTCGTGCTCGACGGCAAGCGCGCGGTTGCAGTCGAATTCTCGCGCGGCGGGCCGGTCGAGCGCGTCGATGCGGTCCGCGAGATCATCCTCTCGGGAGGCGCCATCGGGTCGCCGCATCTACTGCAATTGTCGGGGATCGGATCGGCGACCCCGAGCATCTCGGAAAGATCGGCGTGGCCGTGAACCATGCTCTCCCCGGGGTCGGCAAGAACCTGCAGGACCATTTCCTCGCCCGCGTCACCGCCGAGGTTACCGGCATCGCTACCGCCAACGAGAAATCGCGCGGCGTGCCGTTTGTCGGCGAACTGATGCGCTACGTTTTCGCCGGCAGCGGATTGCTGACCTATGCCGCCTCGCTGGTCTGCGCGTCGGTGAAGGTTCTGGAGGAGTCCGCGACGCCCGACGTGCAGATCCTGTTCGCCAATGCGAGCTTTGCGCCGGGCCCGATCCGCCGGCTCGACGATCGCCCGGGCATGACCGGGGGGATGTGGCAGATGCGGCCCCTGTCGCGCGGCTATGTCGAGGCGAAATCGGCCGATCCGCATATGGCCCCGGCAATCAATCCGCGCTACCTCAGCCATGAAACCGACCGGCGCGCCGCGATAGGCGGGTTGCGCGCGGCACGCCGGCTGTTTCATGCCCCGGCGCTCGCACCCTATTTCGTCGGCGAGATCCTGCCGGGCGCCGGCATTGTCGGCGACGACGAACTGCTCGATTACGCGCGCCACACGGGCTCCACCGTCTTCCACGCGACCTGCACCTGCAAGATGGGGCGGGATCCGATGGCGGTCGTCGACGACCGGCTGCGGGTGCACGGGGTCGACGGCCTGCGCGTCATCGACGCCTCGGTGATGCCGACCGTCACTTCGACCAACACCAATGCGCCGACGATCATGATCGCCGAGAACGGCGCCGCGATGATCCTCGAGGAAGCGCGGCAGAAATTGGCAGCTTGACCGATAGGAAAACGGAGCATAGCAGAGATGTGGTTTAGCGTGAATGACGGCGGATTCTTGTGAGGGCCGCGGCTTACTGATAAGAAACTCAGGAGAGTGACAGGTCGAGGAGTTGCAAACTGGCTACATTGGGGCGCCTTTAACTAGCAACGGTGGTGTTTCTACTACACGTGGCCTTAAGAGGAGCCGGCGGACAGTCTTTCCCCCGTTTTCGGCCACGCCGATCGAACGCTTCGCGTCGGTCGCAATCTCTAGGCTGTAGGAGGATCTGTGTGGTAGATACCCTTCTCGCGAACCGCGCAGCAACTTGGGAGCTAAAGTGCCGACACGCCGGTTGCGAATTCCGACCGATCTGGACAGGTTAGTGCAACGGGTCGCGGAACGGCGGCGCGTCCCTACTGACGAACTCATGGTGTCGTTTATCTCCGGCGGAGTTCGGCGCGCGCGATCCGGTTGGGCCCGTAGATCCCTGCTGTTCGTTACAGGCCCCATCGTAACCGCATTGGTAATCGTCGCGCTATTTTGGGTGCTGCCGCTTGCCCCAAGGATTCCTCCGCCTCCAACGATCAGCGTGTATCTCATCTTTCTAACGGCGCTCCATTGGATGCGGGTTTTCTTCGAAACCTTATTTCCATGGCCAGCTACCTTCATTCTGATCGCAGCGATTTTCTTTGGGTCGCGATCGGCATTTGGAAATCTGTTGGATCTGTTCGGGTTATTTCGAAGAGTTAGATTCTTTGGCGCAGAAATAGAACTGAACGAGCAAACAAAACGAAAACTGCAGGCTGCGGCCAGCGACATCTCGGGGGCCATGAGCGAATACAAGACGCGTGTCAATATCGAAGTAGCGCGTCTGGTCTCACGCCACCAGCTTGACCGTGTTGTGGCACAGTTCGTCGAAGACGTTGCTTTGAATGAGGATCCCGGATCTGGAGCATTTGGGCGCAAGCAGGTTGGCGCTGCTTATCGCTGCACCATCCACATTCCAGATCCGGTACAGGAAGGATATCTCTATCAACTTCTTAATTACTATCCGGGCGGAGGTGGAGCGTTCCGAAGCTATTCAGATCGGTACGGAATAATCGGAAAGGTTTGGCGTTCGGAAGAATCTCAGGTAGTCGGCAATCTCCTATCGGATTCTGGCGAACTGACACGCGAGCAAAAGATTGCTCGAATTACCCGTGATTGGGGAATGACGAAGCATGAGGCAGAACGATCGTTACGCAAACCGTCCTATATCTGCTTCCTGCTCGAGCACAAAGGCGACAAAATCGGGGTGCTTTATATGGATTCCGAGAAGCGGGACGCCTGGGTTGTTCCCGCTTCTGGCGGCAATGTGAATATGACTGAGGATCAGTTAGACAACTCAATACGCAAGAAGGCAAATGAGATGCTTTCGCCACGTGTCCAGCGGCTCCTAGACGAGTTGGCCGACGTGAGTCTCAGGATTGATCTTCAGCAGACACCATAAAATAGTGTGGGCGTTTGGTTCCGGAGGTCACTTGAGTTCCATTTCTTCTAGCTATGATGACATCGCATCAGAATATTATGATCATCGTCGACACCCTACGTGCAGAAACTTCACAGAAGCGAGCCAAGGCTTCGTGGGGCGACTGCTTCCCCATCAGCTGTCGGGAATTTGTGTAGACATCGGGGCTGGCCGCTCGATCCTTTGCAAACTCCTTTCCAGTCGGGATCTAAAGCTGCATAATTGCATATTACTCGACAGCTCCCGCCCAATGCTTGCATACTCCGCTGAGTATGTATCGCGAGGTGCCAGGCTAATCGTAGCGGATGCAACAGCTATTCCTTTAAGGCACGGAAGTTGTACGCTCATAGTTGCCTCTCTAGGAGATCCGTACAACACGATTGCGTTTTGGGGAGAAGTTGCTCGTTGTCTTGCACCTGCCGGTACATGCATATTCACAACTCCATCTTATGAATGGACGAAGGATTTTCGTCAATTATCTCCAAAAGAGCGCGATAGATTCGCGTATTTTGAGCTTCGTGATGGGCGTTCTCTCTATCTTCCATCTTGGGTTTACTCTGTCGAAGACCAGATTAAATTGATAGAGAGCACTGGCTTGTGTGTCGATTACAGCGAAACAATTCCTGGAGCGTCTCTGTCCGCGCCAATATCACCAAAATTGAGGACGGCTTCTGGTCTTGTCGCTAGCCCGATTGTAGGCTTCCGGGTTGTCTGGAGCCGCGCGGGTACATGAGTCTTGGAGTGAACCCAGGTGAGCTTTTTTGAGAGCGTCGGGACATTGATTACGCACGCCAGACCGGCTCGACCGTGTTCCACGCGACCTGCACCTGCAAGATGGGGCATGATGCGATGGCGGTCGTCGACGATCGGCTGTGCGTCCGCGGGGTCGACGGCCTGCGCGTCATCGACGCCTCGGTGATGCCGACCGTCACTTCGACCAACACCAATGCGCCGACAATCATGATCGCCGAGAAGGGCGCCGCGATGATTCTGGAGGAGGCGCGGCGGAAATTGGCGGCGTAATTTTCAATCGTCGTTCCCGGGCAAGTGGGAACCCAGGGCGAGCGATCTGCGGCTGGCCCTGGACCCCGCTTTCGCGGGGGCGACGCTAGAGGGGGGTACCATGCAAGCAGATTACGTCATCGTCGGCGCCGGCTCGGCCGGTTGCGTGCTCGCCAACCGGCTGACCGAGGACCCCGCGACCCGGGTGATACTGATCGAAGCCGGGGGGCGCGACTGGAACCCGCTGATCCATATCCCGGCCGGGTTTATGAAATTGCTCGACCATCCGACCCTGACCTGGGGCTTCAAAGCCGAGGCCGATCCCGGCACCAATGGGCGCGCCATCCCCTATCCGCGCGGCCGGGTATTGGGCGGCTCCAGCTCGATCAACGGGCTGATCTATATCCGCGGCCAGCCCGAGGATTTTGATTATTGGGCGCAGCTCGGCAATCGCGGCTGGGGCTGGGAGGATGTGCTGCCCTATTTCAAGAAGGCCGAGAACTGGCAGGGCGAGGCGAGCGAGCTGCACGGCTCGGGCGGGTTCCTGACCACGTCACCGATGAGCGAGAAGCCGGCAGCATGCCAGGCGATCATCGCGGCCGCCCAAGAGCTCGGCCTCGAATATCGCTCCGATGTCAACAATCTGCCGCCTGGTGCGGGCGACAGCATCGGCTGGTGCCAACAGACGCGCGGCGGCCGGCGGCGGGCGAGCGCGGCACGCAGCTACCTCAAGCCGGCATCGAAGCGGCCCAATCTGCAAGTGGTCACTGGCGCCTTCGTGCACCGGGTATTGTTCGAAGATAACCGAGCGGTCGGCGTGGAATTCTCGCGCAATGGCGCGACGGAAAAGGCCGATGCTGCACGCGAGGTGATCCTGGCTGCCGGCGCAGTTGGCTCGCCGCATCTGCTGCAATTGTCCGGCATCGGGGACCCGGAAGTCCTTGCTAAAGCCGACATTCCGGTACGTCACGCGCTGCCCGGCGTGGGCAAGAATTTCCAGGACCATTACATCGCCCGCATGTCCTGCGAGGTGAGCGGCATCGAGACATTGAACGAGCGCGGCCGAGGTCTCGCCTTTGCCAATGAGCTCAGGCGCTATGTCGCGACGGGCACCGGCATGCTGACCTATAGCGCGTCGCTCTGTGCCGCCTCTGTCAAGGTGCTCGAGGAATCGGCGACCCCCGACGTGCAATGCGTCTTCGCGCCGGCGAGTTACAAGCCGGGCCTCGTCCGCAAGCTCGACGACAAGCCCGGCATCACCGGCGGCGCATGGCAGATGCGGCCCTTGTCGCGCGGCTATGTGCTGGCCCGAACGCCGGATCCGCGCGAGCAGCCGGCGATCAACCCGCGCTATCTCGCTGAGGATACCGACCGCCGCGCCATGATCGGCGGGCTCAAATTCCTGCGCCGACTGTTTGCCGCACCGTCATTGGCCAAATACGTCGTCGCCGAGACGACGCCCGGACCGTCTGTGCAGAGCGACGACGAGCTGTTGGATTACGCGCGCCAGAACGGCTCGACCGTCTATCACGCGAGCTGCAGCTGCATGATGGGCAACCACGCGATGAGCGTCGTCGACAGCGAGCTGCGCGTGCATGGGCTCGAGGCCCTTCGTGTCATCGACGCTTCGGTCATGCCCGCGGTCAGCTCTACCAACACCAACGCCCCGACGATCATGATCGCGGAAAAGGGGGCGGCGATGCTCAAATTCTCGGCCCGACAGGGGCTGGCTGCTGCGTAGCGCCACGACGTTTTCTTGTATTCGTTGGGCTTCCTCCCACGTATTTACCGTCGACTAGTGGTCCAGTCTGCTGTTTCGCCGTTCGTGTCGAGTAGCGGACCTGCTTTCCGCTCCGTGTCGAAGTTTCATCCGGTGCCCGGCCTGTGGCGTCGGCCGTTCTCTATGAGAGGCGCATACCCGTGCGCCTGACCCACTAGTGAAAGACTGAAATGCCAACCATTGTCCTAAAGCTCACGCATGCCCCGACGGACACCAGTGACCACCAGCCGTCGCAATCCGCCGGACCACTGCTTCGCGGTACCGGCGACACCGATTATGTTTGCGGCAATTGCGGCTTCGTGATCGCGTCGGGAATGAGACCGAACCAACGCGTACCCGTCGACAACACGACCTGTTCAGCCTGCGGGGCCGGAAACGAATTCCCGCCTGGATTGCGCAGTTGATCCGGGATGCGACGGCGCTGGCGCAAGAACGCCAGGGTCAGGCTGGGTCAACTCGCCCTAACCAGCAGGCTTCGGACCCTGCAAAGGGGCGCGGCGCAATTTCGTCGCGCTTTTTTAAGCGAGCTCGCCGTCAATGCCACGAGCCAGACCGATCCCGGCGGCAGCCGCGAGAAACATGGTGGACAATTGGGTTGGGCGATAGCCACAATTCACACTCTTGCCACCATGGAACAGGAGGAAAACCCGATGATCGATCTGTATTTCTGGCCGACCGGAAACGGCAAGAAGACGATCATCCTGCTCGAGGAACTCGGGCTCCCCTATACGATCAAGCCGATCAACATCGGCCGTGGCGACCAGCTGACACCGGAGTTTCTCAAAATCTCTCCCAATGGCCGGATGCCGGCGATTGTTGACTCCGAGCCGATGGGCGGCGGCGCCCCGCTCTCGATCTTCGAGTCCGGCCCGATCATGATGTACCTCGCCGAGAAGACCGGACGGTTCTGGCCGCAGGATCCGCGCGGCAAATACGATGTCGCCCAGTGGGTCGGCTGGCAGCTCGCCAATCAAGGCCCCAAGCTCGGCGAGCAAGGGCATTTCCGGCGTGCCGCCGACGCCGGCAACAATGGCGATCTGACCTATGCTCTCCGCCGCTTCGACAACGAGGCCCATCGCATCTTCGGCGTGATGAATCTCGGTCTGTTCAACAAGCGCTATCTGGCCGCCGGCCAGTACACGATCGCCGACATGATCTGCTACCCCTGGGCGTCGAGCTGGGCGACCCGGAAGATCGATATCGACGAGTTCCCGAACGTCAAGCGCTGGCTCGAAGAAATGGCCGAGCGGCCAGCCGTCAAGAAGGCGATGGCTATGGGGCCGGAGTTCCGCGAGGATCCGGCATCGATCAGCGCCGAAGAACAGGCGCGCCGAAGAAAGCTCGTGGCGGACCAGCGGGCCCAGCCGATCCCCGCGGAATGGATGCGGGCGGCGGCGGAGTAACAAAAGACAAGATCGTCATTCCGGGACGGCCCGTGAGGGCCGGGCCCGGAAACCAGGAACACCGGCTGAAGATCACTTCTCCCAGGCCGGTGCGCATAGCTTCCGGGCTCGCGCGCAGCCGCGCCCCGGAATGACGCGAAATCGAGGCCCCTCTTTCATCCCCCGCTGGCGGGCAAGGGGAGTGAGGGTCTAGGGGTCCTGGTGGGACTGGTAGCGGCCCGTCGGATCCACAAAGCCGTCGGCGCCGTATCTGTCGTGGTGCCGCACCCAATCGGTCAAATTGTAGTTGGGACCAGTCTCATTTCGGCCCTTCGGCGTCAGGTCGAGGTAGTTGTAAGTGCCAAGCAAGATGTCGCCGCCCCGCGCATAGGATGAAAAGGTGTGGAAAAT
>JBJMQW010000171.1:0-6732 GCA_045802495.1 Allostellaceae bacterium | reverse complement strand
TGGTGGGCGCGTCGCCGTCCGCAAGTCGAAGGGTTTTCCCGCGAGGCATGAAGAGAGCATTTCCTTGGATTGAACGATCCCGACCACTTGTTGCGAACCGCCTTGAACGACCGGAAAGCGCGAATAGGCACTTTCGCGGATCTTACGCCGGTTTTCCTCTTCGGGGTCGTCCAAATCGAGCCATTCGATTTGTATGCGCGGGGTCATCACCGCGCTAGCCCGGCGATCTCCGAGCCGCAGCGCCATTTCAACGATGGCGGTCTCGGCGTGAGGGATGTGCCCAGTCGCCGCTCCTTCGCGCAGCATGAAGCTGATCTCCTCGTCGGTAACCGGGGCAGTCCCTTGGCCCTGCAAGCGGAGCAAGCGGAGGACCAAATTCGTGGAAGCGCTCAAGAACCACTCGATCGGGGCCCCCACTCGAGCGATCGCTCGCATCAATCTGGCCAGCGTTTGGGCGATCCGCTCCGGATAAAGCAGCGCAACCCGCTTTGGCACGAGCTCGCCGAGGATCAAGGAGAAATAGGAAATCCCGATGACCACGATCGCCATGCTGACGATGTGCGCGTAATCCGCAACAGGGGCTCGAAAAGTTGCGAGCCAGCGTTCGAGCCGGTCGCCTAGCGTCGCTTCACCGAAGGTGCCCAAGAGCACTGCTATCAGCGTCACTCCGATCTGCACGGTCGAGAGCAGCCGAGAAGGGTTCGCCTTCAACTCGAGCGCGGCCTGGGCACCGGGATCGTGAGCCTCCGCGGCGCCCACCAGGCGGGCCTTTCGCGCCGTGATCAGCGCGATCTCCGCCGTCGCAAAAACTGCGTTGAGGAGGATCAGCAGGAGGACGATCGAGAGGTGCAGGGCCAACATCGCAATCGCCTATTGAGGTCGCGCCTGCCGCGCGCGGGCGCCCACTATCAATGTCGATCGGGAGGATGCTGGCGCAACGAAAAAAGCCGCGGCGAGCGCGGCTTCTCGACGATCCTCTAGATGGCAGGCCTCTAGATGGCGGGGTGTCTTAGCGCGAGTAGAACTCGATGACTAGGTTGGGCTCCATAGAGACGGGGTACGGGACATCCGTCGGTTTGGGCGCACGAATGAAGCGGCCCCGCATGCGATCATGATCAATCTCGAGATAATCGGGGACGTCGCGCTCGCCGGACCGGGATGCCTCGAGCACCAGCGCCATATCCTTTGCCTTCGCGGTCAGCTCGATCGCGTCGCCGTCGCGCACCGCGTAGGAAGGAATGTTGATGCGTCGCCCATTAACCAGGACATGGCGGTGATTGACCAGCTGGCGCGCGGCGAACGGGGTTGGCACCAATTTCATCCGATAGACCACGGCGTCTAATCGGCGCTCAAGCAGCTCGATCAAGTTGTCGCCGGTGTCGCCCCGGCGCCGGACGGCCTCCGCGTACAGCCGGCGGAATTGCCGTTCACCTATATTGGCGTAATAGCCCTTCAGCTTCTGCTTGGAGGCGAGCTGCGTTCCGAAGTCCGAGGGCTTCTTGCGCCGCTGGCCGTGCTGTCCCGGACCGTATTCTCGCCGGTTCAGCGGACTCTTCGGCCGCCCCCACAAATTCACTTGAAGACGCCGGTTGATCTTGTACTTCGGTTCCTGACGCTTACTGCTCATACGCGCTAAATCCAACTATGCAAGCTGGGGAATATAGTCGGTACCGGCATGAAGTCAAATTGGCTCGGGTGCATCGACCCGCTCGCGCTACAGCGCCGTGCCGGCCGGAACCCCCGGTTTCGGGTGAGGAGCTTGTCGCTCAAAGAGCGCGGGCCGCCTGCAATACCTGGTTGACGTGGCCCGGCACCTTCACCTTGTGCCAGACGCCGCGCACCATTCCTTGCTCATCGAGCAGGTAGGTGCACCGCTCAATGCCCATATACTTGCGTCCGTACATGCTCTTCTCGACCCAGGTGCCGTATTTCTCGCAGACATCAGAGCCCGCATCCGAGGCAAGAATGAAAGGCAGGTTGTGCTTTTTCTTAAACTTGTCGTGGGATGCTACGGAATCTTTCGAAATGCCGATCACGACCGCACCAACACTGCCGTAGTCCGGAAACGAGTCCCGGAAGCCGCATGCCTCGGCGGTGCAGCCGGAGGTGTCGTCTTTCGGGTAGAAATAGAGCACCACCTTTTTTCCCTTGAGCTGGGACAATCTAATACTGCCGTTGCCGTCCGTCGGCAGCGTGAAATCGGGCGCCTTGTTGCCGACCTCGACACTCATTTCCTGCTGTCTCCCGTCATTTCAGGCGCGTGCCGCGCAGGCTGCTCGACCAAGCGATCGTACCAGCTGCGAACGCGCGCGGTGGCGTCGGTGATATCTGCGCCAAGCCGGCCAAAGTCAACCGCACCTGCGCACCGCGCGAGGGTGGCGGCGTCGGCCTCCGTAAGGTGAGCAACGGTCGGCGAGCCGTCGATCAGCAACGTCAAGACCGCCTGCACATTGCGTAGCAATTTAGCCGCGCCGCCCAATTCACGCTCCGCCCGCTTTGGCAGCGCCCCCACCGCGTCGAGCTCGCGCAAGGCTTCCGCCGTGTCTCGGTGCAGGACGTTCGGCATTGCGGCTGCGTGCTGGAGCTGCAGGTACTGCACAATGAATTCGAGGTCGATCAAACCCCCCCGCCGATTCTTGAGGTCCCACGGAGCCGGGCGCGGGGTCTGCTCGGCCACGCGACGGCGCATATCGGCTACGTCGACGGCGAGTTTGGCGGGATCGCGCGGTCGCCGCAGCACAGTTTCCAGCCCGTCCGAAATTCGCCGGCACAGTGTGGTGTCGCCTGCGACCGGCCGCGCCCGGGTCAGCGCCATGTGCTCCCAGGTCCAGGCGGCTTCGGATTGGTACTGGACGAACCCGGCCAAAGATGAGGCGATTGGACCCGCCGCGCCCGACGGCCGCAGCCTCATATCAACGGAATATAGATTGCCTTCGGCGGTAGGCGCCGTAATTGCTCCGATCAGCCTCTGGCTGAAACGCGCGTAATAGCTCGGGATCGAAAGCGGGTGTGGACCATCGGAAGCTTCCACCTCGGGCGGTGCTTCGTAGATCAGGATCAGAT
This sequence comes from Allostellaceae bacterium, assembly GCA_045802495.1. Lineage (GTDB taxonomy): Bacteria > Pseudomonadota > Alphaproteobacteria > ATCC43930 > CGMCC-115725 > AP-15. The sequence goes on along the minus strand of JBJMQW010000171.1, from coordinate 3,669 downwards.
CCAAATCGGAGGCAAGGGTCATTTCCCGGCTTCCGAGGCGTCCCATCCCGATCACCGCATAGGCACCGTCAGGGATATGTCCATGGCGCCGCGCAAAATCGGCCTCGACCGCCGGCAGCAGCGACGAGAGGGCCGTCTCGGCGACGTCCGCGAGCATTGCACCTGCCTCGACACCGTCGATCGCGCAGCGCAGGAGCTGGACCCCAACCTGAAACTTGCGCTCGCTCGCCCAGCGGCGCACCACGTCGAGAATATCCTCGAAATTCTGCGCACGCCCGAGCATCTGGCCGAGATCGGAGGCGAGAGCGGTGCGCTCCGGCAGCGGCGCGAAGAAGCCCTCGGTCAGCACCGAATCGAGCAACGCCGGGCGTTGCGCCAAACGCTCGGCCAATCGCGGGGCCCCCGCCATCACCTCTGCGAGGAGGGCAAGAAGACCGGGATTGGCGTGCAACAACGAAAAAAGCGCCACCCCCGCCGCAAGGTGCGACAGGAACTGGTCAAATCGTCCGAGGGCCATATCGGGATCCCGCGTCGCACCAAATGTCCGGAGCAGCTCGGGAATGAGTTCGGTGAGGATCTCACGGGCTCGCTGGCTGCGGGTCGCGGGTACTCTGCCATGGTGCCAGCGCCGCACCATTGCGGACACGACGGCCGGCTCGGCAAAACCCAGCTGTGCGAGGGTCCCTAAGGTTTCGGGATCGTCCTCTGCGCCGGTGAAGACGAGGTTGCCAGGGCCGGCGAGTGTCGGGGCTTGCTCGAAAAGCTCCGCGTAATGCCTCTCGACGGAGGTAAGATGCGCGGACAGATCGGCAATGAATGGCTCTGCGCGCGGATAGCCGAGGAACACCGCGATCCGCTCAAGGCCCTCGCGGTTCGAGGGCAGCGCATGAGTTTGCGCATCGTCGACCATCTGCAAACGGTGCTCGAGCCGCCGCAGGAAGCGGTAATCGCCGATCAGAGCCGGGGCTATCGCCGGATCGATCCGGCCGGCAGCGGCGAGACGCTGCAACGCCTCGCAGGTCGGCCCGACCTGGAGTTCGTGCAACCGGCCGCCCCAGATCAGCTGCTGCGTCTGCGCAAAAAATTCGATTTCCCGGATCCCGCCGCGACCGGTCTTTATGTTGTGGCCCTCGACGGCGATTCGGCCGCTGCCTTTATGAGCATTGATCTGGCGCTTTATCGAATGGATGTCTTGGATCGCCGCAAAGTCGAGGTTCTTTCGCCAGATAAACGGCCGCAACTCGCGCAGAAAGTGTTGCCCGGCAACGCGGTCGCCCGCCACGATGCGAGCCTTGATCAGTGCAGCGCGTTCCCAATTCTGCCCGACACTCTCGTAATAGGTGAGCGCTGCCGCGACCGACATAGCCAGCGGCGTGGATGCCGGGTCCGGTCGTAGCCTAAGATCGGTACGAAACACATAGCCGTCGCCGGTATGTTCCTCTAGAACGCGCACGAGATCGCGCGTCAGACGGACAAAGAGGGACTGAATCTGGTCACGCGCATTTACCCGCACTCTGGCCGCGTCATAAAAAAGGATCAGATCGATATCGCTCGAATAATTGAGCTCGTACCCGCCAAGCTTTCCCATGCCGAGTACGAACAGCCCGCACTCCATCTCAGGCGCATCCGGATCGGGAAGCGTGATTTGCTTCTTGCGAGCCGCCTCGCGCAGCAAATGGCGCAGCCCAGCCCCCAAGGCGGTCTCGGCGAACCGGCTCAAAGCAATCGTTTGCTGTTCGAGAGACCAAGCCCCGGTGAGTTCGGCTACAGCTGCCAGCAGCGCGACGCGCCGCTTCGCTATGCGCAGCCGACGCATCAGCGCCGTCGTATCCTCGCCAACATCTTCGGCGATTTCGACGGCCTGGCCGATCTCGGAGAAGAGCGGATCAGGCCCGTCATCGAGGAGACGCGTCAGGAAGGCCCACTCCTTGACCGCAACGCCGCTCAGAAACGGGCTATTGCCGAAGATCGCCGCAAGCAGACGTTTGCCTGCAGGCGTCGCACTCCATTTGCGCGCAGAATTTACGGCAGGCTGACCCTGTGCCAGGGCTAGTGCCTCGTTCCATGCTTCGAAACCGAGGTAGAGCCGCCGGTCATCGGCCGGTCGCGGCAGATCGCTACCATCGGGGGAGAGGCGAGACAGAAGCTTCATCAACTGATCCCAACCGGCGCGTCGACACTGGCCGGCCGGAGGCTTCGGGTCAAGGCGCGGTGCTCTCCAGCAGGCAGGATCGGGCGCCCAGCGCGAGGCTTCGGGTATCCAAAGCGGCGACCCGCCACCTCGCTCCGCCTGCATACCGCTCTCCCGCTGTCCGTATATGGCGGGGAGCACATCGCCTTGTTGCATGGTTTGGTGCTGTCACAGCAATACTGATCCTCGTTGCTGCTGCAGGGCTGTGGCGGTTGACGCAGGGCCCCATCGATCTCGATCAGCTTACGCCCGTTGTGCAGCAGGCTTTAAACCGGTCCCTCGGTGGAGTGAAAATCGCGATTTCGGGTGGCCATTTCGGCATCGATCCGGGGAGCCAAGCGCTCAATCTGTGGCTCGAAGGCGTCCGCTTGTCGCGGGACGATGGCGAACCTGTTGCGACCTTTCCGGTGGTCGCAGCAAGTTTTAGCCTGTCCGCTCTGTTGCGCGGCAAGATGGCGCCAACCAGGCTCGTTGTTCAGCGACCCGTTTTGCGCTTCGTGCGCGACGAGAATGGAAAATTTCGCCTCGGGCTCGGCGAAGTAGATACGGAGCCGGCTTCCGTCTCCGACCTCGACCAACTCGCCGGTCCGACGAGACCTGATCAGCCCTTTGGGCTGATGCGCCGGATGACGGTCCGCGACGCGACCCTTGTTCTCGACGACAGGCAGACCGGCCGCCGTTGGCAGGCCGACCGCGTCGACGCGACGGCCGAGCGCACGTCCGAGGGTCTCGCCGGCGATTTATCGATGGCCGTGGCTGTCGCCGAACGCCGCCCTGAATTCCATGCCGCATACCGCTACTCACGGTCCGATGGAAAATTGGATCTTGTCGGTCAGATCGGTGCAATCGAGCCCGCCAAACTGGCCTCGCTCGCGCCAGAACTCCAGGCTTTGGAAATGGCCCAGTTCTCGGTTTCGGGCTCCCTCGCAACGCGGCTCGACCTTGCCAGCGGGTCGACAGAAGGAGTTCGCATCGATCTTCGTTTCGGAAAAGGTTCGATCAAAAGCGACCTGCTGCCGGAAGGCCAGCTCACTCTCGAGCAAGGCTCGCTTCACGCGGTTTACGCGCCGGAAAGCAGTCAGCTGCGCCTGGCCAAGCTGGAGCTCGATCTCGGCAGCGGTTCGGTTTTTACCGTAAAGGGCAAAATCGACGATGTAACGCCAGCGCTCATCGTCGGGAATGATCGGAGATCGGCGCCGATCTCCGGCGAACTCGGACTCACGCTCTCGGACGTCCCGGTAAAAAAACTCGAGAGCCTGTGGCCGCCTGCTCTGAGCCGCAACGGCCGGCGCTGGGTATTGGCCAACATTCACGACGGTGTCCTCGACGAGGCGGCCGTCCGGCTCGATCTGGAAGTCGATCCAATGCAACGATCGGCGGAGATCGTGTCCGCTCACGGATCGATGAGATATCACGACGCAACGATAAGCTATTTTCGCGAGCTTCCGCCGGCTCGAAAGGTCAGCGGCACGGCGACG
>JBJMQW010000170.1:0-13233 GCA_045802495.1 Allostellaceae bacterium | reverse complement strand
CCAGAAGAATCACGAAGGACTGGGCAAAGCAAGTGAAAAGAATGATTTGGTGGACGATCCGGGGATAAACTTGTGGAAGACCGCGCCCTCGCTTCAGTGTGACGTCACCGCGGCTTGTACGCCCTGAGCGCAGCCCTTCCCGGATAACGCGCCGCATCGCCCAGCTCTTCCTCGATGCGCAGCAGCTGGTTGTACTTCGCGGTCCGGTCCGATCGCGCGAGGCTGCCCGTCTTGATCTGTCCGCAATTGGTCGCAACTGCGAGATCGGCGATTGTCGTATCCTCGGTTTCGCCGGAGCGGTGCGAGAAGACCGTGCCCCACCCGGCCCGTTGAGCGATCTCCACGGCTTCGAGCGTCTCCGACAACGTGCCGATCTGGTTGACCTTGACCAGCAGCGCGTTTGCGATCCCGCGCGCAATCCCGTCGCGCAGCCGCCTTGGATTGGTCACGAACACATCGTCGCCGACAAGCTGGACAGTACCGCCGAGTTCGCCCGTCAACCGAGCCCAGCCCTCCCAGTCGTCCTCGGCCATCCCGTCCTCGATCGACGCGATCGGATATCGCCGTACGAAATCGGCCTCGTAGGCGACGAGCCCGGCCGAATCGAGGATCTTGCCTTCGCCGGTCAAATGATAGGCGCCGTCGTGGTAGAACTCGGAAGCTGCGATATCGAGCGCCAGCATGACGTCCTCGCCGGGGCGGTAGCCAGCCGCCTCGATCGCCTGCATGACGAAGCTGAGGGCGGCGTCGGTCGAGGCGAGGTTCGGCGCAAAACCGCCCTCGTCTCCCACATTCGTGTTGTGCCCGGCATCCGCGAGCTTCTTTCGCAAAGCGTGGAAAATCTCGGCGCCGACGCGAATCGCCTCCGTCCCCGAGCTCGCGCCGACAGGCATCACCATGAATTCCTGGATGTCGATCGGGTTGTCGGCATGAACCCCGCCATTGATGATGTTCATCATCGGGACGGGGATAGTGCGGGCGAAGACGCCGCCAACGTATCGATAGAGGGGGATCGTGGCTTCGGCCGCCGCCGCCTTCGCGCAAGCGAGGCTAACCCCCAGGATCGCATTGGCCCCTAGCCGGCTCTTGTTGGGGGTTCCGTCGAGCTCGACCAGCGCCCTGTCGATCCCCAGCTGATCCTCGGCGTCAAAGCCCGAGAGCGCGTGGAAGATCTCGCCGTTTGCCGCCTCCACCGCCTGGAGCACTCCCCTCCCCCCAAACCGAGGGCCGCCGTCTCGCTTTTCGATCGCCTCGTGCGCGCCCGTCGAGGCTCCCGAGGGCACCGCCGCACGGCCGACGATACCGGTTTCGAGGCGCACATCGACTTCCACTGTCGGATTGCCGCGACTGTCGAGAATCTCCCGAGCATGAATATCGGCGATCGCGGTCATTGATTACTCCAACGAGAGGGATCTACTACACTGCATTCGCAGGTCGAGCTTTAGCCAGCCGGTCGAAAGCGACCAGGGTTTCGAGAAGCTCGGGCAATGCCCTGAGCGGCAGCATCGTCTGCCCCTCGCACGGGGCGTTGTCGGGATCCTGGTGCGTCTCGATGAACATCGCGGCGACGCCGACCGCTGCCGCCGCGCGCGCCACCACCGGGCCGAATTCGCGCTCGCCGCCGGAGCGGTCGCCCAGGCTGCCCGGCTGCGCCACCGCGTGGGTGGCGTCCATCACCACCGGATACCCGGTGCGCGCCATGATCGGCAAGGCGCGCATGTCGACGATCAATGCGTTGTATCCAAAGCTCGTGCCGCGCTCGCACAGCAGGATGCGCTCGTTGCCGGTCGAGGCCACCTTGCCCGCCGCGTTCCACATATCGTGCGGCGCGACGAACTGGCCTTTCTTGATATTGACCGCCTTACCGGTCCTGCCGGCCGCCAAGAGCAAATCCGTCTGCCGGCACAGGAAGGCCGGAATCTGGAGGATGTCGACCGCCTCAGCGACCGGCGCGCATTGTTCGGGCGCGTGGATGTCAGTCAACAGCGGCAGGCCGCTGGCTTCGCGCACCTCGGCCAGGATCGGCAGCCCGGCCTCCAGGCCGATCCCGCGCGCGCCAGTGATCGACGACCGGTTCGCCTTGTCGAACGAGGTCTTGTAGATCAGCGCGATACCGAGCTTTCTGGCGAGTTCGGCAAGAGCCGCGCTGATCTCAAGCGCATGCGCGCGCGATTCCAGAACATTGGGGCCGACGATGAAGACCATCGGCAGGTCGTTCCCGATGGTGATGTCGCCGATCGCCACGTGACGAGGGGTCATGGCGTTTTAGCCGTCATCGCTTGAGGCACGGGATTGCGCCGCTGCGCTCGCAATGACAGTCGATCGTCATTGCGAGGAGCCGCAGGCGACGAAGCAATCCCGACGCCGCTGTCTTCGTCAACGCCAAGCCTCAGACCAGCCGCGATTGGTCGACGGCGGCGCGGACAAAGGAGGTGAAGAGCGGGTGGGGCTCGAAGGGTTTCGATTTGAGCTCGGGGTGGAACTGCACGCCGATAAACCACGGATGATCGGCCAGTTCGACGATCTCGGGCAGCAACCCGTCGGGGGACATGCCGGAGAACCGCAGGCCGGTTGCCTCCAAGGTTTGTCTATAGCCGATATTGATCTCGTAGCGGTGACGATGCCGTTCGCTGACTCGGGTGTTGTGATAGATTTCCGCCGCCCGGCTTTCGGGCGCGAGCACCGCCTCATAGGCCCCCAGGCGCATGGTCCCACCGAGATCGTCCTGTGAATTGCGTCGTTCCAACGTATTGCCGCGCATCCATTCAGTCATGAGGCCGACAACCGGGTGTTCGCAGGGGCCAAATTCGGTAGAGCCAGCCCCGCAGAGGCCGGCCAGATGCCGTGCCGCTTCGACCACCGCCATCTGCATCCCGAAGCAGATCCCGAAATAGGGAATCCCTCGCTCGCGGGCAAAGCGCGCAGCTTCGATCTTGCCTTCCGAGCCCCGCTCGCCAAACCCGCCCGGCACCAGAATGCCATGCACCCCGTCGAGCTGACGAAGCGCCTGCGCTTCCGCCTCGAACACTTCCGAATCGATCCAGTCGAGGTCGATCCCGACATTATTGGCGATGCCTCCGTGGGTCATCGCCTCGGCCAATGATTTATAGCTGTCCGGCAGATGAGTGTACTTGCCGACAATGGCGATCGTTACTCGCCCCTCGGGTCTATGAATGCGGCTGACGATCTCGCTCCAGCGATCGAGATCGGGCTCCGGAGCGTTCAGCCCGAAGTGGTCGCAGACCTCCCGGTCGAATCCTTCGGCGTGGTAGGAGCTGGGCACGGCATAGATCGTGTCGACATCGAGCGCCGGGATCACGCGGCCTTCCCGCAAATTGCAGAACTGCGCGATCTTCTTGCGCGCCGCAGGCGGTATCGGACGCTCGCAGCGGCATAATAAGATGTCCGGCTGAATACCGAGGCCGAGCAGCTCTTTCGCTGAATGCTGGGTCGGCTTGGTCTTGAGCTCGCCCGCCGAAGCGATCCACGGCACCAGGGTCAGATGCACGAAGAGGACGCGCTCGCGCCCGAGCTCGTTGCCGAGCTGACGAATCGCTTCGAGAAACGGGAGGCTCTCGATATCGCCGACCGTGCCGCCGATTTCGCAGAGAACAAAATCCTCGTTGTCGAGATCGGCCAGAATGAATTCCTTGATCGCGTCGGTGACGTGGGGGATGACCTGGACGGTTGCGCCGAGGTATTCGCCGCGCCGTTCGCGGCCGATCACCGTCGAATAGATCCGCCCGGTCGTAACCGAATCGCTGCGCCGCGCGGCGACGCCGACATAGCGCTCGTAATGGCCGAGATCGAGATCGGTTTCGGCGCCGTCATCGGTGACGTAGACCTCCCCATGCTGGTAGGGACTCATCGTGCCGGGATCGACGTTGAGGTAGGGATCCAGCTTCCTGAGCCTGACCTTGAACCCCCGCGCCTGCAGCAGCGCTCCGAGCGCCGCCGCCGAGAGACCTTTGCCGAGAGAGGAAACCACGCCGCCGGTAATAAAGATGAACCGCGTCATGGAACTCCAGTCTACAGCATTACGCGTTCCCGTCACGCGGTTAAAAAAGTGAAAGCGCGTTCAGCGTGCCAGCGGCGGGCTCGGGGACGGCGGCTCTGCGGGCGGTGTTTGCGGCTGCGGGGCCGGCGGAGCCGCAGGTGCTGCCGGAGCGGGGGGCGCGCCCTGGTCGATGATTGAGCGCGGCGCCCGGTCGCGATTATGCATGACCACGAGCAGAATGCTGGTCGCCATGAAGGCCGCTGCGAGAATCGCCGTGACCCGCGTCAGCAGATTCGCAGTTGATCGACCAGTCATGAACCCCGACATCCCGCCGCCGCCCATGCCGAGCGCACCGCCTTCGCTCTTCTGCAAGAGAACGACCCCGACCAGGGCGAGGGCAACGAGGATATGAACGGCGAGTAGCAGGATTATCATTCGAGCAGATACCGATGCCGGTGGTCTTTCAGAATAGCTCGATCATGTAGTCGCTTCCCGGCCGGCTGGCCAGCACTACCGCCCCAGGCTCAGCTGCAGCTCGCGGCGATCGTCCAGAAATCGTCCGCTTTGAGGCTGGCACCTCCCACCAGAGCGCCATCTACCTCGGCAAGGCCGAGGACTGTACCGGCATTCGACGGGTTCACCGACCCGCCGTAAAGAATACGGGTTCCGGCGGGGATTCGGGCACGGATTTCACGGTGCATCTCGGAGATGTCGTCCGCGCTCGCCGTCAGTCCGGTGCCGATCGCCCACACGGGCTCGTAGGCAATGACGAGCTTATCAGGCGAGGCCCCGTCGGGGATCGCTCCGGCGAGCTGTCCTGCCACCACATCCACCGCCGCTCCCCCCTGACGCTGTTCGCGCGTTTCACCGACGCAAAGGATGGCGACGAGACCCGCCCGCCACGCGCCGGCAATCTTGGCGTGCACCACCTCGTCGGTTTCGCCGTGACCCTGCCGGCGTTCGGAATGTCCGAGGATGACATAGGTGCAGCCGAGATCCGCCAGCATCTCGGCGCTGACATCACCGGTGAAAGCACCCTTAGGCTCGGCGTGGCAATCCTGGCCGCCCAGTGCGATGCGATTCCCGGCAAGAGTAGCCCCAACCTCGGACAGCAAGGTTGCCGGCGGACAGACGAGCAGGTCACATTGCATTTGGCCGTCGGATGCCGCCGCCCTGTGAGCGAGCCCCCGCGCCAGCGCCGTGCCCTCCTCGCGCAAACCGTTCATTTTCCAATTGCCTGCAACAAGTTTCGTGCGCATCGCCATGTTGCGACCCCGCTCTCCGGTTACTATCTTTCGGGCGGCTACGATCACATCGGCACACGGACGGGGTCAACGGTCCGGGACCGATAAACAGAGACGCCGGCTGCATGCTGCAAGCGATCCGCTCCAAGGCGGGATCTTTCGTCGTAAAGGCCTTATTCGCGTTGCTGATCCTGACCTTCGGAATTTGGGGGATCGGCGACATCTTCCGCACGGGTTCCAGCGATACCGTAGTAGCAACGGTCGGCGACCACAGTATCCGCGCCGACGAGCTGCAGACGGCGATGCGCCGAGCACTCGAACAGCTCAGCGCGCGATTCGGGGGCTCGATCGACATGCAGCAGGCAAAACAGCTGGGCCTGCCCGATCAAACGCTGACCCAGCTGGTCGAGCGAAGTCTCGTCGACCAAGAGGTCGCACGGCTGAAGCTCGACATATCGGATGACCTGATCCGCGGCGTGATCACCGGCAACCCCAGCTTCAAGGGTTCTGACGGCCATTTTAATCGTGCGCTCTTCGAGGCGACGCTTGCCGCCAATCACCTTACGGAAGACCAATACGTGGCGCTGCTGCGGCGCGACATTCCGCGCAACGATCTTTTGCAGGCAGTGACCGGTGGCGGTGTCGCCCCGCAATCGATGGTCGACCTACTCTACCAATACCGCAACGAGAAACGGACTGCGGACATCGTCTCGTTGCCCAATGCGTCCGTGACCGATGTGGGACAACCGAGCGATGCCGAACTTCAATCCTTTTACGATTCGCACAAGGATTTGTTCCGAACCCCCGAATACCGCAGTTTCACTCTGGCGAGCCTGACACCGTCGGATATCGCCAAAGATATCGAGATATCTGAGGCCAAGCTAAAGGAAGAATACGACCAGCGTCAGGACGAATTGCAGCTCCCCGAGCGGCGCGATGTCGAACAGATTCTCGCGCCGTCAGAGGAGAAAGCAAAGGAAGTGGAACAGGCGCTTGCCGACGGCAAGGATTGGCGCGAAGTCGCCACGACGGTCGCCGGTCAAGCTCCGGATACGATCGATCTTGGTCTGTTGAAACGTGAGGAGATGCCGACCTCGCTCGCCGACGTCGCCTTCGACCTGCCGCTCGACAAGCCGAGTGAGCCGATAAAGAGCTCTCTCGGCTGGCACATCTTGCGGGTCGTCAAAATCGAGGCGCCGGTTTCGCAGAGCTTCGACCAGGTCAAGTCAAAGCTGGAAGCCGAGCTGACGCATCAGGAGGCGATCGACCGCATTTATAAGGTCGCGAACAAAGTCGACGATGCGCTCGCCGCCGGCGCGTCGATTACCGACGCCGCAGCGAAGTTCGGCCTCACGACCACCTCGGTGGCGGCCGTCGATGTCAGCGGTCAAGACCCTGAAGGCAAGCCGGTGGCGTTGCCGGTGCCGTCTCGCGACGTCGTGAAGCTTGGCTTTGCGACCGGCGAAGGCCAGACGGGCCGGGTCACCGAGACGCCGGAAGGGGCGATTTTCGCGCTGCGCACGGAGAAGATCATCCCTTCCGTGGTCAAGCCGCTCGACGAGGTCAAGGAGAAGGCGGTTGGTCTTTGGCAGGACGATAAGCGCAAAGAAATGGCTTCGCGGCAGGCTGAGGCACTCGCCGCTACAGTCAAACCCGGCACTCGGCTGGCGGTCATCGCCGCCGAGAAAGGGTTAAAAGCAAACTCGCCCGCGCCATTTACGAGACGTGCGGGCCAGGACGCGTCGGTGCCGGCGGCACTCCTCGGCAAGCTGTTTTCTGCCAGGCCGGGCGAGGTTGTGACCGCCTCCGATGCAACCGGATCGTATGTCGCGCAGCTCGACGAAGTGAAAATCCCCGAAGACGTTTCACAGACCGTGACCGCCGATCTGTCTCGCGAGCTCGACTCGGATCAGCGAGCCGATCTCGCTGAGGAATTCACGCAAGCACTGCGGGCACGCATTCCGGTCAATATCCACCGCGAGGTGGTCGATCGACTTTACTGACCCGATCCACCAAGGCGCGCCTTGCCTTCTCTCTGGTCAATCTCGGCGGATCAGGGAGCCCGCCTGGTGCCCCACAGCTCCAGCGAACTCTAAATCTAGAGCGGAAAAGACCGAGCCGATGATCGGCAGGCCGATCTCGGCCTGCAGCGTCATGACCGATTCGGGGTGAAACTGCACAGCCGCGATCGGCCGATGCAGGTGCTCGATCGCCATCACGACGCCGTCCTCGGTTTCCGCGGTGACCGAAAGCTCAGCCGGCAAGGTGCGGCGCACCGCATAGAGCGAATGGTATCGGCCGACGCTGAATTCTTGCGGCACGCGCCGCAGCAGGCGTCCGCCAAGGACGCGGACCCGTGAGGGTTTCCCGTGCATCGGCACGTCGAGCACAGCGAGCGAGCCGCCGAAATACTCGACGATCCCCTGAAGCCCGAGGCATACGCCGAAGACCGGAAGGCTCCGCCGCACGAGGAGGTCGAGGGTTTCGGACATCTTGAAATCGGATGGTCGCCCGGGGCCCGGAGACAGCACGACCAGCTCGGGGCCAGACCCTTGCTGCAACTCGGCGCGCGCCAGATCCGGGCGCATTGTCACGACCTCGGCGCCGGTTGTGCGAATATAATTGGCGAGAGTATGAACAAACGAATCTTCGTGATCGATCAGCAGCACCCTTCGGCCACGTCCGACGGGATGCGCGTGCGGCTCGCGCACGCTCGCTCTCGTCGCTGCCGGTCCGCGGATCGCGCCAAACATCGCAGCCGCTTTCAAGCGGCATTCGGCCTCCTCGGCGTCCGGATCGCTGTCGTACAATAACGTCGCCCCGGCGCGCACTTCGGCGACGCCGTCCTTCATGCGGATTGTCCGCAGGGTCAGACCCGTATTCATATTGCCGTCAAAGGTGACACGGCCGATCGCCCCGCCATACCAGCGGCGAGACGAGCGTTCTTCCTTCTCGATAAAGCGGATCGCCCAGCGCTTGGGAGCCCCGGTCACAGTCACGGCCCAGGCATGGCTGAGAAAACCGTCGAGCGCGTCGAATTCCTCCCGCAGCACGCCCTCCACGTGGTCCACGGTGTGGATCAGGCGCGAATATAGCTCGATCTGCCGCCGGCCGATCACCCGCACACTGCCCGCCTCGCAGACCCGCGACTTGTCGTTCCGGTCGACATCCGTGCACATCGTCAACTCGCTCTCGTCCTTTGCGGAGTTGAGCAGTTCGCGGATGCGCTCGGCGTCTTCGACCGGGTCGCGGCCACGTGCGATCGTGCCGCTGATCGGGCAGGTCTCGATCCGGCGGCCTTCGACACGGACGAACATCTCGGGCGACGCCGCGACAAGAAACTCGCCCTCGCCGAGGTTGATCAGGGCCCCGTATGGCGCGGGGTTGGCCTGCCGCAGCCGTTGAAAGATCACGCTCGGGGATTCGGCGCAGCTTTCGGCCAGAAGCTGCCCGACCACGACCTCGAACAAATCGCCCCGTACAAACGCCGCCTTCGCGCGCTCGACCAGCGCGGCATATTCGCCGGGCCCATGATCGCTTTCCGACACGCGGACGGACGGACGGCAGTCGTGAGTGTAGGCAGACCGTGCAGTCGAGCGCGGCAAACCGCTCGTCGACCGCTCGCCGACCTCGAATTCGTAGCGGTGAATGGCTGCAACCTGCCGCATGTGATCGACGATCAAGATCTCGTCGGGCAGATAGAGGACGAGGTCGCGCTGATCCTCGGGACGCGGCAAATGCAGGTGCATCGGCTCGAACTGGAACACCAGATCGTAACCAAATGCGCCGTAAAGCCCGAGATGCTGATCTTCGGCGCTACCGAACAGCTCGATCAGCCGACGCAGAACGGAAAAGACCGAGGGTTGCCGGCTCCGGCTCTCTTCGGGAAAACGTTCGTCGGTCTCATCGATCTCACCGGAGATACGGTCGGGCCCCCCATGCGATACACGAACCGAAGGCAGGCGATCGACGCTCTCCAAGATCGGCGGCAGCAGGATCCGGCCGCGCTCGTTCAGCGCCTCGAACGAAAACTGCCGCCCCCGCGCGGTAAACACCAGCGGAGGATCCACAAAACCCATGTCCCACCGCGTATAGCGGCCGGGGAACTCGAAACTCGAGGAGAACAGCACGCCGCGCCGCCCGTCGAGAGCCTCGGCGAGCGTCGTGTCGGCAGGTTGATAGGTGCGGTCGCGGCTGCTCCGCGTTATGCGGATGCCGCCTTTGGTGACGTAGCTCGTGAGCTGCATACGAGATCCCCTCTGGGCTGGGATCGCCTGAAGAGATCCGGGAAGGTTCGCTCTAATTGCAAAGGCCGCCCGGTTCCCCTAGACGGCCTCGATCAAAATGAGAAACGATGACCGCCTTAGTCAGGCAGGCCACCACCAGATTGTTGAGCGTATCAAACGAACCATAGCTGGACCCTACCAGCGACGTCCCCACCAGGCAACGGCAAAATACCCATTAGCTTTCAAGGCTCGGGCGTTGAGTAGCCGGCAGCCGCCAAGTCGAATTCCTTGGGACGGCTGAACATTTCGCTGCGGACGTCCCACAGCTCCGGATACATCGGATCTTCGAATGATTGATTGGCGACTCGCTTCAGATATCGCAGCCCACTCGAACCGCCGGTCCCCACATTGCTGCCGATGACCCGAGATACGGTGGCGAGATGCGCAAAACGCCATTTCCGGAACGCATCTTCGAGATCGATCAGCTTTTCGCCCAGTTGATACAATTCGGGCGCGCTCAACCGGTTTCTGTAGACATGGCCCCACGCCCTGAACACAGCTGCATTCTTCTGATGCTTGCGGGAAAAATCTCTCGATGGCAGGTCGCCGATCCCGAACGTCGGCAAGTGTCTCGCCATAAAGGCGATGACCGCATCATAAATGCCGGGGGCTTCGAGGGCCGCGCGCAACGCCGCCTTCTCTTCTTCACTTTCGATGTTCGCGAACAGGTCGACGCTTCGCATTTGTCCGCTGGGCAGCTCAAACTCGACTGACCGATATTTGAGACCGAGCTTGAACTCCAACACGCGGTATTGAACGGATTGAAAGCCCGAAGCCCCATCCTTTCCCACGGTCTCGCGAAACAGAAAGAATTCGTCGGGTGTCAGGGTGGCCAGCACATCCCACGAGGCAATCAGGATGTGCTGGATGGCGCTGACCCGGGACAGCCGCTTGAACGCGATGATGCAGTCGCCCTCATGGGCGCCCTCCTTCATCAGCGATTTGATCGCGCTGTCGAGCTCGTGAATGGCGAGCTTGAACCAGAGCTCGTGTTGCTGATGGATGATGATGAAAAGTAGTTCGTCTTCCGAGTCCGTCCGCAGCGTCTGCGCCGACAGGATCTGCTGAAGGCCGAGATAACCGGTATAGGTATTCTTCATGCGGCGGATTGGGTTTGGACCGCTATGCCACCTTGGCGCGTGCCGCCCGCTTCCGCATCAGCACGACCTTCTGTGCAGACCGGCCGAGAAAGTGATAACCCGATCCGCCTTCGGCGAGGATGTCGAGAGACTCCTCAGGCGCAGTAATGCGCACCGTGCCGAGGACGTCGGCGCCACGGTGCAGGAACGCATCGGGCAACATCGTGACGGTCGGGCCGACCATTGTCACGCGGGCGGCAGGACTGGCCAGGGCCAAGAGTCCCTCGAGCGTGTCGTTGATCAACGTCGTTCCGGTGATCAGGAGCACGTCCGCTTGGGGTACGACGGCAGCCGCCTGTTCGGCCGGACGGAAGAACGGCAGCTCCTCGGCCTTGAGCGTCGCCGGGTCCTGCTCGAGGACGAGATAAGACTGGCGGCGGCGCTTCAGTTCGCGCAGAAACGGGACGAAAGCGCCGACCACGACGACTCGGTCACCCGGATAAATCTCTGTTGCGTCAAACGCATCGATACCGAGCTGCAGCTCGGTATCGGGATGCGGGCGGCGGCGCCAGCACGTGTCAGCGAGCGCATTCAATGCGGCAATGCCCACCGCGCGGCGGATGCCGTTTTCGCCGAGCGCCTCCTGAGCGAGGTCGAAGGCCGGCCGGCCGCGCAATTTGCCGGGAAACGGCATCGACATTGCCGAACTAGGGCAGCATACAGCCTCGGGGATGGTCTTGATTGGCGTCGCGCAGGCGCCGGCGACGCCGTTATTGAGCTTCACGCCGCTGAAGAAGAGGCCGACGACCGTTCGCTCGACCGTCAGGCCGTCGAGTTCGCGTCCGAGGATCTCGCGGATGGCCTCGATGCTTTCATCCAGGATCGACTTCGTGTCGGGTCGCATCTTTGCCTCTTTCTCAGCTCAATGGCGGGCGGCGTTCTGGTTGCGTGGTCTCGAAGGCGCGGGCGGCTCGCAGTACCCGGTCATCGGCATAAAGCGGGCCGACGATCTGGAGCCCGATCGGCAGCCCCGCACCGGTAAGACCGCAAGGAATGCTTGCTGCCGGCTGGCGGGTCAGGTTGAAGGGGTAGCTGAACGGCGACCAGTCGATCCAATGGCGCTCGACCGACGCGTCGTTCAGATCCTGGCCGACAGGCAGGGCGGGGATCGGCATCATCGGGGTCAGCAGAAGATCGTATTCGCGGTGGAAGGCGGCCATCTGTCGGCTGATCGTATTGCGCACTTCATCGGCCGCGAGATAGCCGACACCGCTGATGCGCTCTCCTTCGGCCGCCGTCGCTAACAGGCCAGGGTCGATTTCCACCCGGCGTTCGGCGGAAAACCCGCCCAGCAGCTTGGCGGCACCGGCGGCCCACAAGGTGAAGAGCGCGTCGCGCGGGGAGGCGAAGATCGCGTCGATGTGCTCGACATGCGCGCCGAGATCTTCGAAGCGACGCGCCGCTTCGGCTACCGTGGCGGCGATCTCGACGTCGACCTTGGCATAGCCAAAATCGGGACTGAAGGCGATGCGCCAGCCCCGCACCCCGCTGTCGAGGCCTGCGATGAAGTCGTTGTCATCGCGCGGCAGAGCGTAGGGGTCACGATCGTCAGGCCCGGAAAGCACGCGCAGCAGCAGCGCCGCGTCCGCGACGCTTCGGGCCATCGGACCGATATGCGCCAAAAGGCCCATCGGCGAGGGCGGATAGGCCGGCACCCGGCCGAAGCTCGGCTTCAGCCCGAAAATCCCGGTGAAGGCGCTCGGAATGCGGATCGAACCGGCGCCGTCGCTGCCGACATGCAGCGGCGCGACCCCGGCGGCGCAGGCCGCAGCGGCGCCGGCGCTGCTGCCGCCCGGGGTGCGGGACAGATCCCAAGGGTTGCGGGTAATCCCGGTCAGCGGGCTGTCGCCCAACGCCTTCCAGCCGAATTCCGGCGTCGTCGTCTTGCCGAGGATGACTGCGCCCGCCTCGCGGAGCCTTGCAGTCGCCGGCGCATCCTCCGACCAATCCTGATGCGGATCGGTCAGCCGCGAGCCGCGCAGCGTCGGCAAGCCCCGCGTCAGGATCAGGTCCTTGATCGTCACCGGTACACCGTCGAGCCGCCCGAGCGGCTCTCCCCGCTGCCACCGCCTCTCGGATTCCTGCGCCGCCGCCAGCGCTCCATCACGATCGACAATGATGAAGGCATTGATGCGAGGCTGCAGCGCGTCGAGCCGATCGAAGATCAGCCGAGTCGCCTCGACCGGCGACAGCGCCCTCTTACGATAAAGGTCGAGTAGCTCGGTCGCCGGTGTGTAGGCGAGGTCGTTTTCGCCGGTCATCCTTGCTCCGTCTTCACTTTATCCGTTTCTCTGTAGGCACGGGGAGAGAATCTGCGGCCCAGCTTTTGCATTGTGGTGCCTCACATGGATCGCGTAAGTTCGCCACAACATAGAGGTCGGACAGGGGAAGCATGAGTGCTTTCGCGCGTACGCTGCGATTGGCGGTCGCTGCGGCGGTTTTTGCCTCTCTCGTGCCCGCGGCCGCGTGGGCACAGACCAATCCTCAGAAGACTTTGCGGTTCATTCCGCAAGCGGATTTGCGCAGCATCGATCCGATCTGGACGACCGCATATGTCACCCGCAATT
>JBJMQW010000169.1:0-9542 GCA_045802495.1 Allostellaceae bacterium | reverse complement strand
GAGGGCCTGGCGGAAAGCCTGCGGGACAGTGATATTCGGACTAGCGGCGCATTGGTCCATCACCTTATGGATATTACCCTCTATCTGGTTCACGTCGATCACGTGAATGCCGGCTTTAGCCGCAAGATAGCCGTAATAGAACATCGCCGCGGCGGCCCGGTCGTCCTCCGCTGCGCCGAGCAGGTCCGCACAGCGCACACGCTCGATCTCCCATCGCCCGGTGCGATCTGCGCCTCGGACGTGACCCGCGGCGCCTGGGGTGGTGGGGCGGCTTCCGGCGCTGGCGCAGCCGCGGCAGGCGGCGTTGCCACCTGTTGCTGCGGCGCGGTCGGCTGAACGCAAGCGGCCAGACTGCACGCCAATAATACGGCAACAAAGTCTCATATTGTCCCCCTTGTCTGATACCAGACCTTCGCCGAGCTTCTCAGTCCTCGGCGTCAAACCAATACCTACCTTAGTAGCAGTAGCCCGAGCTGCGGGCAGCGCCGCGCCGGACGGCACCGCCGACGGCGCCGACGCCGGCCCCGATCGCGGCACCGCGCCCGGCATTCCCCGAAATCGCGCCGATAACAGCGCCTCCGGCCGCACCCCTTGCCGCGCCCCGAAACGGCCCCCGGGTGACGGCGGCGCAGGGCGGAGGGGCATAGCCGTAACCAGGCGGGGGCGGGTAATACTGCGCGTTGGCAAACCCCGAAATATCAGTGATGATCAGGGTTGCAGCAGACAGCAAGACTATGCGGAATCGTGGCATTTCGAGTACCTCGGGTCGCAGTGATGAGTATTCTACAATGTTAGCGGCCTCAGTCGTCGAGTCGCAGCCTCACAAGGCGGGCAACCGCTGTCGCATCGCCAGGCTGCCGGCCTCTTGGCCTCTACAGTCGGATGACCTGAGACAGCAGCGCGCCGCGCCTGCAGCAAGGTGAACGTAATGGCGATCAGGGTCGGCTCGATGAACAGGCCCAGGAAGCCGAAGGCGAGAAAGCCGTCAAAGACACCCAGGATACTCAGCGACATCGGCATCTCGACGCCAAAGCCGATCAGCCAAGGCTTGGTGAGTTGTCGACCATCCCGACGAATATGCCCCCAGACGATCATGAATATGCCCCAAACCTGCTGGTCCTGCGCGAACAGCCACCACGCGGCACCGCCCCAAATTAAAATGAGCAGCTGGCCGCCGATCTGGCTGATCGCAAGCAGCAAGGCGACAAAGCCAAGCATCCCAGCGCCGGGAACTCCGTTCTTCGGTCGGTTGCCGGAGTCTCTCGGCCAGGGTCGCGGGAGGAAGGGTTTCCATCATCTCTCCGAGCCTGGTTTATGGAGCATCCAATGGCGATGGGGGCAGGTCTGACCGAAGCCACAATCGTCAAAAACAGAACTGTGACGTTGCAGCCTCGGCCACGGCTGTAGTGCGCAGGATATTTTCGGGTCGAAGTCTTATACGCGCGGGCTTTGGTGCTTTGTCCAAGTTGCGTCGTATATGCAATTCCCGCTAACCCGACCCTTGAGCACAAAATTGGGATCTATTTTTCCCTCGAAGGTTTGACCGCCCTCGCTCTGCATCATCAACACGCCTTGCGGAGTAACGTACCCCTGAAACGTCAGATTGAGCGCAGCAAACCGCGCGGCGCCATTGCGGATGGTCAAAACCGGCGCGACCCTGATATTTGGGCATTGCGCAGTGGGGCTCCCAGGGGTGACGCTCTGGACGAAACTGCCGTCGTATGTTCCGTCGAACGCGGTCGTCGTCGTATTGGTCGGCGATCCCGGCGCGGGAGCCGCCGCCACGACGGGCGTTGGCGGCGGCGGTGGAGGGGCGCACGCTGAGACCGCAAGGAGCGAAATCGCCAGAAAAGATAACCGGTTCATCTATTCCTCCCATTGACTGCGGAGCCGACACACCTTCGGGCGATCGCCCCGGACCTTAATCCGCCTAAGCGACCATATGGGCGCAACGGTTTCGTTCTTTCAGTACCGTCATTCCGACACTGGCGGAGCCCGAATTCCGCTCCTTTCAGCAACGTACTAGATTGCCCGCAGCTCGAATACATTAAAATGCCACGGAGCGTGATCAATGAAGAGACCATTATCGACGAGATCACTGCCGTCGCGATCGTAAACTTCAGTCCCCAGCACGTCGGCCAGACGCATCCGCTTGCCGCGGAATTCTGGGAACGGCAGAGGCAGTCGGCATTGTCCCCGG
The DNA here is from genome assembly GCA_045802495.1 of Allostellaceae bacterium. GTDB lineage: Bacteria > Pseudomonadota > Alphaproteobacteria > ATCC43930 > CGMCC-115725 > AP-15. The sequence continues at coordinate 7,342 of JBJMQW010000169.1, read as the reverse complement.
TTGCCGGCATAATTGACGACGACAACATAATGGGCTCCATCCGCGCCGGTCCAGGCGTAGGCGATAAAATCGTCCGAGGTGCAGTTGCCGGGCCAAGCGGGCTGCGGCTGAATTTGCGTCCAGATGCCGTTGCGAAAGGCGTCGGTTGCCGTCAGCGCCCCCAATAGCTTGTGGTAGAAGGCAGCGATCTCCGGGTTCGTGGCCTCGACCGGGCCGCGGCAAAGATGCGTCGGCACCCGGACCCGCGCGCCCTCAGGCTGGGCCTGACAGAAGAAGCGCAGGCCGGGCGAGAGAAACGTGACGATTGCCGCGGCTTGGTGCTGCGGCCAGGGAAATTCGGAGGCGGCGCGCGGTTCGTCGTGATTTTCGAGAAAGCGCACGAGCTTGTCCTGATAATCGAGGCCAACGACCAGATGTCCTCGGATGGGCGCGGCATGGCCGTCCCGCAAGCGATCGTATAGCCGTTTATCGTAGCAGTAGTCGAAGCCCTGTTGCTGCAAGGTCCATTCGAGGTCCCAATAAACCTCGGCCATAAAAGTGAAGGCCGGGTGTTTCGCATGGACTGCTGGAATTGCCTTCGGCCAGAAGGGTTCCGGCGTGATGCCCCAGGTGCGCCGGAAAATATCCGGCAGTAGCAGCATCGCCATGTCGCAGCGCACGCCGTCGCACTTGCCGGCTATTGCAATCAGCTCGTCGATCTGCGCCGCCTGCAGCTGCGGATTGGCGTAGTTGAGCTGCAGGGTATCGGACCAACCGGGAAAATTTGGATCGCGGCCATGAGCCAGAATCTTGGGTCCGCGTTCCGTCTCGACCCGCAGATAGTTTTGCGGCGCGGCGGTGAGCGTCTCGTCGGTGCCTTCGACGTAGTATTCGGGACGGGTCCTCACCCACGGATGGTCGGGGGCGGTGTGGTTCGCTACGAAATCGAGCAAGAGCTTGATGCCGCGCCGCGCCAGCTTCTCGCGGAATTGCACCAACGCCCCCTCCCCGCCCAGAGCTTCGCTGACGGCGTAGGTGGCGACCGCAAAGCCGGAGCCGCAGATGTCGTCCTCGGTCAGATCGGGCAGGATGGCCTTGAACTCGGCGCGCCATTGCGGGTTGCCGCGCGAGACGGCCCGCCCGGCAGCGCCGGTTTGCCACACACTCAGCAGCCAGATCCAGTCGAATCCCTGCTCTGCAAAACCGTCGAACGTCGCATCGTCGATATCAGCCAACGTAATCGGTCGGCCAGATTCGCGAGACAAGCGCTGCAGCCAAACCCGGGTGTTTATTTGAAACAGCGCCGGATAGCGCACTCCGGTCGCCATGGTCGTTCCCCGCCTATGCCGTTTCGATCTCTGGGCCGAACGCCGCTCCTCGCTCGGCCGCCAAGAAGGTTTGCGGATCGAGCTTGCCAAAAATCTCGATGAGGAGGGCGACGACGCCAGTCCAACCCGTCTGGTGGCTGGCGCCGATGCCGGCGCCGTCGTCGCCATGGAAATATTCGTAGAACAGCAGGTGATCGCGCCAGTGGGGATCCTTTTGGAATTTCTCGGCTCCGCCGAACAACGGCCGCCGGCCGGTTTCATCGCGCAGGAAGATCCGGGTCAGGCGATCGGCGATCTCCTTTGCGACCTCATACAGGTTCATCAAGTTGCCCGAGCCAGTCGGGCACTCGATCCTGAAGTTGTCGCCGTAATAGGCATAGTAATGCATCAGCGCACGGATGATCAGCCCATTGACCGGCATCCAGATCGGCCCGCGCCAGTTGGAGTTGCCGCCGAACATGCCGGTGTCCGATTCCGCCGGCAGGTAGCTCACCCGATATTCCTGCCCGTGCACCGAAAAGACGTAGGGATGCTCGGCATGATAACGGGACAGCGACCGGATCCCGTAAGGGCTCAGGAATTCGTTCTCGTCGAGCATACGGATCAGGATCCGGCGCAGCCTATTCTGATTTACCAGTCCCATGATGCCCCGCTCCGCGACGCCCAAATGACCGGGCCCGGTTTCATGGATGGACTCGCGGAGCTCCGGCATGCGCCTATAGCGCTCTGTTACTTGCGCGGTCAGCCGCGGCACCCGCTCGCGCTGCCACTTTTCGACGGCCGTCGTGGCGCAAAGCGGCAGGAGACCAACCATCGAGCGGACCTTGAGCCTCCTCGCAGTTCCGTCAGGCAGGCGAAGCACGTCGTAATAGAAGCCGTCCTCCTCGTCCCACATCCCGTCACAGCCGATTCCGTTCATCGCGCGGGCGATCAGCAACAGCTCCATGGCGTAGTTCGAGGCCAACTCCTCATAGGTCGGGTCGTGCGCCGCGAGCTCAAAGGCGATCTCAAGCATGTTCTGGCAGAACAAGGCGACCCAGGCGGTGCCGTCGGCCTGTTCCAGATGGCCCCCGGTGGGCAATGGTGCGCTGCGGTCGAAAACGCCGATATTGTCGAGCCCGAGAAACCCACCCTCGAAGAGGCTCCTGCCGGAGCGGTCCTTGCGGTTCACCCACCAGCCGAAATTTGCCGACAGCCTGCCAAAGACGCGCTTCAGGAAGTTGAGGTCAGCCTTGCCGCGCAGCTCCTGCTCCATGCGGTAGAGAAAGATTGCCGCCCAAGCCTGAACGGGTGGATTGACGTCGCTGAAGTTCCACTCATAGGCCGGGATCTGGCCGGTCGGATGCAGGTAGACCTGGCGAAGCAGCAATTCGAGCTGCTCCTTGGCGAAATCGATGTCAACGCTCGACAGGGCGAGCGAGTGAAAGGCCAGGTCCCAAGCAGCGAACCAAGGATATTCCCACTTGTCCGGCATCGAGATGACATGATCGCTGATCATGTGGAACCACTCGCGGTTGCGCACCTGACGAGTCGTCGGCCGCATCGTATCGACGCCATGCTCCTCGAGCCATTTGTCGGCATCGAGAAAGAAATATTGTTTGCTCCATAGCATCCCGGCCAATGCCTGCCGCATCACGTTCGCCGCGTCGTGACCGACCCCGGCAGGCGTTATCGCCTGGTAAAACGCGTCGGCCTCTCGCCTGCGCTCTTTGACGATTTGATCGAATTGGCTAAACGGGTCACGAGACGCAGCGTTGCTCATCCTTAGCTGGATGACGGCGGTTTCGCCTGCGCTCACACTAAGCTCGTAGTGCGCGGAAGCCTTGGTCCCGGCTTGCTGAGGATTGACAGCTTCCTGTCTGCCTGCAACGACAAAGTCGTTGATCCCGTCCTTGACATAGGCAGTCGGGTTGGCCGTGCCGAAGATCCGCTTGTTGTTGGTCTCGTTTTCGGTGAACAGCAGGCACGGATTTCCGCCGCAATACATGAAATAATCGCCCAGGTCGCCGTGTGACGCGGCGATGGCGCCGCCGCCATCGCTCCCTTCGACCTCCTGCAAGGATGGCTTCGGCTGGTCCGGCCACCATGTCCAGCTGTTGCGGAACCACAGGGTCGGCAACACACACAGGCCGGCGGCTTCTGGTCCACGATTGCACAAGCTGATCCGAATCAGGATGTCTCTGGGTCCAGCCTTCGCGTATTCGACGAGAACGTCGAAATACCGGTCTTCACCGAATACTCCGGTATCGAGCAGCTCATATTCCGAGTCGTTGCGGCCACGTCGCCGGTTCGTCTCGATGAGGTCACCGTAGGGATATGCGTTTTGCGGATACTTGTACAAATACTTCATATATGAATGCGTCGGAGTATTATCGAGGTAGTAGTAGTATTCTTTGACGTCCTCACCGTGATTGCCCTCGCCATTGGTTAGGCCGAACAGCCGCTCCTTGAGGATCGGGTCCTTGCCGTTCCACAGGGCAATGGCAAAGCACAGCCGCTGCTGGTCGTCGCTGATCCCAGCAAGGCCGTCCTCGCCCCAGTGATAAGCGCGTGAACGAGCCTGGTCGTGGGTGAAATAGTTCCAAGCATCGCCGTTCTCGCTATAGTCTTCGCGGACCGTTCCCCATTGGCGCTCACTGAGATACGGGCCCCATTGTTTCCACGGCACCCCCTTCTCGCCCGCCTCATCCAACCGCATTTCCTCGGCCGTCTTCGCCCGTTCCGGGCTCGTGCGCGTCGCCACGGTCTCCTCCTGGGTTCCCTTGGTTATCAATGCTGGACGTCGTTTTAGCTCCCGGCCAGGTTTGCCGCCGCGACACGCGAAGTTCCGACCGTGACCGGGCATTTGACAAGCGGAAATTTTCCGCGAAGGGAACAATGTTAAATTGAGTTAACTATGACGATTTGCTGCATCTGCAGCAGATCAGCAGCGAGAGTTCCCGCGTAGGTTGCCGGATGGTGGCGGCGGACAATGAGCCGATTTCTCCCATCCCACCTGGTACCGGTGTCCTCCCTTTCATTTATTCTCGGCGCATAAGCTCAGCGCGCGGGTCCAAATAAACACCCATTGTGTCGATTTTGGTGTCGTCGAGGGCAACAGGCGCCGGTTCGGAGCGGATGCGAATTAATGCGAATTAGTCTTAGTCTAGTGAGCAGAGCGGCGTCACGGGAGCCGAGGATGCTCGCAACCGGCTGGAAGAGGGTGGCGGGCGCCTCACCCGCAGTGAAGCTACCAGGTAAGAAAGAAACCGATGTCTCCGGGCATTCCTCCCGGATATTCCAGCACCTGAGCCCTGAGGTGGAATCCGAGCGGCCTCAGATGATCGCGCCAGAATTCGTAGCCGGCCCGAGGGCGACCCTCCAAAGTCTGGTCCCAGTCGGGCTCCGAGTTGTTTATCCGCCGGCCGTGGTCGCTGCAGAGGCTATTTGGAAAACGATACACTTGGACTTCGTGCTGCCCGTGCTCGGCGGCGCGGTTGACCAGCTGCATGATGAGCTGCATCAACTGCTCGGGCGTCCGGTCAGGTGGATTATGGAATTCCTCCATCACCGCCTTCTGCTTTTCTTCTTGTTCGTTCATGTGGCGCAGCTCCTCGGCGGCCTTTGCCGCCTCCCGCTCGGCCATGCGACGCCGCAGATCCGCCGCGGAAAAACCTCCTGTTCCCGCCGGTGATGTCGCACCGCGGTTTTCAGACATGCTTCCCTCCGTCAAGCCATTGTCAGGCTCCTACCAGCGCGCGGGCATGGCGGGCAATCATCAGGTTCTCGTCGGTTTTTATCACATAGGCCCCGACCCGGCTGTCAGGCGTGCTGATGCGCTTTTTGTGCTCGCCGTTCGCCGCTTCGTCCAGCTCCAACCCGAGCCAACTACAGGCCCGACAGATGGCGCTCCTCACCGGCGCCGCATTCTCGCCGACACCGGCGGTGAACACGATCCCGTCGAGGCCGCCGAGCGCCGCGGCAAGCGAAGCAATATGGCGGGCAACCCGATGGCAAAACACCTCGACGGCAAAGCGGGCACGCGGATTGTCACTGGCCAAGAGCTCGCGGAAATCCGACGAAATACCGGAGAGGCCCAGCATGCCGGAGCGTTTGTAGAGAAGGTCGACCAACTCTTCCGGCGACATCCCCTTCTGCTGAATGAGGTACAGCACGACGCCGGCATCGAGGTCGCCGCAGCGGGTCCCCATCGGCAACCCGTCGAGTGCAGTGAACCCCATCGTCGTCGCGATCGACACACGATCGCGCATTGCGCAAGCCGAGCAGCCATTGCCGAGATGGGCTACGACGACGCGGCCACTGGCGATATCGGGCGCCTGCTCCGGCAATACCGAGGCGATGTATTCGTATGAGAGTCCATGAAAGCCGTAGCGCCGGACGCCTTCCTCGTAAAACGAGTAAGGCAAAGCAAAGATTTGATCGACCTCCGGCGCCGTTCGATGAAAGGCGGTATCGAAACACGCGACCTGCGGCAATTCGGGATTGAGGGTCATAGCCGCCTTGATCGGCGCGATATTGTGCGGCTCGTGCAGAGGCGCGAGCGGCACCAAAGCCTCGAGCTCGGCCAGCAGTTCCGGAGTGATCCTGACAGGCCGGGAATACCGCAGTCCGCCGTGGACCACGCGGTGGCCGAGCGCTGCGAGCCGCCTGCTGCCCAGCCGCTCTCCGGCCCAGGGCATTATCGCGGGAAGAACCTCGCTGGGCACAGTGGGCGGCTTGGCGCCGAGATCCGGCGGCTGCAATTTTTCGCCCTCGGGCCCGGTAGCGCTCGCAGAGGGACGTGTACCGATTCCGTCGACCTGGCCGGTCAATATCCGCCGCTCGCCCTCGTAAAAACTGAACTTGACCGAAGACGAGCCCGCGTTGATTACCCCGACTAGCGGTTCGGTACTTGTTGCGCTCATCGCAAATGAGTTCCTCAGCCGAGAATGTGGTAGTCGCCGTCGATATAGATAGTATCGCCCGTCATGCGCCGGCGTAGTGCTCGCCAGGAAAATGCAGCCGCACCGATTTCTTCGATGGTCACTAGACGCCGCGCCGGCGCACGTTCTGCCATCCGCTCCATTGGCGCGTCGAAATTGGGAATATCGGAGGCGGCGAGTCGCCAACGGGCCCGAGCTCATGCCAAGCTATCATGGAGCGAACGAGGTCATCGAGAGTTACGGGATCATGCGCCCGGTCAGATCGAGGCGCGGACGATCGCGAAGCGAGTTTGTTGCGGCGCACAACGATAGCCGCTTGCCGCCGAGCCAATTAATTTTGCAACCTCTTTCAGAGCGAGGCGAGATTCGGCGCTGTTCTGCGGCACCGACATCGGCCCATCACTCAGCACGGCGGTCCGCTCCTCAGGTCGGCTGCTGCCAGATACCACGCGACAGACCGCCGCAGCCGGCGTTTAGTACCCACTTGGCGGGTCGCGGCTTTTCGTGACCAGAGGCCATCGCGCGTGCTGCCACGAGCGGCCCCGCGGCCCTGAACCAAAGTTCGGGAGGAACGGTCATGGCCATCCGAAATCCGGTCGAATGGAGCGTAGATCAGTTCAGGCACGCGGCCTGGGCCGTCGAATCGGCCGGTCGCGCCGGGCGCCGCCGCGATGAACTGCATTCCTCGCGCCCGGCGGTTCGCCGGATCAGCGTCTCCGCTCTCGCGGAAGTTCTCGCTAAAGGCCTCGACGACTTTGCGGCCTATCGCTCCGATGTAGTCTTTCTCTGCGTCGTCTATCCACTGGTCGGGCTTGTCCTGGCGCGGCTGGCATTCGGCTACGATCTGCTGCCTCTGGTCTTTCCGCTGGCCTCGGGGTTTGCATTGATCGGCCCGTTCGCGGCGGTAGGCCTGTATGAAATGAGCCGGCGGCGGGAAGCGGGACTCGAGACCAGCTGGGCGGACGCGTTCAACGTTGTCCGCTCACCCTCCTTCCCCGCCATCGTGCTGTTGGGCCTCTTGCTGATGGTGATCTTTCTGTTATGGCTGGTCGCGGCCTTGGCGGTCTATGAGCTGACCCTGGGCCCGGAACCGCCGACATCGCTCCGTTCGTT
>JBJMQW010000168.1:0-6413 GCA_045802495.1 Allostellaceae bacterium | reverse complement strand
GTCGATTTGAAGCGCCGGCCTGACCGCGTGCAGGAGCCGGAGAGTGCAGCACCAGCTCGCTCTCGCGCTCGAAGAGGCGTTTTCCGGGGGATATGGCCCGCTCCCCCAGCTCCTGATTGACGACCGGCGAATGTTGCGGCCAAATTCACGCTGCTTTGGCCGGAGCCGAAAGCGGGGCACGAGCGCGTGGTCATCGAGTGGCACACCCATGTCTACCCGCCCGAGGAGCGGCGGGGGACACCGGCACCTATGACGGGCGGAGCGGGCCCACCTGGGCTGGCCGCTGCCCGATGATGGTCGAGAACGTGCTCGACGCGCACCACAAGGCCGGCCTCGATATCAGCGTGATGAGCAACGCGGCGCATTACCTGCGCGGCAAGCCCGGCTTCCAGCTTCGATCAAGGGCAGGCTGTGTCGGGGCGTAGATGCAGGTATTTGGCAAGGCGGGTTTCACGTCCATCAACGTGTCAACAAGCCTTGATTTGGAAGGATGTGCACATCGCCTCTTCGACGGCTCTGCTCTGTTGAGGTCGCGGGCTGCTAGTGCTGAAGAGCGTCGGCATCTACGAACCATGTGCTGCCGAGGAGTCGGCCGGGAGTCTTCATTTCCACGTTGACCTGGTTTTTCCCCCGCTCGTAGCTGAGGATTTTTACGGCGAGCTGCTTAATAAACTGCCATGCATCCCGGTGAGAAAGCACTTCGTCTTGATAAGCAGTCAATGCTGTAGATTTGCCGCTTTTCTTCAACTCTTGCCAACGCGTCAACTTGGCAGTGTCCTCGAACCAGATCGAATTGGGCTTCACCTGCATCGTGGCTCCCTTTCGAATCTCGCCAGCAAAGGAACCGATATTCGGGACGAGCGCAATCGGCAGCGCCGTTGCCGCGCCCGCAATGAAGGCGCGCCGTCGCATCCCGCGATCCTCCGACGTTGTTTGCTGGCGAGCCTATCGCGGTCCGGGTTAGATTGGAACGGCCGCGGCGGAGGACCGCGCTTGTTCTTTGGCCGATCGCGTCAGCTTCGGCCATCTCCTCTCTTCAGCTTCTGGCGCAGATGCGAAGTTCTGCAGTGTCCGCTTTGCTGCCGCTCTAAGACATCGCTTGGCCTGGGCTGACCCTACTTTGCTCTTCGGCAGGCGCTTGCCGACAGGAGGAGCGTTCGCGACGGCTGCAGACCCCGAGTTGTGATTGCAACAACCCGTAGGTTCCGCAGGCCGAAGAATACGTGTTCGTCCCAATGGCAAGTATAGTACTCTGAACTGTTGTGGTACTATTGTGCAGGACGGCTGATTTCGATTGGCGTGATTCGTTTCGCGAACTGCTCGAAAGGTGCATGACGCTGCGGATCGTTGGAACGTCAGCCCTTCTTTGGTCAGCAGCTTTGCCGTAGCGGGCAGCCGATGCCCCATTGCCGGAGCCGGCAGCCTCTTAGGGAAGTCCAAAGTGATACGAGACCCCGCGCGAACATTGGCCCTTGCTGAAATCGCCTTGAATCAGATCAAGGCGTTCGGACTACCAGCCGATCCCGAAAGTTACGCGGTGTGGTTTGCCTATGCCGCCGCAAGCAAACCGGAGTTAAACAAAAAGATCGACGACTTGATCGCCGCTCGCGCGGTGTCGCTCGCGGAGGTCGACCGAATTCACGATGAGCACTTGTCTCCAGTTCGAATGGCTGATCGGGCCGATAAAATCGGTACGGTCCTTTCTGATCAAATCGAACATATCATCGATCTGATCGAAGCCGCTGTCGCATCATCAGGCTCTTTGGAAATGCACCTCGCAACCGCAAATCAAGAACTTAGCCGCACTGTAGACCGGGAGACCATCAAAGCTGTGGTCGAAACATTGGTGACAAGCATCAAAGGAATGGAACAGCGGGCGTCGTCGTTCCAGGAGGCGCTTCAAGCCTCACATGGGGTGGTCGAAGCTCTCAAGGAGGACCTCGCGCAGGCCCACCGCGACAGCAATACCGATCCAGTTACATCCCTCTCGAACCGGAGATATTTCGACAGTGCGCTCGACAAGGCGATAACAACAGCCACCCAGAATGGGTCTCCCCTCTCATTGCTGTTTATAGATGTTGATCGATTCAAAGAGTTCAATGATGCGCACGGTCATCAGATGGGCGATGACGTGCTGCGACTGCTTGGGACGGCTCTCAAGCGGGCTCTGAATGGAGATGGTCTCGCAGCGCGAGTTGGCGGTGAGGAGTTCGCAGTCGTTTTGCCAAATGCGGAACTGTCCGAAGCGCAAGCGGTTGCTGAGAACATCAGAACGTCGATAATGAGCAGGGAAGTGCTGCGGCGCGCAACCAGAGAACGGCTGGGTCGTATAACTGTCTCCATCGGTGTCGCTCAATACGAGCCGAGTGAAAGCGCGTCAGCCCTGATCGATAGGGCGGATCGGCATCTCTCCAGAGCCAAGCAGCAGGGTCGAAACCTCGTCGTTTGGCAACCGGAGCAATCATAGTACGGTCGACCAGGCTCAGTGCACGGCGGCGTGGCCGACCGCCGACGATTTCGGCCACCACCGATTTGAGCGCCGGCATCGATACGAATTGTTGCCCGGATCGACCGAAGTGTGTGAATCTTCAACACGACGGCGGACGTTCACCCGGTGCATTTCCATCGGGTCAACGCGCAACTGATCAACCGGCAGCCGTTCCAGCGTTAAATTCTGCTGTTGGACCCCTCACTCGAAATATCCCTGAAGGATAGCAGATTCCGCTTGATGAGCGCTTTGTCTGCCACGCGGTCGCCATTTTGCGTTCATTCAACGTTCACCGGAATCGCGATAAGAGGCCGGCATGCCGGCTGGAATCTGGCTCGCCTCCGCCATCTCAATCGCCGTACTGGCCGCCGAACCGGCGGAGGCCGATGATGCGCGCTGTCTCAATAAGGAGCAGCAGCGCGCCGCCATCACCAGCGGCAAGGCGGTGCGGCTCGGCGTCGCCGTCAAGGCCGTGAAGCGGCGCGGCGAGGTGGTGCGCGCCCGCCTGTGCGAGGGCGGCAAGGGCCTCGTCTATATGCTGACAGTGCTGGCGCGGGATGGCAAAGTAACCCGAGTCACCGTCGACGCGACCTCCGGCTCCGTGTTGAGCGGGGGGTGACGGGGGAGGGTATATGCGACTCCTCGTAATCGAGGACGATCCGGACTTGAACCGCCAGCTGGCGACGGCGCTCACCGATGCAGGTTACGTGGTCGACCGCGCCTTCGACGGCGAGGAAGGCCATTACCTGGGCGAGACCGAGCCCTACGACGCGGTGATCCTCGACATCGGCCTGCCGAAGATGGACGGCATATCGGTGCTCGAGGCCTGGCGCCGCCAGGGCCGCGCCATGCCGGTGCTCATGCTCACCGCGCGCGATCGCTGGAGCGACAAGGTCCAGGGCTTCGATGCCGGTGCCGACGATTATGTGCCGAAACCATTCCATATGGAGGAGGTGCTCGCGCGCTTGCGTGCGCTGCTGCGCCGCTCCGCCGGACATGCCAAGAGCGAGTTCAACTGCGGGCCGGTGCGCCTCGATACGCGCACAGGCCGGGTGACGGTGGACGGCAATCCGGTGAAGCTCACGTCGCACGAGTACCGGCTCCTGTCCTACCTGATGCATCACACCGGACGCGTGGTCTCTCGCACCGAGCTCGTCGAGCACCTCTACGACCAGGACTTCGATCGCGACTCCAACACCATCGAGGTGTTCGTCGGCCGCATCCGCAAGAAGCTCGGGATCGAAGTCATCCAGACCGTACGCGGGCTGGGCTATCTGCTCACGCCGCCGAGTGATGCGCGCTAATTCACTCGCGCTCCGCCTTTTCCTGTCCGCCACCATCTGGACCGCGGTGATCCTCATCGTCACCGGGGTTGCGCTGTCCTCGATTTATCAGCAATCGGTCGAGCGTGCGTTCGATCGGCGCCTGAGCGTCTATCTGAAGACGTTGATCGCCGACGTCGCCTCGCCCGAGGAGGCCGGCGAGAAGTTCGGTCAGCTCGGCGAGCCGTTGTTCGAGCTGCCGTTGTCCGGCTGGTATTGGCAGGTGACGCGGCTCAACGCGCCGCGACCGGATATGCGCGCCTCCCGCTCGCTATGGGACGGCAGCCTGCCGCACCTGGAGGACATGGGCATTGCGGCGAGCAGCGACGGCACGCGCAGGAGCTACGTGGGCGGGCCCGAGGACCAGCGCCTGCGCCTCGTCGAGCGGACGATCGATCTCGGCGAGGAGGGACGCTACCTGGTCGCCGTCGCCGGCGATCCCTCCGAGATCGACCAGGAGATCCGCTCCTTCGACAGGGCGCTGGCGATCACCTTCGGGGCGCTGACGATCGTGCTCCTGCTCACCACGTTGTTCCAGGTCCGCTTCGGTCTCGCCCCGCTCAAGCGCATCTCGGAATCGCTTGCCGCGATCCGCGCCGGCACCGCCGAGCGGCTCGCCGGCTCCTTCCCGGACGAGATCGCGCCGCTCGCGCGCGAGACCAATGCCCTCATCGACGCCAATCGCGAGATCGTCGAGCGCGCACGCACCCATGTCGGCAACCTGGCGCATGCGCTCAAGACTCCGCTGTCCGTCATGGTGAACGAGGCATCGACGCGCACCGATCCGTTCGCCGTCAAGGTGCGCGAGCAGACCGACATCATGCGTGACCAGATCACCCGCCACCTCGAGCGCGCCCGGCTGGCGGCGCGCGCAACCGTGGTGGGCACCGTGACCGAAGTCGGCCCGGTGGTGACCGCGCTCGCCCGCACGATGGAAAAGATTCACCGCGCTCGCGGCATCGCCATCGATATCGACGCGCCGCAGGAGGCGCGCTTTCGCGGCGAGCGGCAGGATCTCGAAGAGATGGTCGGGAACCTGGTCGACAACGCCTGCAAATGGGCGCAGTCGCGGGTCAATCTCGAAGTCGTCCCGGTGCGCACCGACGGCGCCGCGCAGCCGCCGCTCGTGCGCCTGGTAGTGGATGACGATGGGCCTGGGCTGACGCCGCAGGAGCGCGAGCAGGTCGGCAATCGCGGCCTGCGGCTGGACGAGACCAAGTCCGGTTCCGGCCTCGGGCTTTCGATCGTGGTGGAGCTGGCGCAGCTCTATGGCGGCAAGCTCGAGCTCGGTACGGCGCCGATCGGCGGTCTGCGGGTCGAGCTGGTGCTTCCGGCGGCGTGATTTGTGAGCCCCAGGACGCGCTTGATGAACAGAGTTTTGCCCCAATGGCCGCGTTTAGCTCGACTGGTGCCCCCGCCATCCGAACTTCGTGGTACATCGCAGCACCTTCTGACACGACGTTCGAAGCAAAGGGGCACTAGCAACTCTGTAATGTTCTAGTGCCGCTTTTCGATTTGAAGTTCCTAAACGAGCTTGCGGCAAACCGGTGTAGGAACTTCAAATCGACGGCGCTGCAGACGGACTGCCGGAGGGGTCGGGCATCATGAAGATGATAAGGATCATTTGTGTCGCGCTGATCGCCGTGACAGGTGCCGGCTGCGCTGCCGATCCGTATGCCCCTAACCAAAACACGGGTGCCGTAGCCGGCGCTCTTGCCGGCGGCGCGCTGGGGGCCGTTCTCGGCGGCAGGGGGACGGGAAACCGTCTGGCCGGCGCGGCGATCGGCGCCGCGGCTGGCGGGCTGCTCGGCAGCGCCATCGGGGCGTCTCTCGACGAGCAGGATCGCCAGGCCGCTTACGCCGCCGAAATGCAGGCGCTGGAAAGCGGCGCCCCGGGCGCGCCGGTGGGCTGGCGCAGCGATCATACCGCGTACTACGGGACCATCGTGCCCGGCCCGTACTATGAGCAGCGTGGTCTGCGCTGCCGTGAGTACAGCCACACCATCTACGTGCGCGGCCGACCCGAGATCGCCCGTGGCACCGCGTGCCGCAATCCTGACGGCAGTTGGACCCCCGTGAGCTGATCGAAGGAGCGAATGGCGAGTGGCGAATAGCGAATGGGGAAAAGTCCCTCGCTACTCACTATTTCGCCATTCACCACTCGCCATTCGCTTTTCTGATCCTAAACGCGTTCTTAACGGCCCTGGGCTAGCGTGGCCGCCTGGTCTTTTCAGTCGAATCCCGGTAGCCGGATGGCGGAGGATCTGCCCCTGGACAAGCTGCGCACGTACCTCCGGGAATTAAAGCCGGAGGCGCGCGCTCTGCTGCTCGCCGAGGTGGAGCGCGCACAGTTGCGCGGCCACCGGGTGCCCGCCGCCGACTTCCTCCTGGAGGAGCTTCGACGCGATGTTCGCGGCGGGCGGGCGGAGACCGCAAGCGAGTTGGCAGACCGGATTGGAACTCCGGCACGGATGTTCTTTGCGCCGCTCGAACCGTTCCTTATCGATGATGCGCCCGAACAGCTCCACCGCGGCCGCATCATCCGCACTTCGCTCGAGGCGGTCTGGGTCTGGCTGTCCCGCGATCTGATGCCGAGCGAGACC
>JBJMQW010000167.1:0-9891 GCA_045802495.1 Allostellaceae bacterium | reverse complement strand
GTTCCCGTTTACCGAAACGGAAGACCAGGCACGCGCGATCGAGGCCGCTTTGCGTGACTTGCCTCGGGCAAGCCAATGGATCGGCTGGTCTGCGGGGATGTCGGGTATGGCAAGACCGAGATAGCGCTGCGCGGGGCTGCGGCGGCGGTGTTTGCCGGCAAGCAGGTTGCTGTGGTCGCACCGACGACGGTGCTGGTGGGCCAGCATCTGCAAACCTTCCGGAGCCGCTTCGCCGGGTTCGGGGTGCGCATCGAGGCGCTGTCTCGGTTGTCGACACCGACGCAAGCGCGGTCAGTGAGGAAAGGACTGGCCAATGGTGAGGTGCGGATCGTGATCGGGACGCATGCCGTTGCCGGCAAGCAGGTCCGTTTTCACGATCTTGGGCTGCTGGTGGTCGATGAGGAGCAGCGCTTTGGTGTGAAGCAGAAGGAGCGTCTGCGTGCTCTGGGTTCCCGCATTCACGTGTTGACCCTCACTGCGACCCCGATCCCACGCACGATGCAGGCGGCCATGGTGGGGCTGCAGCAGGTCAGCGTCATTGCGACACCGCCTGCCAGGCGCCAACCGATCCGGACCTTCCTCTTGCCGTTTGATCCGGTGACGGCGCGCGAAGCGCTGATGCGCGAGCAGCGCCGGGGCGGCCAGAGCTTTGTCGTTTGTCCGCGGGTCGAGGACATTCCTCCGATGAAGGAGCGGCTCAACGAGATCGCACCGGAACTGCAGGTCTTGACCGCGCATGCGAAGATGCCGGCTGCAGAGCTCGACGATGTCATGGTCCGATTTGCCGACGGCGAAGGGGACGTACTGCTGTCGACCAACATCATCGAGAACGGGCTCGACATCCCCCGGGCCAATACGATGCTGATCTGGCGCGCCGACCGCTTCGGGATCGCACAACTTCATCGATTGCGCGGGCGGGTGGGGAGGGGCCGGGTGCGCGGAGTGTGCTATTTGCTGGCCGATCCTGCGGCCAAGCTCGCGCCCGCTACGGAGCGGCGGCTGCGGACCCTCGAGGCGCTCGACCGCCTCGGCGCGGGCTTTGCTATCAGTGCCCGCGACCTCGATCTGCGGGGCGCCGGCGACCTGATCGGCGAAGAGCAGGCGGGGCATATCAAGCTCGTCGGGGTCGAGCTCTATCAAGACCTCTTGCAGCGCGCCCTGGCCGTGGCCCACGGCGAAGGTCCACCGGAGGATTGGACTCCCGAGCTGAATTTTGGGCTGCGCGCCGGTATTCCGGCCAGCTACGTTGCCGAAGACGAGATTCGGCTGAACCTCTACGCTCGCCTGATGCAGGCCCGATCTGGTCGCGAGATCGAAGACTTCGCCGCCGAAATCGAGGATCGCTTCGGGCCAATACCGGAGCTGACCTCAAATCTGCTGGCTCTAGCCCGGCTCGCCCGTTCCTGCCGGTCACTCGATATCGCGAAGATCGATGCGGGCCCGCACGCAATCGCGCTGACATTCCGACGTCGAGGCGCAGAGGTGGGGTTTGAGGAGTGCGACGAGCGGTTGGCCTGGCGCGGCGAGCGCCTCGTTTTGCGCCAGTCGACTGACCATCCCGAACAGCGCTTGCGCGAAGCTGCGGGCCTATTGCGCAAGCTTTCTCGCCGGCGGTGGCATTGAGTGGCTCTCTCAGATTTTGATCAGGCTCACGACCAAGCGCAACGACGCGAACGTCAGAAACAGGGCCGAAGCCGATTTCCAGTATCGATCAGCCCGTCGGAGAATCCACCCCGCAGACTGTAGCGGTTCTGCGCGGAGGCGATCGACCTGCTCGAAGGAGTGGCCCAGTCTCAGTAGGTGGATTTCGGGTTCAGGAGATATCGTTGCCGGGCCGCCTGAATGCGGCAATCGCGGAGGTGCTTATAATTATAAGATAACAGCGGAAAACCAATTTCCGCACTGCCTGCGGCGGCATTAGCAAGAACCTAATGCCACCCTCGTGACTAAATTGAAACAGCAGCAACAACCCTGCTCCAATCCCGTTTCATGGGAACAACAAGATCGGGTGGAGGGAGTGCGGCTATGATTGAGAAAGGTACCCGCGGCTGGCGAAAAAGGATTTCACGATCGGCCTCAACCTGATCGGTAACGGTCTCGACGAGCCGGATCAGACGCTCTACGAGAACTACACCTGTGATGCCGAGGGCAACTATGACGGCTATTGCAGCCCCGAGCTCGACAAGCTTGACCGACAGTCGATGGAAAGCGACCAGCAGAAGCGTCGGCAGATCGTCTGGGAGATCGAGAAGAAGATGGCCGAGGACGTCGCCCGCCCGATCCTCTATCACAGCGTTTCCGGCACCTGCTGGCACCCCTACGTCACCGGCTACACGATGTTCGTCAACGCGATCTACAATGGGTTGCGCATGGAAGACGTCTGGCTCGACAGGTGACGTAATATATGGCGGAACGGAATGCGACGGGGTGCCAGCCGACAAACGCATTGAGTTCCGGATCGGCGTTCACCAGTTGGCCGGCCCTCATTTTTTCGGACACTATGCGGACAATTTAGGAGAGATTTTTTGGTGATGTCTCTACGTTATTGATTTCTTGGTGGGTGCACAAGGACTCGAACCTTGGACCCGCTGATTAAGAGTCAGATGCTCAGTTTCGAGCTACGCGCGGGGCGGAGCATTCTTGTACCGTAATAGCGCGCTTGTGCCGCACCAGCGCGCTTAGCGAGCGGCGCAAGGTCCAAAAGGTCTCTGCACTCTCTCTCGAGGTTGACCAAGGCGATGGGCGTCCCCGTGCACGTATCACCAACGACGCGGACGCAGAAGGTCCCCCACCATTCTGCTCGCTAAGAACCCTGTGATCGATAGGCGTTGAGAGCGCATCGCGGGCCCCGGACGCGAACAGGTTTTCGCCCGCAGTTTTGCGATGTTTCTAGGACTGAATCATCGCGCCAAGCAGCCATTCGATGCCGCGCCCGGCATCGGCAGGTCATGCACTTGCTCGAGCAGCCGCCGAAACTCCGGCTGTGGAGCAAGGCACATGGTTCGATACGTGTCCAGGAAGGGGAGCCAATTGGAACAAGGGGTCAGGGAATTCAATCCTGACCCCTTCGTTCTCTTTTGCCGCTCATGGCAACAGTTTGGCAACAAAAGTACACGATCAACGGTTGAGTGCCGCATCGCCGATAAGTCTCCGCTCCGCTTCGTCCTCCTGGTCGGCCCATCTGCGCCGCACACCTCCGCGCTGCCACCGCGGAATTCGTAGATGGGTCAGGACGTTCCCCGAGAAGCAGGGATCGAACTTCTCGGGAATGAACCTATCGTGTGCAAACATCGCCGCCCCCGATGGGCCGTGCTGCTCGCCCTTGCGAGTGCCGGTTTTCTGTCCGGATGCTATTACTACCCTTATGGCTACTACCCTTGGGGTTATCCGTATCCGCAACCCTACGCCTGGGGTTCCCCTTACCCGCCGGGAGCCTATCCGCCGCCCGCACCATCAAACCCGGCAAACTTGGCTCCTAGCGCTCCTCCTCAACCGCTGGAGCCGCAGATCCAGCAGACGCCGTTGCCGTCTCCGTGACCAGAGATTGCCATCGCGGTTGTCGCGGCGGGCTAGCCCCGCTCGACAGCCCCCCGCGCGGCACTAATGACGACGCCCAGCTCTGAGGTTTGGTCCAGAGACCATGTTGGTTCGCGATCGAGCGGCAGCCCGTGTAGAGAAGCTAAAACGCCTTGGCCGTGGTCCCGCTCAGCATGTCAGCCTTGCGATTGAGCGCGGCGATCAGGCCGTCGACCCCCTCGGTTTTGATGATGGCGCCGAATTCGGAGCGGCGGGTCGCCACTTCGCTGATCGCGCCGTCGAGGTAGATGTCGGAGATCAGCCAACCCTCGCCGTTACGGCGCATCATGTAATCGACCTTGACCGGCTCGCCATTGGCCTTGACGATCTCGCTCTTCACCATGACTCCGCCGGGGTTTGGTTGCTCGCCGGTTACCTGTAACTTCTGCCCGGAATAGCTGTCGAAGCGGTCGGCATAGATCGCCGCGATGTAGCGCCCAAAGCTTTCGATGATCTGCTGACGCTGAGCCTCGCTGATGGCGGCCCAGGACGGACCAACCGACAGGCGCGCCATTGCCGGAATGTCGAAGCTCTGCCGAATGACCGGAACCAGCTGCGTGAAGCGCCCGCTCTGACCGAGCGTCCGACCGTTCTTCATCGAGCCGAGCAACGCGTCGTAGAGCCCCTGCACGGTATCCCCGCTGCTTGCCGGCACTGCGTGGGCGGGGTGGGCGGGGTAGGAAAGCATGGCGAGGCCAAACCCGGCGGCGAGCGCCGCGGCCCTCGATACGCCTGATTTCGATGTCATCAGCTTTCGCATGGCTGGCCCCTCCTCTTTCCTGTCGCCCGTAGCGCAAGGCCTTTGTTGCAGCCGACCGATTGACGCTCGTTTGACGGCGCGTAAAGAAACCGCTAAATCGATTGGGGCCGGCTCGATACGTTCGCCTCACGCCGAGCCGGTGTCGCGGTGGGCAGAATGGAGCGCTGGCGCATCAATCTTCTGGGCCGGTTCGAGTTGCGCGCTCCGAATGGGCAGGAGATTGCGCTCGGCGCCCGGAAGTCCATAGCCCTGCTGGCGCTAATGGCCGCGGCGCGCGGACAGCGTATGTCGCGTGACCGGGTGGCTGTTCTCTTGTGGGAGGACATGCCGGACGCGCAGGCGCGCGGCAATCTGCGTCAGCTATTGGCCGCTACGCGGCGTCACGCACCATTCCTGGAAGCGGATGCCGGTTCGATCGGTTTCTCCGCGGGTATGGTCGAAACTGACCTCGCGGCCTTTGAGGCGGCGATTGCTCAAGACACGCCGGCGGCTCTGGAACGGGCGGCCGAGCTGTATCGGGCCGACCTTCTGGATGGGTTCTCGTTGCGGGATCGCGACTTCGGTGACTGGCTGACTGGGGAACGCGAGCGGTTGCGCGAGCATGCGGTGCAACTTTTCCTGCGCTTGATGGAGCGCGCCGCGGCAACGGGAGTGGAGCCTGCGATCCGCTGGGCGCTTCGCATTCTCGCGGTCGATCCGGTGCACGAGCCGGCACATCGTGGATTGATGGAGCTCTATGCCGCCCAGGGCCGGCATGCCGCCGCCCTCCGTCAATACGAGCAGTTACGCGAAACCCTGTCGCGCGAGCTCGGTACGCGGCCGGAGCCGGAGACCGATGCTCTGATACGCCGGATCCGGGATGACCGGCGCAGCCCTGCCCGGCCTTCGCTCGAGCTGTCATCGGCCGAAATCAACGGTGATGGACGCGCCGAAGCCCAGCCGTTGCCCGGGGCGCCCGCTATACCCGAAACACCGTCGATCGTCGTGCTGCCTTTCCAAAACCTCAGCGGTGACCCGGAGCAGGAGTATTTCTCGGACGGCATCGTCGAAGACATCACGACAGCGCTATCGCGTTTCCGGTCCCTGTTCGTGATCTCCCGCAATTCGGCGTTCACCTACAAGGGCCGTGCCGTCGACGTCCGGCAGGTCGGCCGCGAGCTCGGCGTCCGCTATCTGCTGGAGGGGAGTGTCCGCAAGGCAGCCAATCGGGTGCGCATCACCGGGCAGCTGATCGAGGCGGCGAGCGCCGCCCATCTCTGGGCAGACCGGTTCGACGGCACGCCCGAGGACATCTTCGATCTGCAGGATCAGGTGACTGAGAGCGTTGTGGGGGCGCTCTCGCCGGCGCTGGAGCAGGCCGAGATTGACCGCGTCAAGCGGAAACCTACCGAAAGCCTCGGCGCCTACGATTACTTTCTGCGCGGCAGAGCGGCTCTTCATGAGGGTAATGTCCTAGGTCACAGAGACGCACTGGAGCTCTTCTATCGCGCAATTGAACTCGATCCCGAGTTCGCCTCCGCCTACGGGATGGCTGCGTACAGTTATTGCCACCGCAAGACCAATGGCTGGATGGCCAACCGAGAGGAGGAGATCGCGGAAACCGTGCGTTTGGCACGGCGCGCGGTTGAGTTGGACAAGGATGACGCAGTCGCGCTGAGTTGTGGCGGGTTTGCGCTGGCCTACGTCGCCGGCGAACTCGCCGCGGGCGTCGCCTTTATCGACCGAGCGTTGCTGCTGAACCCCAACTTAGCGACCGCGTGGATCGTCAGCGGCTGGGTCAGGGTATGGCTTGGGAAGCCGGAGGTTGCCATCGAGCACCTCGCGAGAGCAACGCGCTTGAGCCCACTCGATCCGCTGACCAATCGGACGCGGACCACGACCGCACATGCGCACTTCTTTGCGGGCCGATATGACGAAGCCTCGTCCTGGGCGGCCATGGCGTTACGAGAATGGCCCGATTATCAGACCGCGCTTCGCATAGCGGCCGCGAGCTATGCGCTCGCCGGGCGCCTGCAGGAGGCGCGGAACACGAGGGTGCGGCTGCAGGAGCTCGATCCCGGGCTGCGCATCTCGAACCTCGAGGACGAGCTGGGACCTTATGCCAAACGGGATTACATCGCACGGTACACAGAGGGTTTGCGTGTTGCCGGATTGCCCGACTGACCTTTCGGGCTGTCTCGTCGTGCCTGAATGCCGGATTTGGACTATGCCATGACCACTGTAGGAGGTTTGGTCGTGAACTTCGCTCGTCCTATCTGCCTGGCCGGCATCGCAGCGCTGCTTTTTTGCACGGCGGGTGCTTTGCAAGTGACCGCGGCCGAGCCGAATGGTGTGGACGCTCGCTTTGAGATCTACGGTTTCGCCGGTCTTCACGTTTTGACAAATCGCACAACGGTGGAGGAAACGGGCGACCGGTACGCCATCTCGACGGATCTCGATACCCGGGGCTTGGCGAGCGTCTTTGTCGATCTGACGAGCCGCTCGCAGGTCAGGGGCAAGCTCGCCAGGACCACTGCTCAGCCCGAAAGCTACCGCGCCGACGTTCGTCGCAACGGCGACGATCGTCATTACCAGGTCGACTACGGCGCCGACGGGTCTGTCATTAATGCTTCGGCCTCCACCCCTTATGCGCGGCCTGTGTTGGTCGCAGCAGAGCAGGTCCACGGCA
This sequence comes from Allostellaceae bacterium, assembly GCA_045802495.1. Taxonomy (GTDB): domain Bacteria; phylum Pseudomonadota; class Alphaproteobacteria; order ATCC43930; family CGMCC-115725; genus AP-15. The sequence continues at coordinate 2,887 of JBJMQW010000167.1, read as the reverse complement.
CAGTCGACCAATTAACGGCCTACTTCCTGGTCGAGCGTCAACTCGGCCGTGGCGGGACTTGCGCGCTCGTGGTGCCGGTATTTGACGGGAGCGGCCTATACAACCTTCGTTTCACTGATGTGAAGCGGGAAAACTTGGCCGCCGACCGGTATCAAAACTTCGCGGGCCCGTCACAGGTCTGCAGCGTCGCCCGCGAGGACATCGTCGCCAACCCTGACCACAACGAGGACACCTATCGCGGGGGCAAGATCTGGTACGCCCGCGTCATGGCAGGCGATCGAATGGTCCCGGTGCGAATGGAGTTCGACACCGCCTTCGGTGCCGTCAAGGGCTACCTCGCCGAGCTGCGCGGCCGTGGCGTGAACATTCAGCTGATTAGGGAATAGGCGCCCGGTTCAGGGCGTGGCGCCGAGGCGTGTTTCCTCGACAAACTGCTCAGTCGCCGCGTCGATCGCCCGTCCTTTGCGGCCACGCGGCGCATGGATATAGAGCGAGCCGCCAACGGGTTTGTTCGCATTGGCGTTATGTGGCGGCAGCGGGATTTCATATTCGACCGGCAGGTCATGGTCGGCAAGAAGCAGCTCCGGCCGGTACACCTTGTTGAGATTGAACAGGCTCTTCACAAAGTTTGTCTGCCCGCGGAGTAGCAACCCCGCGACGATCCCGGAGGCGTCCCATAGCTGGCGCCAGTCGAGATGGCGACTGTAGATCGCCCGCTGCGTCGTCACGAGCTCCCGGTAGAACTCGGCAAGCGGCAGGCGCGTCGGCAGGACCGCGTGCTGGATGTCAAACAGACGATAGTCGCGGGTTTCGAGCCGACGCCCGTCGGTGGTCCAGCTTTCGGTGCCCGGATAGGGGGTGTTGACGCTGATATTGATGACGTCCGGCATCTCCAGACACCAGTCGCGGACCGTCTTGAACCGCTCGTGGTCCCAATCGGGGTCGGCAATCAGGTTTATCGCGACATTGATCCCGAGCGAACGGGCGAATTCTACCGCTTCGAAATTGCGGCCCAACGAAACCCGCTTGCGGAATTTCCGCAGCCCCTCTTCGTCGATCGCCTCGAGGCCGAGAAACATCGTCTTGAGGCCGAGCCGCTTCCACAGGCGGAACGCCTCCTTGTTGCGCAGCAGCACGTCGCCGCGCGTTTCGAGATAATAGCGTTTGCGGATCCCGGCCCGGGCGATCGCCTCGCCGATTTCCAACCCGTGTCGCTCATGCACAAAAGCGACATCGTCGACGATGAAAATCCCCGGCTCGCGGATCGCTCGTAGATCCTCGATGACCCGCTCCGGGCTGACCAGCCGATAGCTGCGCCCGTAAAAGGTCCAGGCGCTGCAGAACGAGCAGTCCCAGGGGCAGCCGCGCGAGAACTCGATCGAGGCGCAGGGGTCCAAAGTGCCGATGAAATATTTTCGCCGATGGCGCAGGAGGTCGCGCGCCGGCGTCAGCTCGTCGAGCGAGTGGACAAAGCTGGGAGGCGGCCCTTGTCCTTCGGCGGTGACCGCGCCGGGGACCGATCCCATATCTTTGCCGGTCTCGATAGCCTCGAGGAGGAGCGGGATCGTGGCCTCTCCTTCGCCCTTCAGGACGCAGTCTATGGCGCCGGCCCCGTGCTCTATAATAGCGCCGGCCGTGAACGAGGCGCTGTGTCCGCCGACGCAGACGAACGTCTCGGGGAAGCGCGCCTTTGTCGCCTTGGCGAGATCGGCGATCTCCGGGACGTTTGCGAGGTAGTTGCAGGAAAACGCGACGACGTCCGGCCGCCAGCTTTGCAGCAATTGGATATAGGCCCGGTGATCCTCGACTTGCAAATCGATGAGCTTCACCTCATGCCCGGCGCGTCGCACCGATTGTGCGACGAGCTCGAGCCCGAGCGGCTCGAGTCTCAAGAACACTTTGGTGTAGAGCAGCGGACCGGGATGGACACCGAGAAACCGCACGAGAGATCCCCTGGACGCCGATGCCGTCTGACGCGAACCCCTTGTGTCGGAGAGGGTTCCCCAGGGCATCGTGAATAGCGTATCGGTGGCGCGGCAGTGCGCGCCGATCAAAGCTAAAACTTTCAGCGAACACTTGTCGAGAGATGCCGAATGACGCAGGACTGGGTGAAAATTGCCACCGATCTCGAGCGCCTGTTGAGGCTGCGGGCGATCCCATTCGGGATGAAGCTCTTCGAGCGCCGGGAAGAAATGGAGGCGATCCCGAGAATTCGCCGGCCCAAAGCCGTACACACGCTCGACCAGGTGGTGGGACAGGCCGCCCGCCTCGGCTGGACCGTTGGCATCACCGGTGAAGATTTGGTCGGCGCGCAATGCCGCGCGGTGGTCGGGCTCGGCTTTGCGAAGGATGACAAATGCGGTCCGGTCAGCACATGGTCGGAGTCTGGTTCAGTTCATCCGAAGATGCGCGGGCCCATCAGGAGGCGATGGATTGCGTCCCCGACGGCCGCTATGAGGCGCTGGCGGTGGCGCCGCTCGCCAGCGGCCGGCTCGATCCGCCAGACATCGCGCTCTTCTATGCCACCCCCGGCGCGATGATCTATTTCCTCAACGGCCTGCAATGGTCCGGCTACAAGCGCTTTGACTGGAGCGTCGTCGGCGAGACGGCTTGCGCCGATTCCTGGGGCCGCGCCCTCAAGACCCTCGAGCCGAGCCTGTCGATCCCGTGCTTTGCCGAGCGCCGCTACGGCGGCGTGCTCGATGACGAGATGCTGATGGCGTTGCCGGCCGACGACATCGCTAAGGCGATCGCCGGAATGGAGGCACTCGCCAAAAACGGCTTGCGCTACCCCTTCCCGCAATACGGCATCCAGCAGGATGTCCGCGCCGGCATGGCGGTCAGCTACCCCGGCCGGGGTAGCTGACCCGTCCGCCGTCGAACCTCG
>JBJMQW010000166.1:0-36227 GCA_045802495.1 Allostellaceae bacterium | reverse complement strand
TGGCTCTTCGTCATCCCCCGCATTCGAGTTTTACCTACAAGGGCCCAGGCCGTCGACGCGAAGCAAGTCGGGCGGGAGCTGGGTGCCGCAGGGGCGGTGGTCGGGTCCGGATCCGTTGACATCGTCAAAACGGCCTCGGCGCTTACCTCTCGCCTACCCGAACGACGAGAGGTGGCGGGTGCAAGACCCTAAGCCTTGGAAATTATGGTGGGCGCGACTGGGATTGAACCAGTGACCCCTACGATGTCAACGTAGTGCTCTCCCGCTGAGCTACGCGCCCGCTTCCAGAACGGAAGTGAAGGCGAGCATGTAAGCGAAATTGCCGGTGACAGGCAAGTGCAGGACGTCGGACGGCGCCGCAACGCAGCCCCATGATCGCGCGTGCGGAACGTTGTCGGATACTTGTCGACCGGCGGACGCCTGCGATCGTGCGCTGGGAGCTCCGGCCTTCCCGAAGCCGAGCGCTTCGCGGCCGCCCCGCGCCTTTCGTTCACCAGAACGCGGTAGTCTCAGCGAATTGTCGCGGTTATTGCTGCCCCGAGGTCTCTGGTGCTGGCATTTCCGCCGAGGTCGGGGGTGCGGGTGCCGCCTTCGGCCAGGACCTCGGCGATGGCGCGCTCGACGGCCGCGGCCGCGGCGCTCTCGCCAAGATGGTCAAGCATCATCGCACCGGACCAGATCTGACCGATCGGGTTGGCGATGCCGTGGCCAGCGATGTCCGGTGCCGAGCCGTGCACGGGCTCGAACATCGACGGGTATTCCCGCTCGGGGTTGATGTTGCCGGATGGCGCGATGCCGATCGAGCCGACTACCGCCGGGCCGAGATCGGACAGGATGTCGCCGAACAAATTCGAGCCGACGACGACATCGAACCAATCGGGGTGCCGCACGAAATGGGCGGTCAGAATGTCGATATGGTACTGGTCGGTCTTTACATCCGGATAGTCGCGGGCGATAGCGGCGAAGCGCTCGTCCCAGTACGGCATCGTGTGGATGATGCCGTTCGACTTGGTGGCCGACGTCACATGCCGCTTACGGCTGCGGGCGAGCTCAAAGGCGTAGCGCATAACCCTGTCGCAGCCCCGCTTGGTGAAGACAGATTCCTGCATCGCCATTTCGTATTCGCTGCCGGCATAAAGCCGGCCGCCGATTTCCGAATATTCGCCCTCGTTGTTCTCGCGCACGACATAGAAGTCGATATCGCCTGGTGCGCGGTCGCGAAGCGGCGATTGGACGCCGGCCAGCAGGCGCACCGGGCGCAAATTGACGTATTGGTGAAACCCGCGGCGCAACGGAATCAGCAGCCCCCACAGCGACACATGGTCCGGCACCTCGGGGTGGCCGACGGCGCCGAGATAGACGGCGTCAAAGAGCCGGAGCCTCTCGAGCCCGTCCTCGGGCATCATCGAGCCGAGATTGACATAGCGCTCGCAGCTCCAATCGAATTCGTGCCACTGGAACCCGAACCCGTAGACGCGCGCCGCCGCCTCCATCGCGGCGATCCCTTCGGGCATTACCTCACGCCCGATGCCGTCCCCGGCGACGACTGCGATCCGATAATTCTTTGCCATGCACCACCTCCGCCCCGAGCGAGTCCTAAACTCGTAGGATGGGTTGAGCAACCGCGAAACCCACCGATACCGTTGCGACGGCGCCGGGATTGATGGGTTTCGCTGCGCTCAACCCATCCTGCGCGAATTATGCGGGATGCGTACGAAGCGGATGGCTGTGGTCGAGCGGGCCGTGTCCGCGGCCCAGGCCGGGCGCCTCGGCGATCGCGCGGTGGACGTAGCTGCGCGCGCGGTCAACCGCATGCTCGATGTCGAGCCCTTGGGAGACCCCTGCGGCGATTGCCGAGGCGAGCGTGCAGCCGGTGCCGTGGGTGTGTCGAGTAGCAAGGCGAGGATTCTCCCATACCCTTGCACCGGTAACGGTTACGAGGACATCTGACACGGTTTCGCCGGAGAGGTGGCCGCCCTTTACAAGCACAGCACGGCAGCCGAGCATGAGGAGATGCTCGCCCGCCCTAAGCATCTCAGCAGCGCTGCCGATGCTCATGCCAGACAAGATTTCCGCTTCCGGAAGGTTCGGGGTAAGCACCAGCGCGCGAGAGATCAGCAACCGCTTCAATACCTCGACAGCGTCCGGATCGATCAGGCGAGCGCCGCCCTTGGCGGCCATCACCGGGTCGACAACGAGCGGGACCTCTGGGGCGCGCTGCTCGATTACCGCCGCGATCGTCTCAATGACCGTGGCATCGTGCAGCATGCCGGTTTTGATCGCGTCGGCGCCGATATCGTCGAGCACAACTTCAATCTGGCGTCGAATGAAATCGGGCGGTATCGGCAGGACGCCGAACACCCCCTCGGTGTTCTGCGCAGTCAAGGCAGTGATCGCACACGCAGCGTAGGCGTCGAGCATGGTCACGGTCTTGATGTCGGCCTGAATGCCGGCACCGCCTCCGGAATCGGAGCCGGCGATGATCAGAACCCGCCCGCGCATGCTATTCCGCCGCTGCGGGCCGAGAGACGCTGTGGCTCACCAGACGGGCCCGGCTGTCTGCGGCCGCGACTATCTGGCCGCAGATCGTGTCCACGACCGTGGCGACCACCTCCTCGTCGTCGCCCTCGGCCATGACTCGGATTACCGGCTCGGTTCCCGATCTACGGATTACCAGGCGACCCCGGGCGCCAAGCCGGGCCTTGCCGTCCTCGATGGCTTGCGTGACCGACGGGCGCTCGAGCGGTTCTCCATCACCAAACCGCACGCTGCGCAACAGTTGAGGCACCGGGGTGAACAGATTGCAGACCTCGCTCGCCCGCCGGCCCGTCTCCACAATGGAGGCCAAGACCTGGAGTGCTGCAATCAATCCATCTCCGGTTGTCGCGTAATCGGCGAGGATGATGTGACCGGATTGCTCACCACCGAGATTGCAGCCGAGCGCGCGCATTTTCTCGACCACGTAGCGATCTCCGACAGAGGTGCGATGCAGCGCGATCTTCTGGTCAGCCAGAAAGCGCTCGAGGCCGAGGTTGGACATCACCGTGGCAACCAGGGCACCTGTCGCGAGCCGCCCGCCGCGCGCCAGGCCGGTCGCGATCAAGGCCATCAGCTGGTCGCCGTCGAGGGTCATGCCCCGCTCGTCGGCGATGATCAGCCGATCGGCGTCGCCGTCGAGCGCGATCCCGATATCGGCGCGGCGCGCCAATACTTCGCGGCACATCTGTTCGGGCGACAACGCACCACACTCACGGTTGATGTTGAGCCCGTCGGGCGAGACGCCGAGCGAGAAAACCTCGGCGCCCAGTTCCCAGAACACTGTCGGCGCCACCTTGTAGGCGGCACCGTGGGCGCAATCGACGACGATGCGCAGCCCATCCAGACGCAGACCACGCGGAAAGCTCTGCTTGACGAATTCGATATAGCGGCCCCCGGCGTCGTCCAACCGCTTGACGCGCCCGAGCTCGGCGGGGCTTGCCCGCCGGCTCGGCCCGTTGTCGAGGCATGCCTCGATTTTCTGCTCGAATTCGTCCGAGAGCTTGTAGCCGTCGCGGCCGAACAGTTTTATGCCGTTGTCGCAATAGGGATTGTGCGACGCGGAAAGGACGACGCCGAGATCGGCACGAAGGCTGCGGGTGAGCATTGCAATTGCCGGCGTCGGCAGCGGCCCTACCAGCACGACATCCATGCCCATTGTCACAAACCCGGCGGTCAGGGCCGGCTCGAGCATGTATCCGGACAGCCTCGTGTCTTTGCCGATTACCACCAGATGCTTGTGGGCCCCATTCTGAAAGCATTCCCCCACCGCCATCGCCACTTTGAGAGCGGTCTCCGGCGTCATCGGTTCGCGATTGGCAGTTCCGCGGATCCCATCTGTCCCGAAGAGCTTCCGCGTCATCATTTTCCCCGCAAGGATTGTGCCGTCCAAAGAAACCAGTGTAATTGGTGGAAAGTGCCCTTGAAAGTCAAAGGGACATTTTCCCGGCCTCGTTTGCTCAGCCCAAGCTCCCGCTAGTCCTCGCGCGCACGGTTGAAGAAACGGTTAAGAAACGGGCATGACGCAGCCCGGGGGAGCGCGAAGCGATAACGGCGCCTCACGGTTGCTACGCTCACGCCAAGGCGCGAGAGGGGGGCGACGCTTAGCCGCCGGGTTGCGGCTCGGGCTCGAGGCCGGTCGGGCGTCCGGAGGGAGGGACGGAACTGCGTCTTCCCGGGCGTGCATCGTCGGTCGCCGGACCAGTTGTCGTTTCGCGAACGATCCGTTCCCCCTTGATGATCCGCCGAATCTCCTCGGCCGACAGGGTTTCGTATTCGAGCAGCCCTTGCGCCAGCGAGTGCAGCTCGTCGAGCCGCGAAGTCAGGATTTCACGCGCCGTCTGCTCGCCTTCGTCGACGACGCGGCGGATCTCCTCGTCGATTACCTTGGCGGTGGCCTCGGAGACGTTCTTGCGCTGGGTGACGGAGTGTCCGAGGAATACCTCTTCCTCGTTCTCGCTATAGCGCAGCGGGCCCAGCTTCTCGCTGAACCCGAATTCGGTGACCATGCGCCGTGCCAAAGTCGTCGCCCGCCGGATGTCGTCGGCCGCCCCGGTCGTGACCTTGTCAGACCCAAAGATCAGCTCCTCGGCGACCCGCCCGCCGAACAGGCTCGCGACCATCGCTTTGATCTCGAGCTTGGACTGGCTGTACTTGTCGCGCTCAGGCAGAAACATCGTGACGCCGAGCGCCCGGCCGCGCGGAATGATTGTCACCTTGTGGAGCGGCTCGTGCCCTTCGGCATAGAGCATGCACAGGGCGTGGCCGGCCTCATGGTAGGCGGTCAGCTTCTTCTCGTCCTCGGTCATTACCATCGAGCGACGTTCGGCGCCCATCATGACCTTGTCCTTGGCGTGCTCGAACTCGTTCATCGCGACCGAACGTTTGCCTTTGCGGGCTGCCATCAGCGCTGCTTCGTTGACCAGATTGGCGAGATCCGCGCCTGAAAAGCCGGGCGTGCCGCGAGCAATGATCTTGGCGTCGACATCCGTGGCGAGCGGCACCTTGCGCATGTGCACTTTGAGGATCTTTTCCCGGCCAACCACGTCCGGGTTCGGCACGACCACCTGGCGGTCGAAGCGCCCTGGCCGCAACAGGGCCGGGTCGAGGACATCCGGCCGGTTGGTCGCCGCGATCAGGATGACGCCCTCATTCGCCTCGAAACCGTCCATTTCGACGAGCAGCTGGTTCAACGTTTGCTCTCGCTCGTCGTTGCCGCCGCCGAGGCCGGCGCCGCGATGCCGACCCACTGCATCGATTTCATCGATAAAGATGATGCAGGGTGCATTCTTCTTACCCTGCTCGAACATATCGCGGACCCGGCTTGCGCCGACGCCAACGAACATCTCAACAAAGTCGGAACCAGAGATCGTGAAGAAAGGCACGTTCGCCTCGCCGGCGATAGCACGAGCGAGCAAAGTCTTGCCGGTGCCGGGCGGTCCTACGAGCAATACCCCTTTCGGAATCTTGCCGCCCAGCCGCTGAAATTTCTGCGGGTCCTTCAGGTATTCGACGATCTCCTCGAGCTCTTGTTTCGCCTCGTCGATGCCGGCGACATCCTCAAAGGTGATCCGCCCCACCTTCTCCGTCAGCAGCCGCGCCCGGCTCTTGCCGAACCCCATCGCCCGCCCGCCGCCGCCTTGCATCTGGCGCATGAAGAAGATCCACACGCCGATGAGAAGAAGCATCGGGAACCAAGAGATCAAGACCCCGAACAACGACGGGACATTCTCGTCAACGGGCGCAGCGGTGATGCGTACCCGTTTGTCGGTAAGCCGGCTTACCAGGTTTGGATCACTTGGCGCATAGGTCGTGAACGCGCGGCCATCGTTGAGATGGCCGCTGATGTTGTTGCCCTGGATCGTGACATCAGTCACTTGCCCGCCATTGACGTCGTTAAGAAAGTCTGAAAAGGCGAGCGTGGCCTGCGGTCCGCGGCTGGACGAGGTTTGAAACAGGTTGAAGAGTGCGACGAGAAGCAGCCCGATGACGATCCAGAGGGCGAGGTTCTTGCCGAAATTATTCACGTCGGTCGCCTTTCCATGCGGAGCTGGGCATCGCACCCGAACAAGACTACCCCTGCTGAGGGGAGAACAGCGACAATTTTCGCACGCTTTAGAGATAAGCCGAGGGACCGGTTAAACAACCGCAAAGTCCGCCCGCGTCAAAGGATTAGGCGGACGAAAAACAAAGCGAGGAAACAGGGGGAGTCTTTCGCGTCGATATCCCAGATGCGGAATGACGGCGATCCCGTCATCGTCCCAAGCCGCCGGCAAAACCGGGAGGAGCAGCCGGGGCAGGCAAGACCGCTTCAGCAGGCAAGCTCGCTTCAAATTCAGCGTTAGGCCGTCGAGGTCCGGGACCTTGGCTGAACCCAGATATCCGACAGTCAGCGCGTGATCGCCGGCCGGCGGCAAGCTGACCTCGTAACGGCCGTCGAAGAACGTGCTCGCTCCGGGCTCGAGTTGGATTGGCAGCGCGGCCCGCGCAAGCTCGCGCATGACAAGGACGCGCTTGCGCCAGCGGACGAAGCGGCAGCCTCCGAGGGTGTGCCCGCGCGGCCCGCATTGACCGAGCGCTACGCGCAGCCGGGCGACTCGCTGCCGTCGCGCAGGATAAGCGCCGCCGCCGATCGTCGAGGCGAGGGCAGAGAGCACTACCTCGGCCAGATCCTGCGCGACGATCCGCGCCAGAGCGGGGTCGAGGACCGCGAAACCTGCGGGATGCACGCTCACGAAGCGGGCGAAAGTGGCGTTCGCCTCACGCTGCCGTGCGACTCGTTCGGATCCGAAGGTCAGGATAGCGTCAAGGAGGTCCAACAGATCGGGCCCCTGCGGCATCGCATTTCCGCCGGTCCGGAAACGCGACCGCTCGAAAGCAGGATCGAGATTGCTCGGGTCGGTAATGAACCGCTGGTTCTCGGACTCGAGGAACGCCAAGAGCTGCAGCTTCGAAACGCCGAGAAGCGGTCGCAGCAATCGGCAATCGCGAAGCTCCCGGATTGCGGACATTCCGGCAAGCCCATCGGGTCCGCTTTGGGCGCGGCGGCGGATCAGATGAGTCTCGATTTGATCTTCGCGATGGTGCGCAGTCAGCAGGTGAAGATATCCATGCGCGCGGCACCAGCCGGCGAGCAGCCTATAGCGCGCAATGCGCGCTGCCTCCTGTATGCCTGTCCCTGGCTTCGCCCCCGACCAGGCGAGGACCTCATGCCGGATACCTCGGGCCGACAGCCACTCCCCGACGAGGCGGCTTTCGGCACCGCTTTCCGGCCGCAATTGGTGATCGACGGTCAGCGCACAGGTCTGTCCACCGCGCTCTCTCGCCCAGCGGTCCGCCAAAATGGCAAGAGCGAGACTGTCGGCGCCGCCCGAGACCGCCAAGGCGAGGAATGGTGCGGTTTCGAAGTGTGCAAGCCCGGCAAGCGCCGCGCTGAACTCGGAGAGGGTCAGAGGTCGGTTGCGTGGTCCGCCGGTCAGCAACCGAGCCGCTTCTTCTCGGTGACCGCCCGTTCTTTGATCGCGCTGCCCGGGTTCGGGAAATCACGATCGAGCTGCGCTAGCGCGACGCAGGCATTTTGCTTCTGGTTGACGCGCGCGAGCGACATGCCGAGCTTTAAGAGATCGTCGGCTGCCTTCGTCCCCTTCGGAAACCGCTTGTACCCCTCGGCAAAAGCGCTTGCCGCTTCAGCATATTGACCGCGCGCATAAAAACTCTCACCCAGCCAGTATTGGGCGCTTCCAGCAAGGGGATCATTGGGGTACTTTCCAACAAAAGCCTTGAATGCTTCTTCTGCCGCAGGATAATCGGCCCGCTTCAGCAAGCCATAAGCGTTGTTATAGTGCTCCGACGCGGAGTCACCACGCAATGAGCCGCCGCCAGGGGGACGAAAGCTGCCGGCCGTCGCGACGTTTGTCGATTCCCGTCCAGGGGGGGTAAGGGTGCCCATTCCAGCCGAGGGCGGATCCCGCGGCGGCTGCACGAGAGTACCGGGCGGCATCAGGCTGGGGGAAGGCCTCGGGGAATTCGGGGAGGAATTCGGGCTGACAACCGGCGCAGGGCTTCGCATCGCGATCGGGCCGGTCGGGCCGGCGTCGCTGACGCCCGCGGCGGCGTGCGAGTTCGACGGTGCCCCTTTCGGTTGTCCTAGACCCTGACCGAGCCGCACGTCGAGGTCGCTGTTGATTTGCTCGACACGGCGGCGAAGCTGCTCAACCCCATTCACCGCATCCTCGATCCGTCCGGTCAGCTCGCGCATCTGGGTTTCCAGCCGATCCATGCGCAGTTCGGTGTCGACTGCCGAGCCTGCCGGACCTCCCGGAATTTGATTTGGGCCGCCGCCGCGGTACTGACGCTGCAGCAACGTGAGATCGCGCTCCAAACGGTCGAGGCGATCCTGCGTGGCCCGATCCTGTGACCGAGCCGACGGGATCGCGAACGCGATTACGGCTGCTATCACCGGCGCGGCGAACAGAACCGGGCGGGCACGCGACGGGATCAAACCGCATATCATTGGCAGCCTCTCGAAATCTCGCGTGAGCCGGGGGTGACTCCGACGCGCAAACACCCCGCACCGCCCGAGAGCGCTACCGGAGCAGGGTGAGCGAAGGGCCCTACTAGGGTTCGTTTAGGGCAAAAAAAGGGCGTCCCATACATTGGCCGGCGGATTGCGCCCGCCAGTTCCCTGAACTCGCGTGTCAGTTGACAACAGTGACGGCGCGGCGATTCTGGGCATAAGCGTCTTCGGTCGATCCGACGACGGCCGGCCGCTCCTTGCCATAGCTTATGGTCGAGATGCGACCCGCCGGAATTCCCAGCGCGACGAGTACGTTTTTGACGGCCTGCGCGCGCCGCTCCCCAAGCGCCAGGTTATATTCGCGCGTGCCGCGCTCGTCACAATGGCCCTCGATCGTGACGGTGACATTCGGATAGCGCCGCAACCAATCGGCTTGTCTGCTGAGGGTCTGCCGCGCTTCCGGCGAAATATCGGATCGGTCGAAAGCAAAGAAGACGCGATCACCGGCGCTTGCGTCGAGATCCTGCTGTGACCCGGGCGTTGCGCTTGCCGAGCCAATCCCGCCGGGACCCCCGGGCCCGAGCGGTTGCGGCCCCGGGGCCGGCTCCGGCGCGCTGCTGCAGGCGGCGAGCAGCAGAAAAAGGCCCAGCAGGAGCGCCATGCTTTTGTACATTTCAATCCCCCTCATGGAACGTGTGGTTCAGTATGCCGGTCAGCGGAGCAGCGGAGACCAAGCCGGATCCGAAGCGTCTTGCGGCGTTATGATCTCGCGCTGGTTGGACCCGGTCAGGTCGATCGAATATAGGCGTGTAGAGCCGCCATGACCGCGAGCGTCTGACGGCGACTGACGGTAGTACATCAGCACCCGGCCATTCGGCGCCCATGTCGGCCCCTCTACCAGAAAATCACGCGTCAGCAGCCGCTCGCCCGAGCCGTCCGGCCGCATGACACCGATGTAGAACGAGCCCCCGTCGATCTTGGTGAACGCGATCAGATCGCCGCGCGGCGACCAGACCGGCGTTCCGTATTTTCCGGACCCAAAGCTGATCCGCCGTGCTTCGCCGCCGTCGGCACTCATCACATAGAGCTGCTGTGAACCGCCGCGGTCGGAGTTGAAGGTGATCTTGCTGCCATCCGGCGAGAAGCACGGCGAGGTGTCGATCGCCTGACTGTCGGTAAGCCGCGTGGCGCGCCGGGTGCGCAGATCGAGCGCGAATAGGTTGCTGACGCCGTTCTGTGCGCGACTCAACACGACCCGATTGCCGTCCGGCGAAAACCGCGGAGCGAAGGTCATGCCGGGGAAATCACCGACAACCTCCTGTTGCCCCGTATCAATGTTGAAGAGATAGACGCGCGGCGACCCGCTGCCGTAGGAGAGATAGGTGATCTCCTGTGCGGTCGGTGAAAAGCGGGGCGTCAGCACCAGCGCGCGGCCGTCGGTCAAGACGCGATTGTTCGCCCCGTCCTGATCCATGATCGCGAGGCGCTTGACGCGCTTGTCGGGTGGGCCCGCCTCCGACACATAGACGATCCGTGTGTCGAAATACCCCTCCTCGCCAGTAATCCGCTTGTAGATCTCGTCGGCAATGATGTGGGCGATGCGGCGCCAGTTTTGCGGGGTCGTGGTGTAGCCAAACCCGGTGAGCTGCTGCTCGGCAAAGACGTCCCACAACCGGAACTCGACCCTCAGCCTTCCGTCACCCTGGGTTTTTACCGAGCCGGTCACCAGTGCCTGCGCATTGATCTGCCGCCAATCCGGAAACCGCGGCTGGGTGTCGGTAGCGGAAATGTTCTGGATGAAGCTGCGCGGATCGAGCGGGCGAAATAGGCCGGAACGTTCGAGATCGGCCGAAACCACGCCTGCTATGTCCCGTCCTGCCTGGCTTTCATTCGCAGCCCCGCCAGGAAGAGGGGGAAGCGCGATCGGCATCGGCTCGATCTTGCCGCTGGTAATATCGATCCGCAACTCGGCGTGGAGGGATGCGCTGGCGTTCAGCAAAATCGTGAAAACAGCAGCGACCGCACCGGCAGCCACCCGACGGCGTCCGTTCATAAGATGTCCTTTGGGCTGAAGTCGACTACCAAGTCTTTCCAGATCGCGTATTTTTCCGCCGGCAGATGCAACGGCCGGCAATGCGGATTGAAGAAGGCGCGCCTCGCGCTTTCGGCGGCCGCGCGGAAAAATGGGTCGCCCATCCGGCCCTGATCGACAATGGTGGCCTGGCGCACCGTGCCGTCGGGATCGACCACAACCCGGATCTCGACTACGAGGTCCTTCGCGTCGCGGGCTCCCGACGGCACGTTCCAGCACCGGGCGATCTGCTGGCGGACCATATCGAGCTCGCTGGCCGTCAACTGACCGCCCAACGGCGCTCTCGGTTGAGAGGACGGCTTTGCCGGAACGTTTCGCGCTTTCTGCGGCGGCGCGTCGGGCGCCGGCGCCGTTTCCTTGGGAGCCAAGTTCTTCAGCAGCGCCTCGAATTGTCGCGGGTCATATTTTTTCTCTTCCGGCTTTGGTTCGTGTCTGGGTTCTTCCGGCTTGACCTCGTGCTTCGCCATCTGCCGCGGCGGCTCGGGCTTTTCCTGTGGTTTGGGAGCCGGCCTGTCGATTGACTTCAGCGCTTCGGGTTTGGGCTCCGGCGGCTTTGCTGCGATCGGCGGGGGAGGTGGGGCTTCCGCCTTGTCGGCGGGTTTGGGCGGCTCCGGCTTGGGCTCTGGCAGGCGCTGCGGCTCGGGCGGCGGCTCGGCGACCGAGGTTGGCGGAACGGGCGCCGGCTTTGGCGGCTCTGGTTTTGGTTCCGGCTTCGCGATCGGCGGCTCGACAGCCGGCGGCTCCGGTTTGGCCTCCGGTCGTGGATTGGGATTTGGCCGGGTCGCGCGGGTTTCCGGCGCAATCGTCACCAGCTGCACCGCAATCGGCATCTCCTCCGGCGGCGGCGGATCAAACAATCGCGGCAGGCCGATGATCAGTGCGGCGCCCAGAACAAGATGCAAGGCAACCGAGAGGGCGATGCCGAGGCTCGTAATGCCGCTCGTCGGTTCCTCGGGGACGACAGTGCGTCCCGCCGGCATTGGCTCTGCAAGCGCGAGGCTCATCGATGCGAAACGATGGACGTGGCTCAGCGCCCGGCCGCTCGCGCCGGTGGTTCGGACGGGCTCTTTCCCAGCGCGGTTCTCCCCGACGCTCCCTTCGGCGCTTCGGCAACGAGCGATACTTTGCGGAAGCCGGCCGCGCTGACGAGGCTCATCACCTCGACGACCCGGCCGTAATTGATTGCTTTGTCCCCGCGGACATAGAGGGGCGCGTCAGGATTGTTTTCCGTGATCGCCTGCAGCCGCGGCACCAGCGATTCGGTTGGAAGCTCGGTTTCCTGCACAAAGATGTGACCCTCGCCATTGATCGTGATGACGAGCGGTTCCTTTGGCTCGGTAATAGGTGGCGCCGCGGTTTGCGGCAGATCGACCGGCACGCCGACGGTTAGCAGCGGCGCGGCGACCATGAAGACGACGAGCAGGACGAGCATAACGTCGACGAGCGGCGTCACGTTGATTTCCGACATCGGCCGATACCGCCCCGGGAGAGAGTGGCCGTTCCCGCCGAGGCCCGGTGCCGCCATGGTCAGGCACGCTCGTCGAGCTGACGCGACAAGATCGCGCTGAATTCGCTGGCGAAGGCCTCCAGTCGCCCGGCATAGCGTCCGAAATCGGTTGCCAGTTTGTTGTAAGCGATGACCGCCGGTATTGCCGCAACCAGCCCCAGCGCCGTTGCGAACAGCGATTCGGCGATACCGGGGGCGACAACGGCAAGACTGGTGTTCTTCGATGCCGCGATCGATTGGAAGCTGTTCATGATGCCCCAGACCGTGCCGAACAGGCCGACGAACGGCGCCGTCGCCCCGACAGTCGCGAGAAACGCCATGAACCGCTCGACTCGCTCCATCTCGCGGCCGACGGTGACGCTCATCACTCGCTCGATCCGCTGCTGAAGGCTGGTTCGCATTCCCGGTGTGCCAAGCAGGTTCTTGGCGGCGCTGCGCCGCCATTCGCGCATTGCGGCCGAAAATACCGCCGTCATCGGGTCGGGCGGGCGCTGTCCCACCCGCTCGTAGAGATCGTCGAGCGAGCCGCCGGACCAGAACGTCTCTTCAAAGCTCGAAGCGGCGTGCCGCAGCCGGCGGATGCGGATCACCTTGTCGAAGATGACCGCCCACGACCAGAACGACGCGAGCAACAGGATCAGCATGACTAGTTTGACAATCGCGTCGGACTGCAGAAACAGCCCGAGGATCGAGAGGTCGTGAGCAATCGAACCAGCGAGCGGCAAGGTATCAATAGCGTTGGACTGCATTGGTGTCGGCCCTTTATGGCGTCTTTTAGACGATGGTCAGGTTCAGGGTGCGTCCTCGACCTCACAGGGCGCGCCCGCGAGAAGATCCAGCTGGGCGGGCGGAATCGCCGGCATCGGCAGGTCGAGGTGGCGGAATGCGGTCCGGGTCAGCAGCCGGCCACGCGGCGTGCGCTGCACAAAGCCTTCCTGGATCAAATACGGCTCGATTACTTCTTCGATGACGTCGCGTTCGTCGCCGAGCGCCGCCGCCAGTGTTTCCACTCCGACCGGACCACCGCCATAATGTTCGGCAATGCATTGCAAATAGCGGCGATCCATGCCGTCGAGGCCGCTTTCGTCGACATCGAGCCGCACCAGCGCGGCGTCGGCTGCTGCCGAATCGATGCTCTCCAGGCTCTCGACGGCCGCAAAGTCGCGGACGCGGCGCAAAAGGCGCATCGCGATGCGCGGGGTGCCGCGGGCGCGCCGCGCGATCTCGGCGGCGCCATCGGGCCTGAGATCAATGTCGAGCAGCCGCGCGCCGCGGCTTACAATTTGTTCGAGCTCGGCGGGTTGGTAAAAGACGAGGCGCAGAGGAATGCCGAAGCGCTCGCGCAGCGGCCGGGTGATCAGGCCCGACCGGGTCGTCGCCCCGACCAGGGTGAAGGGAGAGAGATCGATCCGTATCGATCGCGCGGCGGGTCCTTCCCCGATGATCAGATCGAGCTGAAAATCCTCCATGGCCGGATAGAGGATTTCCTCGATCGACGGCACCAGCCGATGGATCTCGTCGATGAACAGTACATCGCGCGGCTGCAAATTGGTCAGCAGAGCCGCGAGGTCGCCGCCGCGCTGGATCACCGGGCCTGAGGTAGCGCGAAAACCAACGCCCATCTCCCGCGCCCCTATATGCGCAAGGGTCGTCTTGCCGAGGCCGGGCGGGCCCGAGAAGAGCACATGATCGAGGGGTTCGCGGCGGGTTTTGGCCGCTTCGATGAAGACGCGCAAATTCTCGCGCAGCCGGCGTTGCCCGACGAATTCCTCGAGCGCCTGTGGCCGCAACGAGGTCTCGGGGTCGTCCCGCTCGGCAGGCGCCGGGTCGAGAATGCGCGGCGGCGCGCCGCTCATCGCCCCAGCTCCTGCAGTCCCGCGCGGATCAACGCTCCGGTCTCGGCGCCGCCGCCGAGCCGCTGGGCCGCGGCGGCTACCGCCCCGAAAGCCTCGGCTCGACGATAGCCGAGATTGACGAGAGCCGAGACCGCGTCGGCCGCCGGGCCGGCCTCGCCGGCCATCGCCGCCGCCGATGCGGGCGTGCCGGGGGTTGGTGCCAGCAAGGCAATACCGCCTATCTTGTCTCGCAGCTCGTTGACGATGCGGGCGGCGAGCTTGGGGCCGACCCCTTCGGCGCGGGCCAGCGCCGCCTTGTCCTGCGCGATAATGGCGAGAGTGAGCTGATCCGGCGCCGTTGCCGAAAGGATCGCGAGCGCGAGCCGCGCGCCGACCCCCTGCACGGTGGTCAGCCGCCGGAACCAGTCGCGTTCCGCAGCATCCGCAAAGCCGTAAAGGTGGATATGATCCTCACGCACATGGGTTTCGATCAGCAGCCGGGCGGGTGCGCCCGGCGGCGGCAGCCGGCTGATCGTTGCGGTCGAGCAGAAGGCCAGGTATCCGACGCCGCCCACATCGATGACCACCGAATCCGGCCCCGCTTGGTCGATGATGCCGGCAAGCTTGGCGATCATGCCGAGGCGCTCCACCGGCGCCGGGTCTCGGCAAGATGCGCATGGCAGATCGCGACGGCGAGGGCGTCGGCGGCGTCCGGCTCGGCAATGGCGCAGCCCGGGAGGATCTGGCGGACCATCATTTGGACCTGGGCTTTGTCGGCATGTCCGGCGCCGACGACGGCTTTCTTGATGAAATTGGCCGAATACTCGGCCACCGGCAGGCCGCGCTCCGCCGGAGCCAGCAAGACGACCCCGCGGGCCACCCCGAGCTTCAACGTCGAAGCCGGGTTGCGGTTGACAAAGGTCTCCTCGACCGCGGCCTCGTCCGGGTGGAAGCGGTCGAGCACGGCGGTGATTTGCCGGAACAGCGACACCAGCCGGATCGCAAGAGGCTGATTGGCGGCGGCATGTACGACCCCGTCGGCGACATGGGTCAAGCGGTTGCCGGCGACCCCAATGATACCCCAGCCGGTGTGCCGCAGCCCGGGATCGAGCCCCAAAATGCGCATCGCGGCTCCGTGCGGGTCCGACGCCGTTGTCAGGCGCCGAGCCGCGCCATTACGTCTTCGTCCACATCGAAATTGGCGTAGACGTTCTGGACATCGTCGCTGTCCTCGAGCGTCTCGAGCAGCTTGAAGAGGCCGGTCGCCATCTCCTCGTCGAGCGGCGCGGTGGTTTTCGGACGCCAGTTGAGGCGCGCTGAGCTCGCCGCGCCGAACCGCTTCTCGAGCGCGTCGCGGACCGCATTAAAATCCTCGGGCGTGCAAATCACGACATGCTGCTCGGAATCGCTCTCGATGTCGTTGGCCCCCGCCTCGATGGCGGCTTCGAACATGTCGTCGGCGTTCGCCGTTACTGCGGGGTACGAGACCTCGCCGACACGGTCGAACATGAAGCTGACGCTGTTGGTCTCCCCCAAAGCTCCCCCTGCCTTTGTGAAAGCGGCGCGCACTTCGCTCGCCGTGCGATTGCGGTTATCGGTCAGCGCCTCGACGATTACCGCCGTCCCGCCCGGGCCATAGCCCTCGTACCGCACCTCCTCATAGGCTTCGTCCGCGCCACCGCCGGCGCCGCGCTTGACCGCGCGGTCCACGGTGTCTTTTGGCATATTGGCTTGGCGCGCGGCCAACACGGCGGCGCGCAGCCGCGGGTTCGCGGCGGGATCAGGCAGGCCGGTGCGGGCGGCGGTGGTCAGTTCGCGGATGATCTTCGTGAAGACCTTGGCGCGCTTCTTGTCCTGCGCGCCCTTGCGATACATGATGTTTTTGAATTGCGAATGGCCAGCCATCGATCCCTGCGCCGCTCCTCGTCGGCATTACGGCCGGAAATATACGGGCTGGCGTCGGTAACAATCCAATATGGCAGGATTGGGGCGTCTCTGGGCAGCAAAAGCGGCAGTTTTGCTCGCCTCTGCCCTTGGAATCGGGGTGCGCCCGGAAAGAATCGAAGCGTTAGAGCTGCGGCAGGTGCGGGGCGAGACGGCCGCCGACCCGGATCGGTTCGATTGTTCGGGCGAGGCCGGTGCGATTGTCGGTTTCGAGAAAAATGCCGCACAAGGTGCCCTCGCCTTCGGCAACGTGCGGCCGCTCGCCGGGCATCTTGGTGACAAAGCGGCGCACCGCCGGCTCCTTCTGCAGACCGATGACCGAATCGTAATCGCCGCACATTCCGGCATCGGTCTGATAGGCGGTGCCTCCCGGCAGGATCTGCCAATCGGCGGTCGGAACGTGGGAGTGGGTGCCGAACACGGCCGACACCCGGCTATCCGCAAAATGACCCAGGGCCATCTTTTCGCTCGACGCCTCGGCGTGAAAATCGACGACGATCGCCGAGACGCCTTCGCCGAGCCGGTGCTCGCCGAGAATTTCCTCGAGCCGTGCAAACGGATCGTCGAGCGCGTCCATGAACAGCCGGCCCATCAAATTGACGACCAGCACGTTTCGCGAGCCGACGGGATGCAGCCGCCAACCGGCGCCGGGCGTCGCCTTCGGAAAATTGGCGGGCCGCAAGACGCAAGGGTCGCGGCCGATATACGGGATGATCTCGCGCTGATCCCAGACGTGATTGCCGGTCGTCAGGACATCGACGCCGCTATCGTAGAGCTCGCCGCAGAGACGCTGGGTCAATCCGAAACCGCCGGCGGCGTTCTCGGCGTTGACTATGGCGAGGTCGATGCCGAGGTCGCGCCGCAGCTGCGGCACATATTTTTTGACGGCGTCGCGGCCCGGTCGCCCCATCACATCGCCGCAAAACAGTATTCTCACGGATTACCGCTCCTCTAGGCGGACACAGCGGGCGGCGGTCGAGGGAAGCGCAGCTGCGGGGTGGAGCCGATTCGGCCGTCGGCGTGCAACTCCTCCGTGGCCCGCCGTAGCAGGTGGGCGACCATGTGCCGAAGCCACGACTCCGGCAGGGACGGCCCCCAAGAGGTAGGTATCGGCCCCGGGGCAACATGCGGCCTAACGCACCGCCCAGCCCCACTCCGCAAGGGGAAGCTAGGGTGTCGGCAGATGCGGCGCAATAGGTTCGCCCTGGCCGGCCATGCCGCGGACGCCTTTTGACGCAAATTCGGCGCGGCCGTCCCGGTTCCGCTCTTGCTCGAGCGCGTCATTGGCGTCCGACAGCTCGTCGGCGATGACGAGGGCGGCGAGCAGCAGCAACCGCGCCTCCCCGACCTGGCCGGCGCTGGCGACAAACTCGCCGACCTTGGCGTCGACATATTGGGCGAGGCGCCGAATGCGGGTCTCCTGCCCGTCCTCGCAGCTGATCGTGTACGAACGCCCATTGACCGGTACGCTGACCTGGCCCATCTCGGTCCCCCCTCGTGGCCTGCGGTGATCAGCGGACTTTCTCGAATTTGCGGAAGCAGCGCAAATTTTCTGGCCGCGGTTCGCCGGGGAAGGCGCCCGGCCACAAGGTCCAGGAGACCTCGCCGACATAGAGGTCGCCGCGCGAGTCGGCGCACATGCCGTGCGGGCCGATGAACCCGGTCGGCGCGAGGCTCGCATGCGGATCGCCAAACCGGCTCAAGAGCTTGCCTTCATGGTCGACGATGCTGACCCGAGGCCCGAGGTTCGGGCTCTTCAGATTGACTGCCATCGACGGGCCGAGCTCGCCGATATAGCAGACCGGGTGGCGGGTATAATCCATGTAGAGACCACAGGGCCGGTGCAGGTTGTTCCACTGCGTCTCGTACTTGCCGTTGCCGTCGAATACCTGGACGCGGTGGTTCTCGCGGTCGGCGACATAGACCCAGCCCTCGGCGTCGGTGCAAATGTTGTGGACGATGTTGAACTCGCCCGGACCGGTGCCCGGTTCGCCCCACGATTTCAGCAATTTGCCGTCCGGCGAGTATTTGTGCACCTTGGCATTGCCGTAGCCGTCGGAGACATAGATCTCGCCCTTTGGCGACAGCGCGGTGTGCGTGCAGCGATGGAACGGCTCGCCGCTCATATACTCCGCCGGCTTTCCAGGCACGCCGATCTCGAGAAGGACTTTGCCGTCGAGCGAGCATTTGCGAACGAAATGCCCGCCATCATCGGTCAGGTAGATCGACTCGTCCGGCCCCATATGGACGCCATGGGCCCGGGGATAATGCCCTTCGCCCCAGGAGCGCTGGAAGTTGCCGTCGCGGTCGAACACCATGACGGGGTGCTCGCCGCGGTTGAACGCGTACACATTGTCCTTCGCGTCGACGCCGACCGCTGCGACCTCCTTGAACGACCAGCCGTCGGGCAGCTTCGCCCAGTTCTCGATGATCCGGTATTTGAAGTCGCCGGTGCCGACAATCTCTGCCATTTGCGTTCTCCTCAGATTTTCGTCACCCCGCGGAAGCGGGGGTCCAGGACAACCGCTGCGGCCCTACCCCTAGATTCCCGCTTTCGAGGCTGTAAGGAAATTGACGATCGGCTGGATCAGCGCCGTGCGTCCTTCGAGACGGCCGCTTCGCGGCCTCCTTAGGGTGAGGGATTTTCTTAATCTCGTCAAAGGCTTCCTCATGCTGAGGAGCGCCCGAAGGGCGCGTCTCGAAGCGCGCACAGCCGCGATGCAGCCAATTTCCTGATAGCCTCTTTCGCGGGAATGACGACGAAAGCGGCAGCTCAGCGCACCCGCTCGTATTTCTGCAATGAGCGAATATAGGCGGGCCGCGGCGTGTCAGGGTAGAATTGCGGCCACTGGGTCCACGACACCTCGCCGACATAGAGATCGCCGCGCGAGTCGACGCTGAGCCCATGCGGGCCGAGGAAAGCGGTCGGCGCCGTGCCTGCATGCATGTCGCCAAAGCGCGACAATAGCTTGCCTTGATGATCAACGATGCTGACCCGCGGCCCGAGGTTCGGACTGTTGCGGTTGACCGGCTGCACCGGGCCGAGCTCGCCGATATAGCAGACCGGGTGGCGAGTATAATCCATGTAGAGTCCGCACGGCCGGTGCAGATTGTTCCACTGCGTCTCGTATTTGCCGTTGCCGTCGAATACCTGGACGCGGTGGTTCTCGCGGTCGGCGACATAGACCCAGCCCTCGGCGTCGGTGCAAATGTTGTGCACGATGTTGAACTCGCCGGGATTGGTGCCGGGGCCGCCCCACGACACCAGCAATTTGCCGTCCGGCGAATACTTGTGAACCTTGGCGTTGCCGTACCCGTCCGAGACATAGATCTCGCCTTTCGGCGACAATGCCGTATGGGTGCAGCGGTGGAACGGCTCGCCGCTCATATAAGGCGTGGGCCTGCCGGGAACGCCGAGCTCCAGGAGCACCTTGCCGTCAAGCGAGCATTTGCGGACGAAATGCCCGCCGTCATCGGTCAGATAAATAGAATCGTCCGGTCCCATATGGACGCCGTGCGCCCGCGGATACTGGCCCTCACCCCAGGAGCGCAGAAAATTACCTTCGCGATCGAACACCATGACCGGGTGTTCGCCGCGGTTGAACACATAGACATTGTCCTTGGCGTCGACCCCGACCGCCCCGACCTCCTTGAACGACCAGCCGTCCGGCAATTTCGCCCAATCCTCGACGATGCGGTACTTGAAATCGCCGGTGCCCACGATGATCGCCATGCCAGGTTCTCCGCTGCTATGCCAAGCCGCAGGCTATCGAAGCCCCTGGCCCGAAACAATCCTCCTCAGCCGGCCCATTTCGCTGCGCGCGTTGGTAGGAGTCGCATAAGCAAGGGGAGAAGGTACCCCATGCGCCTCAATTATGCCGTCATCGCGCCAGAAGCCGTAAAAGCTCTGGCGGGCACAAGCAGGGATCCACGATAATAATCTCTACCGCTCTCGCTCGGAATACGGGATCAGATCGCCCGAGTCGTTGAGGGGGTCACATCATCCGTCCCTTCCGGTTCAGCCACGATCATTGCGAGCGCCGCTTCGCGCCGCGCCTTGGTGCGGCTTAGCCAACCTGTGCCGAAGGTCGGAAAATCAGCCAATGATCTGTAATATGCCGCCTGGCGGTCGGCCAGATCATTGACGAGAGAACGTGGATTGCTGTTCGCCGCGGCTACCAAAGTTTCCGGACCAATGCAACCATCCACCTCCTCCCCGATAAAACCAAGCGCGCGCTGGAGGAGCCTTGCCGATCCCCATATCCCAGCGTTCACGCCCATATCGAAGACACTGAGATCGACGCCGGTGGGGAGAGCGTCGGCGCGCAATGGGTTCCAATAGAGTGATCGGTAAATGGCTCTGGCCGTTCGCTTGGTCATATTCTGGACTTGGGTTGGACCGAGTGCGGCATCGTTGGACCATTCCCGGTATGTCGCCAAGGTTATGCCCATATTCGTCGCGCCACCCGGGTCGGCTGGGTCGTCCACGTACCCGCCTTCCTCCCGCAGGGTGAAAGCAAGACACGTATCAAAGTTGTCGTCCATTTTGTTCATCCTTGGGCGGGGCAACCGCACCCCAAGATTAGCCGCAATCGGCTGTTATTTGCACCTGTCGGCAAGTGGAATACCGGGGATACCTGGAAGCCGCTACGGCCGATCGCCGCGGCTGATGAGAGCAACTTTGCCGAGTGTTTCCGCTGTAGATTTGCTGCAGATGCAGCGAAGGCCGATTCCGGATGCAATTGTGGGTTGTCGGGACGCCGTGCCGAAATTCCGCTTCGCCGCCATTGGAAATGGACGGCCTCTTATCGGAGCTTGAGCTTGCTCTCGCCATCGTGGTCAACCATCTTGCCCATGATGAGCAACGACGCCCCCACTGCCGCTACGGCAGCTCCGCTTCCCGCGCCGCGGGACCCGAAACTCCGCCGCATGGCCAATGCGTTGCGCGCGCTCGCCATGGATGCGGTCGAGCAGGCGAAATCCGGCCATCCCGGCATGCCGATGGGAATGGCGGACGCCGCGACGGTCCTCTTTACGCAATTCCTGAAATTCGATCCGCGGGCACCGGATTGGCCCGACCGCGACCGCTTTGTGCTGTCCGCCGGGCACGGCTCGATGCTGCTCTACGCGCTGTTGCACCTGACCGGCTATCCCGACATGACGCTCGACGAGCTGAAGCGTTTTCGCCAGCTCGGCAGCCGCACCGCCGGTCACCCAGAGCGCGGCCATGCTAGCGGCATCGAGACGACGACCGGACCGCTCGGCCAGGGGTTCGGCAATTCGGTCGGCCTGGCCCTCGCCGAGCGGCTGCTCGCGGCCGAGTTCGGCGACGAGGTCGTCGACCACCACACCTATGTGATCGCGAGCGACGGCGATTTGATGGAGGGCGTCAGCCATGAGGCCGCCTCGCTCGCCGGGCATCTCGGTCTCAACAAATTGATCGTTCTCTATGACGATAATTCGGTGTCGATCGACGGCTCGACCGAGCTCGCATTTTCCGATGACCCGCTGCTGCGGTTCCGCGGTTATGGCTGGGCTGCGGAGCGGGTCGACGGCCATGATCATGCTGCGGTCGCCGAGGCGGTCCGGCGCGCGCAAAGGAGCGACCGGCCGAACCTCATTGCGTGTCGCACGACGATTGCGTTCGGCGCGCCGACAAAAGCCGGAACCGCGGCGGCGCATGGCTCGCCACTCGGCGCGGCCGAGATTACCGGGGCGCGCGAGCGGCTCGGCTGGAATGAGCCGCCCTTCGTGATCCCCGAAGACATCCGCGCGGAATGGCAGGCGACGGGCGCCCGCGGTGAGCCAATGCGCCGTGCCTGGGAAGCCCGTGTCGAGGGCTTGCCGCCGGAGCGCCGCGGCGAATTCTGGCGCCGCCACCGCAAGGAATTGCCGCCTGGTTTCGACGCGGCGATCGCCAAAGTGTGTGACGAGTTCCGCCGCGCGAATGCGAAAATCGCGACACGGCAGGCCTCGGGCAGCGTCCTCGACATATTGGTCGGGGTGGTTCCCGAGCTGGTGGGCGGCTCGGCGGATCTGACGCCGTCCAACAACACGAAAGCCAAAGACCAGAGGGACGTGCGCCGCGGCGATTTCTCGGGCCACTATATGCGGTACGGCGTGCGCGAGCACGGGATGGCGTCGGCGATGAACGGGATCGCCGTGCATGGCGGTTTGATCCCATATGGGGGGACTTTCCTTACCTTTTCCGACTATGCCCGGCCGTCGATCCGGCTCTCCGCGTTTATGGGGGTCGGCGTCATTTACATAATGACGCACGACTCGATTGGGCTTGGCGAGGATGGTCCGACGCATCAGCCGGTCGAGCATCTGGCCGCGTTGCGCGCGATGCCGGGGCTCTATGTGTACCGTCCGGCCGACCCGGTCGAGACTGCCGAATGCTGGGCGCTGGCGCTGCAACAGCGCAACGCGCCGTCGCTCCTCGCGCTGACCCGCCAGTCCCTGCCGTTGCTACGCCGTAGGCCGGGTTCCGAGAACCTCTCGGCGCGCGGCGCCTATGTGCTGGCGGATGCCGAAGGCGCGCGGCAGGTGACGTTGCTCGCGACCGGCTCCGAGGTCTCCGTCGCGATCGCCGCGCGCGAGGCGCTCGCGCAGGACGGGATCCGCGCCGCCGTCGTGTCGATGCCTTGCTGGGGACTCTTTGAGCAAGAGCCAAAGGAATACCAGGATGCGGTGCTCGGTTCGGCACCGCGTGTCGCGGTCGAGGCCGCTGTCAAGTTCGGATGGGGCCGGTGGATCGGGCCGCGCGGCGTGTTTATCGGCATGGAGGGGTTCGGCGCCTCGGCGCCGGGCGAGGCGCTTTTTCCGCATTTCGGCATCACGCCCGAAAGAGTTGCAGAGGCGGCCCGCTCGCTCCTATAGATCGGCGACTAGGCTTCGGGAGGGCGAACCATGGCGGTACGGGTAGCAATCAACGGCTTTGGCCGCATCGGCCGGCTGGTGATGCGGGCGGCGTTTGAACAAAAGAACAGCGATGTCGAAGTGGTTGGGATCAACGATCTCGGCTCGGTCGAAACCAACGCGCACCTTCTCCGATATGACAGCGTACATGGTCGCTTCCCGGGCGAGGTCACGACGGGCGAGAATTGGATGGACGCCGGCCGCGGCAAAATCCGCGTCACCGCCGAGCGTGACCCGGCAAAGCTGCCATGGCGCGAACTCGGCGTCGATGTCGCGCTTGAATGCACCGGCATTTTTACAAAGCGCGAGGCCGCGGCAAAGCATCTCGAAGCCGGCGCCAAGCGGGTCATCGTCTCGGCTCCGGCCGACGGCGCCGACCTGACGGTCGTGATGGGCGTCAATCAGGAGGAGCTGAAACCCGATCACCAGGTCATCTCGAACGGCTCTTGCACAACCAACTGCCTGGCTCCCGTCGCCTATGTCCTGCACCAAGGGATCGGTATCGAGCGCGGCTTTATGACGACGATCCACTCCTATACCGGCGATCAGAGCCTGCAGGACACGTTGCACGGCGACCTGCGACGGGCTCGTGCCGCCTCGTTGTCGATGATCCCGACCTCGACCGGCGCGGCGCGGGCGATCGGCCTCGTCTTGCCAGCTCTCAAGGGCAAGCTCGACGGCACCGCGATCCGGGTGCCCACCGCCAACGTGTCACTGATCGACCTGACCTTCGACGCGGCGCGCGAGACCACCGGCGAGGAGGTCAACACCTTGATGGAGGATGCCGCGAAATCGAACCGGTTGCGCGGCATCATCGGCATCAACAAGGCCCCCACCGTCTCGGTCGACTTCAATCACGACCCGCACAGCTCGACCTTCGACGTGACGCAGACCCAGGTGCTCGACAAGCGCTTTGTCCGCGTCCTCTCCTGGTACGACAACGAGTGGGGCTTTTCTAACCGTATGGTTGAAGTGGCCGCGTATTTCGGCAGCCTTCACTAGGCTCCTTGAGATTGCTTCGCTGCGCTCGCAATGACGAGTGAGGGCGGTCGTTTCGAGGAGCGGTGCGACGAAGCAATCTCCGGTCGACGCGTCGCCCCGATCATCATCATCCACTCGATCGACCATGCGGTTGGCGCGTTAGCCGCCGCGGCCCGGGTCGGGCGGCCGATCCTCCTCGCGAGCGCGCCCGATGCCGGCGGCTATGTCGGTCCCGGCTGGTTTGCCGCCCTCTTGCGAAAGGCGCGCGAAACGGTTCCCGAGGCCCGCTTCGCCGCACTGCTCGATTGCGGCGATAGCGCCGGAGCCGCGCTTGCGGCGGTTCGCGCGGAAGTCGAAGGCATCGTCTTCACCGGCCGCGGCGACGTCGCCCGCCGCCTCGCCGACATTGCCCGGCAGCACGGTGTGCATCTAGAGACGGAGCGCCGTCCGGCTGGCCTCGATCTTGGCGATGTCTTCTTTGCGTCACGCGAAGAGGTCGAGAGGCGGTGCGCGGAATTCCTCGGCTGAAGGCTGCGGACCTATCCCGAAGGTCGCTGGCGCGCCACTTCGGCGCGTACCCCGCTGCCGGCCATCATCATCTCGATGGTGAATGCCAAGATTGCACTGATCGTGCAAACGATGGCGAGCCCGAAGGTGGTGAACAAAACGGACGCGACGGTCGAATTGCGCAGCGCTCCCACGAAAAGCGTGAATACCGATGCGCAAGTGGACGCCGCCGCGATGGCGCCGAGCACGACGGCTGCGTCGAGCGCGATGGATCGCCATCTCAAGCGCAACAGCTGCCGCGTGAGATCCACGCTCTGATCGGGATCGGCCCCCTCCATCGCCTTGGTGATTTGGACGACGAGGTCGGCCACGCGCGCCAGCCGTGTCGCGAACACATTCAGCAGGGTGGCGATGCCCGACAGCAGGAAAATCGGCGTCAGCGCCACCTGGATGACGTGAGCGACGAGATCGAGGGGTGAGTCAGGCGTCAGCGTGCCGGGCATTATCGCTCGGCCTACTCCCGCTCGAGCGGGGCGCCATGGGCAAGTTCGGCATAAAAGTGGAAAGAGTCTTTGGGGCGCCGCTCGAAACTCGAGAAATCGACGTGGACGAGCCCAAACCTTCTGCTATATCCGAACGCCCACTCGAAATTGTCGAGTAGCGACCAAACGAAATACCCGCGCACCGGCACGCCGGCCTCGATTGCCTCCAGCACAGCGCCGAGGTAGCCGCGCAGATAGGAAATCCGCTGTTCATCGCGGATCCGTCCATCCGCGTCGATCCGATCGGTAAACGCAGCTCCGTTTTCGAGGACATAGATCGGCAGATCACCCGCGTAACGTTCCTTCGCTTCGATCAGCACCTGGCGGAACGCACCTGGAGCGATCTCCCAGCCCATTTCGGTGACCGGGACCCCCGCCTCGGGCGGCACGATGCCGACCCCGAATGGATGATCCGGATCACGTTGCACTCGCGACCGCGTGTAGTGATTGAAGGCGAAGTAATCGAGCCGTTGCTTGATGACGTCGAGATCGCCCGGCTGCGCCAGGGCCTCCATTTCACCGGCCAGTGGTTCCGGATATGCGCCGTGGATCTGCGGATCGGGGAAAGACCGGTTCCATAGCGCGTCGAGCATGATGGCCGCGATCTCGTCTTCCTCACGCTCGCTTGCCGCCTCTCGCGGATGGAAATTGTAGATGTTGCCGATCAGCAAGTCGGCCCGCTCCGAGCGCATCGCCTCGGTGCCAAGCCCATGTGCAAGGTTCATGACATGAATGGCTCCGAGCGTACTTTCCCGGCCGCGAATGCCCGGCGCATGCTTGCCTTCGCAGTAGCCCAGGATGCTCGCGGCGTTCGGCTCGTTGAAGGTTGCCCAATGCTTGACCCGATCCCCGAGCCGCCGCGCTGTGACGGCGGCGTATTCGGCGAACCAGGAAGCCGTATCGCGATTCTGCCAGCCGCCTCGGTAGTCGAGAGCCTGCGGCAGGTCCCAATGATAGAGGCAAACCCACGGCTCGATGTCGCTCGCTAAAACGGCATCGATTAGCCGGTCGTAGAATTCGAGCCCCTTGGCGTTCGGCTTGCCTCTGCCTTCGGGCAGGATGCGCGGCCAGGCGATCGACAGCCGGTAAGCGTCGAGGCCCAGTTCGCGCATGAGTGCCACATCCTCGGGCCAGCGATGATAATGGTCGCAGGCAGTGTCGCCGGTGTCCTCGCCGGCAATATTCCCCGGGAGTCGGCTGAAGGTGTCCCAAATCGACGGTCCGCGCCCGTCCTCCTTGACGGCGCCCTCGATCTGGTAAGCCGAGGTCGAGGCGCCCCAAAGAAACCCGTCCGGAAAGCTTGTCGCCATGTCTCGATACCGGTGAAGGAGCAATCAGTTGACGGACGTTTCGCGGCCGTTGGCGGGAGTTTTCGTTAGTAAAACGCCAATCATTAGCTGCGACACATGGTCCCCGTCAGATTGAGGGGCATCATAGCATGGACCGTCTCCCGAATTGGGGCTGGTTGGTCGTCGCCGTGGCCGTTTTGCTAAGCCCGGTATTCGCATTTCTGTCCGCAATTTGGGTCGAGGTACTGGTCTGCTCGATAAAGGAGGGGGGTGTGCCCGCGCTTTTCGTCGTTGCCGCCGCCTGCGTGATTGGGCGCCTTGCCTATCGCAAGTTCGCCGTCCGCTACCGCGAAGGCCATCTGGCCGGCGATCACGCATAGAGCTCCGAGGGCAGCTGTGGGGCTGCTCTTCCCCGAGCGTGCAGATAGGATTGCCAAAAGAGGCAAGCGGCGACGGAGCGCCAAGGTCGCCAACTCTCGCCCCGGCTCCGCACTTCAGTCTCGCTGGCGCGAGATCCGAGAGCCAGTTCCTCGCCGATCGCGACCTGCAGCCCGAGATCCGCGGCCGGCCAGATGTCCGGCCGCCCCAACGCAAAGAGGAGATATATTTCCGCGCTCCACCGGCCGATCCCTCTGATCGCAAGGAGTTCCGCGAGCGCGATCTCGTCGTCAAGCGCGGCGAGGCTCGCAAAGTCGAATGTGCCGCCCTCGATCGACTTGGCGAGATCGCGGGCATAACCCATTTTTTGCCGGCTGAAGCCGCATGAACGAAGGGTTTGGTCGTCGAGGGCGAGGAAGGCTTTCGGTGTGAGCGGGCGGCACAGCCCGCTCAGCCTGTGGTGCATCGCCGCGGCTGCGTGGATCGACACCTGCTGTTCCAGGATGATGTGCAGGAGTGTGCTGAAGCCGTTACGGCGGCGGCGGAACCGTGGCGGGCCGGCCCTTTCGAGGATCCGTGCGAAGAGGGGTTCCACGGTAAGAACGGAAATCCCTTCGGCAAGACCATGCGGCGCATAGATCGTTGCATCCGGTTTCATCGCCATCCGCCCCCTTCCTGCGCTGTCAGCATGGTTATGGCATAGTAGGTCCCCGGGCCTCTAGCGACCACGGGGGGAGGGTGCGCGCCGCTCGCCGAATCATGACGGCACTGCTCGGAACGGCGCTGGTGATTTTAGTGCTCGGGCTCGCGCTGCGCATTTATCTGGGCCGTGAGGCCGAGGATCGCCTTGCTCCCGACGAAGCGGTCAGGATTGCCGAACTGCGATCGCCGCTTCCGAAAACTAGCCATCTCGCGTGCCCGCCCAGCTACTGTTCGACAGCCGAGGCGGTCGCCAGCCCACAATTCGATATGCCCTGGGGCAGGCTCTACGAGTATTGGGCGGAGGTGATTTCCGGCGAAAAGCGCATGGTCAGAGTCATCAACGACCCTGATGCTCGGCGATTTGTCTACATTCAGCACTCGCCCACATTTCGCTTTCCCGACATTGTAACGGTCGAGTTTGTCCCACTCGGCCCAGCGCAATCGAGCATCGCCGTTTTCAGCCGGTCGCGATATGGCAAATATGATTTTCGGAAGAACCGCAAGCGGGTCGGACGGTGGCTCGCCCTGCTCGAAAAAGTGGCGCGGCCAAGCACTGAACGTATAGAGCGGCCCAAGTGATGCCTGTCAGCCCCAAGGGCTGCGGGGTCGGCCGAACCGCCGCCCAGCATCGGGCACAGAGCCGCGCTGCCCGCTCCGCCGGTCGGCGAAAACCGCCGGGCTGGCGGTAAAGGCTTGGCTGCGCGGCTCCTGCAGCAACGCTACGCCACGTGGGCGTACCGTGACGACGAGAACCAATCCACTGACGAAACCGCCGACATGCGCCCAGAAAGCGACCCCCGGGTTGCCGGCGGAGACGCTGAGGCCGCTGATCAGCTGCATCACGAACCACAAACCGAGCATCGTCCAGGCCGGAACGTTGACGATGCGGAAGAAGATCACGATCCAGACAAAGCAACGCACATTGGCGGCGGGGTGAAGTAGAAGATAAGCGCCGAGGACACCGGCGATGGCGCCGCTCGCGCCGACCATCGGAACATGCGAGGCGGGGCTCGCGACGGCTTGCGCGAGGGCGGCAACGCTGCCACAGCAAAGGTATAGGCACAGGTAACGCCCCCGCCCTAAGGCGTCCTCAACATTGTTGCCGAAGATCCACAGGTACAGCATGTTGCCGATCAGGTGAAACCAGCCGCCGTGCAAAAACATGCTGGTCACGACTTTCGTCCAGGGCGGTAAGACGCGATAAGCTCGCGGCGGATGCCAGAGGCCAAACAGCTCGGCCGGAACCATGCCATAACTGTAAAGGATCGCCCGTTCGCTGTGACCGAGCTGCCACAGGAACGCCCCGGTGCACATCCCGATCAGGAAATAGGTGACGACCGGCACGCGGATCGTCGGATTGTCATCACTGATCGGGACGGCAAAGATCACGCCAAGCCTCCGCCGGTCTGCCGGGCAGCCCGGCGGGCTCGGGTCAGCTCAGGAGCCCACCAAACCGAGTTGCGGGCTCGACGGCTCGGCAAAGCGGAGCTTGGGAATGCGGCCGGCGAGCCGGGCCAGGCGGCCGGCTTCGACTGCACCCCGCATCGCCGCCGCCATACGGATTGGGTCGTGCGACTTGGCGATCGCTGTGTCGACCATAACGGCGTCGCAGCCCAATTCCATCGCCTGCGCCGCGTCGGAGGCGGTTCCGATGCCGGCATCGAGCACCACGGGCACCGGGCTGCGAGCGCAGATCAGCTCGATCGCCGCCGGGTTGGCGATGCCGCGGCCCGAACCGATCAGCGAGCCCAGCGGCATGACTGCGGCGCAGCCGACATCCGCGAGCTTCTGGCACGCGACAGGATCCTCGTTGCAATAGGGCAGGACGGTGAAGCCCTTGCGCACGAGTTCGTCAGCGGCGTGGACCAGTTGCTCGACATCAGGGTAGAGCAATTCGCGATCGCCGATCAACTCGAGCTTGATCCAGTTCGTCTCCAGCGCCTCGCGCGCCAGTTCGGCGGTCAGGATCGCGTCGCGCGCAGTAACGCAGCCGGCGGTGTTGGGCAGGATACGGTAGCGGCCGCCGAGCAGGTCGACCAAACTCTCGGCATAACCCTCTAGGCTGATCCGCCGGATCGACATCGTGACCATAGCCGGCCCGGCCGCTGCCAGCGCGTCAAGCATCACCTGCTGGTTGGGATAGCGGGCACTGCCGACGAAGATCCGCGATGCGAACACGGTGTCGGCAATGGTGAACGGGTCGTTCATGGTGGGTCCTGTACGATAGGGGTTCAGCCGCCCTGCAATGGACGGACGATCTCGACGGCGTCGCCGGCCTTGAGCGCCGCTTGGGGCCATTCGGCGCGACGCACCACGGCACCGTTGACGGCGATGGCGAGAAACCGAGCCGTGGGATTGATGCCGCGATCGGCGAGAAGCTGCGCCACTGTCGTCGCTGCGACTTCCTCGTCGACACCGTTGATCTTAAGTCGCATCACTGCACCGCGGCAACGGGGGCCGACGCCGGGGCAAAGCGCTGCGGCGTGAACGGCAAAGCCATGTCGGGCAGCCGCCCGCTCAACACACAGGCACTGATTACGGTGGCGCTGACCGGAGCTAACAGGATGCCGTTGCGATGATGGCCGGTGGCGACGATGAGCCCGTCGATGCCGCTCGGCCCCAACATCGGCGCATCGTCGCGCGAACCCGGACGAAAGCCGACCCAGGTCTCGGCAACTGGCAGCTCCTCGATCGCAGGCACCGCGCGCCAGGCTCCCTCGATCAAAGTCAGCAGTCCGCCTGCTGTCAGCGCGTCGTCGAAGCCGCTTTCCTCGACCGTCCCGCCGATCACCAGCCGTCCATCCAGACGCGGCACGAGATAACTGTTCGGCAGCCACACCACATGGCGCAATAGCGGTGCCGCCGGATCCATGCGCAAGGCCAGCATCTGGCCTTTGATCGGGCGCACCGGCGGCAGATTTGCGGGTGGAATACCCCCGATCTGGCGCGACCAGGCACCGGCCGCCAATACAACGATGTCGGCCGCTTCGAAACCGCGATCGGTGTGGACGCCGCGCGCCTGCGCGCTGGAAATTTCAACCGCTCGGACAGCGCAGTGCTCATGTAGCACGGCGCCGGCACGGCGGGCCGCCGCTGCCAGCCCACGCGCGAGATCCCGGTTTTCGACCTGGTGGTCGCGCAGGCTCAGCACCGCACCGGGAATGCCGGCACGCAGATGCGGCTCGCGGCGCCGGGCTTCGGCACCGGTCAGCCATTCGATGTCCAGCCCTAGCCGTTTTTGAAACTCAAAGGTGTGGCGCAACTGCTCTGCATCGTCGCGGGTCAGGGCGACAACGATCGTCCCTTCGTCGCGATAGCCGACAGAGAGGCCGGAGGCGGCTTCCAACTCGCGCGCGAAATCGGGCCACAGTCTTTGGCTTTCGAGGGTCAGCGCCAGCAGTGCTTCCTCTCCCGGTTCGGTCTCGACCGCGGCGGCGAGCATGCCGGCAGCTGCCCAGGTGGCGCCGCGGCCGGCATCACCGCGATCGTAGATGGTGACCCGACAACCGGCCTGCGCGAGCCGCCAAGCTATACCCAACCCTATGACCCCGGCGCCGATGACGACGGTTTTGGGGCGGGATGATGGCACGAAAGACGCGTTAATCGTGGACTCCCTTCGCCGGGCTCGCCCGACCAGGTTCAGTGGGTCTGATCTCAGCCGCCCAATACTGCGGTTTCACCGAGCAGCATCGGGCCGGCACCCCAGCCAGCCCCCAATTTCGGATCAGGCCGTTGCCGATGCAAGGATTTTTTCGGCTAGGTGCCTAATGCGAGACGCGACCGCCGCCCGGGAGCTGGCCGCCGCGTAACTACCGGACCTTCCCTGCTCGGCTCAACTCGAGTTGCAAAACGCGGGTCAATTCGCCTGCGGTCACTCGGCGCGGCCGCGGACGATGTCGAAAGCGTAGTCGAGCAGGTCGCGCCCGATCGTGTCGAACCCGATACAGCGGAGATTTGGGCCCGGCTCCCGCCGGTAACGCTCGAACGGCTGCAGGAACACAATCGCGGTGCGGAACACCGATAGCACGCGGTAGAACTCAAAGCTGTAAACCGACCGACCGGTAACACGCCGATAGGCCTCTATCACTTGGCATCGACTCCAGAAGCCGCCTTGCGAGGTAGGCATTTGCGCACGGCCACAACCCCGGATGATCGATCAGGTCCAGCGGCAATTGTCCGCGCACGACGATTCATTCGCGATATTCAAGAATTTGAAATGGTGTGCCGAGCACCCTGCGGTCTTCGCAAAAGAATAAGCTTCTGGGCGCCAGCGGGTCAGCTTGCCACAGGGACGAGAAAATACGGTGT
The DNA here is from genome assembly GCA_045802495.1 of Allostellaceae bacterium. Taxonomy (GTDB): domain Bacteria; phylum Pseudomonadota; class Alphaproteobacteria; order ATCC43930; family CGMCC-115725; genus AP-15. The sequence goes on along the minus strand of JBJMQW010000166.1, from coordinate 4,670 downwards.
TCGCGGGCCATATCGTTGGCCCTGGGCGGCAACGGCCCGCTCGGCGGCCGTCGCTAGACCGCCCGACGTCCGTCGATCTCGATCAAGTAATTGGGATTACCGACCCTCCGGCGAATTGCCGAGGCTCGGCTTCCCCGAGTTCGATGCCAAACTCCGCGAGATAGAGGGCGAGAGAAGCCCAATCTTGGGGATCTGTTTCTGCCGTAGATTTGAAGGCCATCTATCAAAATCAGGTGGGTATGCGCGGCCGCGACGGGGTCCGGCTTCGGCCGCGTCGCAGCTATAGCAGCTATAATAGTAGAGGCTAGGTCCGAAAACACATGGAACACCATTTCACGAATTCGGCGACACGGCGCGCGTTGCGGGCGGCTACTCTTCTTCACGCTCTCGTTCTCGGGCCACCGGGTTGGGCAGCGGATGCTGATCTCGACCGGTTCAGGGCGAGGATCGACGCGCTCGTTGACCGGCTCGGCGGCAGTACAAATGGTGTGGTCAAGTGGGCCGGCTCGGACCTTTACGAGATCCGGCGGGATGGCGACGCATTGATTGCTGTGATTACCAATGGGCGCTTTGCAATCGGGATGCAGCCCGCAGATACGCTCACATTCGACCGGATCGAAATTCGGCAGGTCGGCCAGAAGGAAAACGGCGAGCTTATCGAGCTTGCATGGCGGCTGCCGACGGAATTGACTATTAGTAGGAAAGACAAGGCCACAGTAAAGATCACGCTGAAGGAAGCGACGGCGACTGCTCTGATCGAGGCGCAGTCGGGGCGTGACCGGGAGACCGCCGTCACGGTCGCGAGCGCGCGGTTCGATCAGCTCGACACCGGGACCTGGGCGGCCGCCGGACCACTTATGATGACGTCGAAGCTGGTCGCAGAGCCGAGCGGAGCCTGGAGCGCGCTTGTCGATCTTGCCGCGAGTGACATCGAGTGTTTTGGACCGCAGGTCCCCGTCGAGGTCGGGATCAAACGGATCACGTTCAGCGGCCGGAGCGCCGGTCCCAAGTTGGAAGCACTCAACCAGTTGCGCGACGCAATTGAGGCGCTGCCAGCGGACGACGGCCGGTCGCCGGAAACGCGCGGCGCGGCGTTCTTCGCGATGCTGTCCTCCGTTTCGACGCCGTTTAGCGGCATTAGTGGCGACATAGCGGTGGATGGGGTTACGGTCCGGAGCTCAACGGCCGAAGCTCTCGTTTCGCTAGCCAACTTGGAAGTCACGACGGCAATCACCGGTCTCGACAGTGAGGCGGCCGCGATCCGCTTCGCCGTCAGCCAGAAGGGGCTGGATCTCGCGCCGTCGATTCTTGAAGCAGGCAGGGTGCCGCGCGGCGCCACGTTCGATCTAGGCATCAGTGACCTGAACATTCAGGCGCTTGGCAAGCTGGTTCGCGCTGCTGGCGCGATGGTGGACGAAAGCGAGACGGTCGCCAGCGAGACCCAGCCGAGTAAGCACCAGGCTCTTGGGCAACTGCTTGGTGCCGCGGCGATGATAAACCCCATTTTTCACATCTACGGCATCGCCATCGACACGAAGGATGTCGGGCTCGACCTGACGGGTGAAGCAAAGGGCTCCCCGCTGACGCCAGGGGGGTACAGCGCTGCCGGAGACTTGGCAATTCGTGGCTTTGACGCCATTCCGAACCTCGGAATTCGGCTGCCATTCGCCGACTATCTGCCGGTGCTCAGGGAAATCGGAATCAAGCGAGCGGCGTCGGACGGGACGGAGCGCGTCGATTTCAACCTGCTTTCGGTTCCGCCGAAATGGCTTGCTATCAACGGCAACGATGTGGCGGCGTGGTTTGATGGGCACGAAACCAAACCGGGCGAGCCTCGGCTGCTAAGGCCGTCCGATCCGGCGATGCAGGGGAACGACGTCAGAAGCGTCCAGCGCACGCTCGCCAAGGGAAACGTCCCGATCGACCAGAACGGCGTTTATAGTCCAACGACAGCAGCTGCCGTGGCGCAGTTTCAAAAACAGAATGGGCTGAACGTCAGCGGCGTCGTCGACAGTGCTACGCGACAGCGGCTGGGTCTGCCGGCGGATACCCCGCGACAAGGTGGCCGAAATTGACAGCTAGGCTATGATCGGTAGCCGATTATAGCCGCAGGAGCAGCCATGAATAAGATCTTCCCCGACGCCCATGCCGCGCTCGCCGGGCTGTTGCGAAGCGGCATGACGATCATGTCAGGTGGGTTTGGTCTTTGCGGCATCCCTGAGCTGCTGATCGCCGCCATATGCGATTCCGGCGTTACCGGCTTGACTGTCATTTCAAACAATGCCGGGATCGATGGCGCAGGGCTCGGTCTACTTCTCGAGAGCCGGCAAATCAGCAAAATGGTCTCGTCCTACGTCGGCGAGAACAAGCTGTTCGCCGATCTATATTTGAAGGGCGAGCTCGAATTGGAATTCAATCCGCAAGGCACTTTAGCCGAGCGGATCCGAGCCGGCGGTGCCGGGATCCCGGCGTTCTTCACGAAGACCGGGGTGGGAACCTTGGTTGCGGAAGGCAAGGAAATCCGCGAGTTCGACGGGGAGACTTATGTGATGGAGCACGGGCTCGTCGCCGATCTCGCGATCATCCACGCCTGGAAGGCCGATAGGGAAGGCAACCTCGTCTACCGAAAGACGGCGCGGAACTTCAATCCGGTAATGGCGACCGCCGGCCGGGTCACGGTCGCCGAGGTCGAACACTTGGTCGAGCCCGGGACCATCGATCCGGACCACATTCATACGGCCGGCATCTTCGTTCAGCGGATCGTGCACGGTCGGTCTTTTGAGAAGCGCATCGAGCAGCGCACGCTGCGCCAGCGCGGCAAATAGATAGCAGGAGTCAGCGAATGGCTTGGGCACGCGACGAGATGGCGCACCGCGCCGCGGCGGAATTGAAGGACGGCTTTTACGTCAATCTCGGCATCGGTATTCCGACCCTAGTCTCGAATTTTATTCCCCCAGGGATCACGGTTCAATTGCAGAGCGAGAACGGCATGCTGGGGATGGGTCCCTTCCCGTTCGAGGGGGAGGAGGATCCGGATCTGATCAATGCCGGCAAGCAGACGATCACCGAGCTGCCGACAACGAGTTATTTCGACAGCGCGCAATCCTTTGGGATGATCCGCGGTGGTCATATCGATCTGTCGATCCTCGGGGCGATGCAGGTCGCGGAGAACGGTGATCTCGCCAACTGGATGATCCCGGGACGCATGGTCAAGGGGATGGGCGGCGCGATGGATCTGGTCGCCGGAGTCAAGCGCGTCATCGTCCTGATGGAGCACACTGCTCGCAACGAGCCGAAACTGCTCCGCCGCTGTACCTTGCCGCTGACCGGCCAGGGGGTTGTCGACATGGTCATCACCGATCTCGGCGTTTTCACGATTGACCGCTCTGGGATGATTCTGACCGAGATCGCGCCCGGAGTCTCGCTCGACGAAATCCGCCAGAAGACCGAGGCCTCCTTTACGCATCGCCCGAGACTCGGCTGACCGGCATTCTCGGGGTCAGACTAGGGGTTCATCAGGGCTGTCGTGTTGCATGCAATCGACGGTCCGCCGTCCTTTTTGCTAAATTGCCTCACTAGGCGCTGCGCCTGCTGCTGATAGCGTTTCTTTGGGTCCGGCTGTGCCTGCCTCGTCGCGCGATCTCCGTCTCGACTTCTTCCGCGGCCTCGCGTTGATTTTCATTTTTGTGGATCATATTCCAGAGAATATTCTCAGTTACTTTACGATACAGGCGGTCCAAGTGTTTGATGCCGCCGAGGTATTTATCTTCATATCGGGCTATACGGCGGCTCTCGTCTATGGGCGAACGCTGGTCACGCAGGGTCCGCTATACGCCACCGCACGAATTCTGAGCCGTGCGTGGCAGCTGTATGTCGCTCACATATTCCTATTCGTCATTTTCATTGCTGAGGTGTCGTATACCGTCACCACGTTCAATAACCCGATGTACAACGATGAGATGCGGGTCGGCGACTTTCTCGAAGAACCGCATGTGGCGATTATCAAGGCGCTTTTACTCCAGTTCCAACCTACATTCCTCGATATCTTGCCACTCTATATTCTGCTCTTGGTGGTCTTTCCGGGCATTCTATTCGCGTTGCGCAGCATGCCGACGCTCGTCTTGGTTGCGTCTTTTCTGCTGTATCTTGTCGTGCAAATAACCAACTTTTCGATGCCTGCCTACCCGGAGGGTCACGTCTGGTATTTCAACCCTCTCGCGTGGCAATTCTTGTTCGTTGCAGGAGCTGCGCTCGCCTTGAGCGCGGGGTATGACCGCGGGGTTTCGCGCTGGCAGCGGGCCCTTCTGCCGTCGGCGATCACGATCTTTGCGGCCGGTTTGGTGATCAAGCTCAGCTGGACAATCCACGGGATCTGGGATCCATTTCCAGGTGTTTTTCTTCGGGAGCTTTGGCCGGTCAACAAGAACAACCTGTCCCCGATCCGGCTCATTCCCTTCTTCGCCGCTGTGGTGGTGGTCGCCACCCTGGTGCGTCCCGATGCCGCCATTCTGGGTTCCGCGGCGGCGAGGCCGCTGGTTCGGTGCGGTCAACAATCGCTTGAGGTGTTCTGTTTGGGTATTCTGCTGTCGGCGCTAGGACATTTCGTGCTTTCCGAATACGCGTCGACGATCGGTATGCAGCTCGCCGTTAATCTTGCGGGCATCTTTGTG
>JBJMQW010000165.1:0-27797 GCA_045802495.1 Allostellaceae bacterium | reverse complement strand
GAGATCTCCTCCATCTCGGCGACCCACCGATAGGCCTTGTCGTACATCCGCGGAATCCCTTCGCGAAAGCGAGCGAGCATCTCGGGCTGGCTTTCGGTCAGCTCGGCGATCAGCGCATCGGCGCAGCCGAAGCGTGCGGCGCCCAATAGCATTGCCGACGCGATTGCGGTCGTGCCTTTGGTGATCCCGGCATAGGACATCTTCAACGCTGACGCGGCGCCGATCGGCCCGTCGATAACGCGCCAGTCGATGCCCCAATCGCGCAGCACCGCGGTTTGCCCGGCCGTCGGGCCGGAGGCGTAAATTGTCGGGCTGTAGCCCGGGCGGGGCGGCCCACCGATGATCCCGCCATCGACAAAATCGGCGCCGGTCGGGGCGATGATGTCGCCGATGCGGATCGCGGTTTGCGGGCTCACCGCGTTGCAGTCGACGTAAACCGGCTTGCGATCGAGCGCCTTCAGCGCTAGCGCCAACTGTCCAGCCAACGACTCGGCCTCACCGGGCGGCAGGATCGACAAGAAGAAATCAGAGCCGGCAAGCAGCGCCTGTTCATCGGCCGCGGGCTCCATGCCGGCGGCACGCGCCCGCTCGGCGCTCTTCGCGCTGCGTCCCGTCAACAAGGTGCGAACCGTCGCCCCGCTTTCGTGCAGCCGCCGCCCGACCCCGGCGCCCATCATCCCCTGCGCAATCACCCCGATGACCGCCATTGCCTACCTCCAGGAAATCCAATGGCGTCCAGGGTATCGTCCGGGCAGCACGCTGGGAAGGGCTCAGGCAGCGCTCTTTTGAGATTCAGCGAGGGCCTGCTGCAGGGCGGGCATGCCGATGCGGTGGCAGAAATCGCCAAAGCCCTCGCCCTCGGTGCGACCCGCCGCGAATAAGCCGAAGAGCGGATCCAGCACCTCGGCGATCCCGTTCAGCGGCACCTTGTCCACCAGCGGCGTATTGAGCCTCGTGCCCGCGAAATCGCCGCCGATGAAGAGGGCGTAGAACCCCGGCATGCGGCCGACGATGCCGATGTCGCCAGTATAGGGCCGCGCGCAGCCGTTTGGGCAGCCCGTAATGCGGATGCTGAACCGTTCGTCCTCGACCCCGTAGAGTCGCAGCTTTGTCTCGATCGCGGCAACTATGCCGTCGCGGACCCGTTCGGCTTCGGTCAAGGCCAGCCCGCAGCTCGGCAGGGCGGGGCACGCGAGGGCCCACCGCTCGGCCGGCAGCATGTCGCCGGCGAGGCGGACACCATTCTCGCGCAAGACAGCTGCGATGTTGTCCCGATCCTCCGGCTGGATCTCGCTCAAGATGATATCCTGGCTTGGCATCAGGATTGGATCGCAGCGGAAGCGGCTTACGATTTCCCGCAATGCCGCCCGGATTTCCCCGACGATGCGCCCGCTCGATACGGGGATACCGAGATAGAGCTTGCCGTCCCCCTGCTCGTGCCAGCCGAGATGGTCGGGCACGGCGAAAGGCGCCATTTTGCGGCACGGTTCGAGCGGTTTACCGAGATATTCCGAGAGCCGGTCGCGCGCCCACTCCTCGCCGTTTTCGGCGATTACGTATTTGAGCCGGGCATGGCGGCGGTTGCCGCGATCGCCATGGTCGCGGTGCAGCTGCACGACGGCCGCCGCCGCGTCGAGCAAATCCGGCGGCTCTATAAAGGCGACCGCGGTCGCGAGGCGCGGATAGGTCTTCGGGTTGTTATGGGTCATCCCGTGGCCGCCGCCGAGCAGGAAATTGTACCCGATGAGCCGCCCGCCCTCGAACAGCGCGACAATTGCGAGATCGTTGGTTAGCACGTCGATCGTGTTGTCTTCGGGGACCGCCAGTCCGATCTTGAACTTGCGCGGCAGGTAACGCTCGCCGTAGAGCGGGTCTGGGGCATCCGACGCCGCTTCATTTTGCTGCCATGGCGCACCTTCGACCCAGATCTCGTGATAGGCCCGGGTTCGCGGCAGGAGATGGCTGGACAGTCGGCGCGTGTCGGCTTCGAGCCGGTCGTGAGCGGCGTCGCGGATCGGTGCGGGGGTGGTCGTTACCGTGCGGACGACATCACCGCAGGCGGCAAGTGTCGTCAGCAGCGCAGCGTCGATCGCGGCGATGGTCGATTTCAAACCGGCTTTGACGACCCCGTGAAATTGGATGCTTTGCCGGGTCGTAACCCTCATCGATCCGTTCGCATGGCGGTCGGCCAGCGTATCGAGGGCGAGGTATTGGTCGGCAGTAAGCCGACCCCCGGGAATGCGGACGCGCACCATGAATTGCCACAGCTTGTCATCGCCGCGCTGCTTGCGCTCGGTCGCGCTGTCGCGGTCGTACCCCTGGTAAATCCCGTGGAATTTGAGGAGCGAATAGCCCTCGTTGTCGAAAGGCTTTGCGGTATCCGAGAGGTCGCGCGCCAGATGCCCGCGCAATTGCCGGCTCTGTTGCTTGACAGTCTCGGCTTTCGAAACGGGTTGGATCTGAACCATATCGCAGCCTTTTCGAGGCGAGCGCGGCATCTAGATGCCACGTCTCAATGTGGTTCAGATAAATTACACTGCTTAGAAATGTCAATCGGAACGTATATACATATATTTAATGTGGTAATTTCAATCTAATCTCCGGCGGCCAGCCTCGCATCGCCGGAGAGTGTTGGGGGTGTAGCTTGGGCGGCTGCGTCCCACATCAGCCGCGGGTCGAAAGTCTCGGCCGCCAACATGGTCAGGATCACGACGGCGCAAAACGCTACGGCACCGACCCCGGGCTCGATCGTGACCACCGAGCCGAAGACGACGAGCGCGCCGAGCAATGACTCCATGAAAATGTCGATCATCGACCAACGGCCGATGAACCGCACGATGTGGTAGAGCCGTGTGCGGTCGCGCAGCCAGCCGACAGCTCCGGTTTGTGTCGCGATCAACATGACCGAGAGCCCAATCAGCTTCAGTACCGGAACGAGGATGCTGGCGAAGAAGACCAACGCAGCAAGCGGGTACTGGCGAGCGGTTATCAGTTCCTCGACGCCGCCGAGGATAGTACTTGGCTGGCCGGCTCCAAGTTGCACGACGGTCAGCACCGGGTAGTAATTCGCCGGGATGTAAAGAACTGCGGCCGCGATGACTAAAGCCCAGGTTCGCGCGACGCTGTTCGGCTTGCGCGCGTGCAAAATGCTCTCGCAACGCGGGCATCTTTCATGCTCGTACTGCGGCACGTTGACCATGCCGCAAGTCTCGCAGCCGATTGCGCCAGTCAGGCCACGACACGAGGGGTTGTCCGCGCGGCGGTGGTCGAGCCTCTCCCACACCGCCTCGCGATCGAGGGCGGAATCCATCCAGACGAGGACAAAGGTCAAGCCGAGCAGCGCATAAACACCGGCCGCGAGGCCGATCGTCACAAGATCGCCGAGCTTCACATAGGCCACGAACATCCCAAAAACGAAGACGTCGATCATCGACCAGGGTCGCAGCCTTTCGGCGAGCGCGAATATTCGCAGCAAATAACGAGGCGGCACTCCTTCATACGATCGGATCAATACGTAGAGGGTGCCGATAAGACGGGTGAAGGGCGCCACGACGGTCACGAATATAACCACTGCCGCGAGTGCCGCCATATCGCGCCGAACCAGCTCTTCCGGCCCCGAAAACAAATTTGCGACATGCGAAATACCGGCCTTCTCGACGCTCATCAGCTGCGTCGAACACATGATGACCAATAATATGAACGCGGTCGCAGCGAGCGCGATCAAATGGTCAGGACGATGATTGCTGGTACGGCGCATGACCGTCGAACAGCGCGCGCATTGGGCGGTGGTGCCCGGCGGCAGCGCCGGCACGGTTTGGAACAACCCGCAGCCCGGACACTCGCGCAGTTGGGGCTCCGTCATCGGCCGGTGGGCAGCGGAGCGCATTACCGGCCCGAGGCCAGCATCGAGGCCAAACCGTCGGCGAGCTGGCCGACCGCCGTGCTGATCGCCGTGACCTCGCCCTGAATATCCGGCGTCGGCGGGGTCACGACAAAGCGGAAACTGCGCAATACCGGCCCAGGCCGCTTCTTGAAGCTGACGCTCGCTTGAGCCAATAGAACGAGATTGCCCGATGCATCCTCGTCGAGCCGCTGCAAATTAAGCTCGATCGTCGCGTCGGGCGAAGCCGTCACGGCGCCGCTCTCTCCGAGCACCGTGCTCTGCGGCATGCGTTGGCCCAACTCCTCGATCAAAACGCGGCTCAGCATCGCAGAGAGGGGCTCGCCCCACCAATCGTTCGACATCACGTCGAGCCGATAGTTCTCCGACGAACGGACGATCTGCGAGCGCTCCAAGTAGCGCGCCAAGGAGATCTGTTGGAGCGCAACTACTTTGGGTGCCAGCGTCTGGACTCGGCCCGGAACCGGCGCAATCGTGTAGAGCACCGGGCTGGGCGAGGAGCAGGCGGCGAGCCCCGCCGCCAGCGCGAATGCGGCGAGCTTTGTTCCGGTCATTCGAGCGGTCCGGCCGGCCGCCCCTTGATCAGCGCTTCGGGATGGCGCGCCAACAGGTCGGAGAGTGCGCGGATCGAGCGAACCGCATCATTGGCCTGGACCATCAGCCGGTCGAGATCACGGTTGAATTTGGTATTGTCGCCATAGCCGCTGTCGAGCGAGAGCACGAGTTTGTTGGCGCTCGCCAATGCCTTTTGCAGCCCGGAAGCGAGCTCCGGCAACTGCTTGGTGTCGAGCCGCTGGATCATCCCCTGGGCTGATGCGATCATCGCCGTCAGATCGGTCAGAGCCTTCTTCATTTGCGGGCCTTGGGCGGCGTCATTAACCGATTTGAGGATACCGTCGAGGTTTTTGCCGATCTGGTCGAACGGCATCGTGTTCACTTTGTTGAGGAGCTCAGTTGCGGAAGCGGCGAGACCCGAGAACCCGCCGCCTTCCGTCGAGGGCACGACAAAATCCGGCCCATCCATAGAAACCTCCGCCGGCGGTGCATCGGCAACGAAGTCTAGCGCCACGTTCTGCTGCCCTGTGATCAGGTTGGCGCTCTGCAAGCTCGCGCGCAGTCCCCGTTTGAGAAGGACCCCCACTGACTCCGCGTCTGTCTGGTAGACCCTTTTCCCGACGCCGACAATGCGTTCCGGTTCAACTTCGTAGCGAACGGGCGCGAGGATAGCGTCCTTTGCAACATCGTAAGTAAGTCGCACATCGGTGACCTCGCCGACCCTGAGCCCGTGCATCGTCACCGCCGCGCCCGGCGCGAGTCCGCTTACCGAACCGGGAAAATAGGAGATCGCCGATATTCTGCGGGTGTAGGAGGCGGCATTTGCCGTTTCCCGGTCGGAAAACAATGGAAAGACGTGGTTTTCGGAAGCTGCGGCGGCGTGGATTTCCGCTTCTGGAGTGTCAAACGCCACGCCGCCAAGCAACAGCGCTTTCAACGACTCCATCTGCACCTCGACCCCGGCTCCGCCGAGCTTGACCGAAACTCCCGACGCGTTCCAGAACCGGGTCTGCTCATTCACATAGCTGTCGTAGGGAGCGCGGACAAAGGCGTGGATCGTCACGTATTCCGCCATGTCGGCAATGTCCCAGCCGAGCACCTCCCCGACGTTGAGGTCGCGGAAAAAGATCGGCGAGCCGATCGAGACCGAGCCGATCCGTTTGGATTTCAGGAGAAAGGTCCGCCCGGGGACAAACGCGCCGAGCACCGGCGGATCTTCGCGCCCGACAAAATCCCGTCGGCTTTTTCCGGGTTTAGCGGCCGGCAGCATGCCGATATACGACCCGGAAAGCAGGGTCTCGAGACCCGAGACATTGCCCGCGAAGAACCGCGGCTTGACGACCCAAAACTGCGTCTCTTCGGCCAGCAGCGGCTCGGCCTGGCGCGTGGTCGCGACGGTAACGATGACATGCGTCCGATCGGGCGCCAGCTCCAAGCTTTTGACCGTGCCAAACACGATGTCCTTGTATCGCAGTTGAGACTGACCGGCCTGCAGCCCTTCCCCGCTGTCGAAGGCGATCTTGATCGTCGGTCCTTCTTTCGACAGGGTGTCCCAGGCGAGCCAGCCCCCAATCGCAACCGCGACGAGCGGGACGATCCAAATGATCGAAAACCGGCGCGAGCGGCGCGTCGCGGCCTGCGGAAGCGTCCGCTGCTCGGCAAGGTTAGTCATCAACAGTCTCCCTTTGGGCCAGAGCGGCTCAGAGCCGACCTGTTCCGGAACCAGAGTGTCGCGTCAGACAAAGTCAAGGTCAATCCAAGCCGCTCACGCCGCCGCTCTAACCGACGGCCGAGCGAGATTCCGCGCCCGCTTCGCCTTATAGATCGCCCGCGCGAGCAAGGACTATGCAATTTTGGCAAGTGTGAGACTGGAGGAGCCTCGGCTATAGACTTTCTCGGCGGCCATCACCGCTCGTTTTCGCTGCCGTTGATAATCTCCTCGCTTATTCTGCCGATCGTCCGGCGAGAAACGCGCCGACAGGACCTCGCGACAGGTCCGCATCCCGCCCTGGCGGGTTCTCGATGACCAGTGTGCGGGTGGGGAAGGCAAACTCAATACCCGTTTTATGCATAAGATCCATGATCTCCAATAGAATCTCCTCTCTCGCCTCCAGTTCCGCAGCAAGATCTGCCACCTCGAGATAGAAATAGACCAGAATGTTGAGGCTACTCTCTCCAAAATCATTGAAGCGGACGTGGAAATTTTTCTTGTTTGTAAGCGGATGATCTGCAATAAGCCGTTTTATTTCTGCCGCGAGCTGCTCAAGCTTTTCACGAGGTGTGTCATAGGTGACCTGGATAAAGAAGCGCTCGCGGCGCATCACGCGAAGAGTGAGGTTTTCGACCGTCGCATTGACCACGGAATTATTCGGGATCGATATCAGCGAGTTATCCAGTGTACGGATTCGCGTGCTGCGAAATCCGACATTCTCGACCGTGCCTTCGCTGCCCGAAACCCTCACATAATGGCCGATGCGAAACGGCTTCTCTATCATGATCAATATCGAGCCGAGGAGGTTGGCGAGGCTGTCCCGCGCAGCGAGCGCCACAGCCAAACCACCGACACCCAGCCCGGCAAGCACTGAATAAGTCGGGAAGCCCAGCTCGTAGGAACCTTGGACGACTAGCCCGACCGCTATCGCAATTCCGGCGAAGCGCATGCCGAGCCTGATCAGCTGGCTATCTAGGCTATGTCGCCGCAGATGCTCTGATTCGACGAAGGCTTCCGCTATAAGGCTGGCGGCGATCATGGAAAGCCACGCGGCGCTGAGGTAGAGCGCGCTGGTCTGAACAAAGGTGACGACCACGCGCGGAGTTCCGCCAACCCGGAGGATTGTGCAGAGCAGAGGCACCGGGAAGGCCGATACCAGAATGATGGCCAACGGTGTCAGCAGAGAATGCCATCCGGCGCCCGCCTCCTCAGGCCTGTTTCGGCCAAGTCGGCGGCCTAGACAAAATACTCCATAAACAGAGCCCACGCAGACCGCGAGGCCGCTCACAAGGCCAAGCCATTGCCATGATGCGAGACCGCCGATCCGGACCTTGGCCCAGCCTGGAAGGTTGAGCATCCAGCGAACTGGCACGATGCGCTCCAACCCGACCGGCGAACTCAAATAGGCTTCGTAAATGGTGGTTGCGCCGCCCGAGCTCATTCGACGGTAAACTTGGCTTAGTTCGGCTGCCGGCCCTGGCTTGTAAGCCAACTCGCGGACGCGATCGTAGAAGACAGGGAGCCGTTCCACGGTGTCGGCGGTGACGAGATACTCTCCAGCGCGTGGCCCGCTCTCGATTAGCGCAATATCGATTTCCGTTCGCGGCAGACGCCAACGCTTGGATGAAGCGCGCGACATCGCGTCCTGATCTGGGATGCTCTCAGGAGAAGGGAGTTCGATCCGGTCGAGTACCTCCTTCAACTGAAGCACTCTTTCGGGCCCGATAGTACCCCGCAGTATTGGGGCGACGTCGGACAGGTCGAGAACCGTTATCGCCTTCGCAGCGGCAGACAGCAACTCCGCTTGTCTTCGCCGTTCATCAGGGGTGTGGTATAGCCTTTGCGACGCTGAGTATTCATGCAAAATATCCTTCATATTCCGATAGAGATCGTCGATGGTCCCGATAAAACCTTGCAGTGACGCTCTGGGACTGGACGTGTCTACCGGAAGCAGCGGATTGACCTCGGCCGCGTTCGCCATGTTTGAAAAAGCACATGCGAGTCCAATTAGGCGGACTATTCGCAAGAGCTCGGCAATACTCAGGTGGTTGCTGGTGTAACGCACATCCACTGCCTCGGCCATGGAGGGTTCAGTATCGCCGTGGGTTTCGCTCGCGTGGAACGAGCGTCGGCCTTGAACAAGCAGTCAGGCTCGTCCCCAGAACGCTGGCATTTCGGCGCGGGCGCTCGAACCCCGACCCCAACCTGGGCAAGCGCCGGCATTAGGGGAGAGCAATTGGTTTCCTTGTATTCGCTCGTCGCTCCCGCGGGCCAATCATAGCGGCTTGGGGCGAGAAATCACCCCTTTTCGCGTAAAGGGCCAGAATCCAGCCCTTCCGGGCGGTGCGTCGACCAGCTTTGTGAGCTGCGGTTTTCACCCGACTGGCTAGCGGCGTCGCCTCGGCGCGGCGTGATCGCGTCACCGGGCAGCAGTCACAAAGCTTGGATCGTAGCGCATGATGGGCGCGGCGGTACCCGGTGCCCGACCACGTCGGGGACTTCCCCGATCCTAGGAGGACATAGCTTCGGCAGGTCAATTACAAAGCAGGAATCCGGTTGAATTCACGGCTTGCCCTTACGAGGTGGATGGCAGATCGAAATACGAGGGCCACGTGATGGGCCAAGCAGCACATCATTATCTCATCTTCGAAACCGCAGGCGGCTTTTGCGGCATCGCCTGGAACAAGGTGGGCATCACGCGCTTCCAGTTGCCGACAAAAAGCGCCGAAGCCACCAAACGAATGCTGCTGCGCCGGATGCCTGGTGCCAAACCCGGCGCTCCCCCGCCGGAGGTGGCGGAGGCCATTGCCGCCTTAAAGCGCTATTTCGAGGGCGAGGAGACGAATTTTTCCGGCTTCAATCTCGACCTCGGTGAGCAGGATCCGTTCTTCAAGCAAATCTATGCCGCGGCGCGGCGGATCGGATGGGGCCGCACGACGACTTATGGTGCTCTGGCGAAGGAGCTCGGGGCCGGGCCGGAGGCCGCGCGCGATGTCGGTCAAGCGATGGCCAAGAACCCTGTTGCGCTGATCATTCCCTGCCACAGGGTTCTGGCGACCGGCGGCAAGGTCGGCGGTTTTTCCGCGCCGGGTGGCTCGGCGGCCAAGATCCGCATGCTCGCGCTGGAAGGCGTTCGTCTCGAGCCGCCGCAACCAGCGCAGCAATCTTTTGGGTTTTGACGCCCGGGCAGCGTATTCCATCGGGGCGCGGCAATCAAAATCGAGGCTGCTCAAGCGAGGAGACGGAGCGCCGTCAGACCTCGCGGTTCCGGAGCTGTTCTTGTTCGGAACAATCACCAGCCGGAGATGGATAACCCCGAAGAGATCAAAGCGCTGTTTTTCGCGCTGATACGCGAAGGGATTCGAACCCTCGACCTCAAGCTCGGCAAGCGAGGCCACAAGCTCTAAATGGTTGAAATTCCTGAGCAGGTCGCCCCTGCCGGGAGCCGATTATAGCGGTTGGAGCGGGAAATCACCCTTTTACGCGCCAGTAAAAATCCGCGCATTAAGAGCCGCTGATTCTAACTAGAGCTGCAAGACTGCCCCAGTGAAGCCCGGCCCGGCCGGAACCGGCGTGGGCGCGCCCGTGTTATACTCCCGGTTTAGGGAGGAAAATCGTGGGCGCAATCCTGTTGTGGCTCCTGGGCGTGCCGCTCCCCATCATCATCCTGCTGTTGCTGCTGTGGCACTGACAGCACGCGCGGAGAGTATCATGCAAAGTGCAACGATATCGGCGCGCGAGGAGCGTGTTCTCACGCCGCGCAACGAGGCCGTCGAAAGCGCGGTCTCTGGCGTGTCGTGGGCGGCGATCATCGCCGGCGCGTTCGCGATGGCCGCAGCGGGCCTGATCCTGCTGGCCCTCGGGTCCGGTCTCGGCCTGGCCTCGGTGTCGCCCTGGTACAATTCCGGTCCCTCGGCAACGGCATTCGGCGTCTGGGCAGCCGTTTGGCTGATTATCGTGCAATGGCTGTCGGCCGCGCTCGGCGGGTATCTGACCGGGCGGCTGCGGACCAAATGGGTGGGGGTTAATACTGACGAAGTTTATTTCCGCGACACGGCCCATGGATTTCTGGCCTGGGCCGTCGCTGCCGTCATTATGGCGGCGGCGCTCTCGTCGGCGCTTTCCTCCGCCGCGGGCTCCGTGGCGCGGGCGGCGGGTTCGGTCGCCAGCGCCGCGGCGCAGGGCGCCGGAACGGCCGCGGCCCAATCGGGCGACTTCGACCCTGCGGGATATCTGGTCGACACGCTGTTTCGTTCCGACCATCCCGACACAAACGCCAATCCGCAAGAGGTTCGCGCCGAAGCCACTCGGATCATCCTTTCGGGGCTGCGCGCGGGCGATGTTCCGCCCGCAGACAAAGCCTACCTTTCTCAGATTGTTGCCGCCCGCACCGGTCTCAGCCCGGCCGACGCACAGAAGCGGGTCGATGAGGTGATCGCGAAGGCTAAGGAGGCCGAGGTCAAAGTACGCCAGGCGGCGGATACCACGCGCAAGACGGCGGCGACGGCTGCGTTCTTCACCGCGTTCTCAATGCTGATCGGCGCATTTATCGCCGCCGTCGCGGCGACGATCGCCGGCCACAGGCGCGATGAATTCGTCTCGCTCCGGGCCGCCTGAGCATCAAAACAGCTTCGAGAGTTACGACCGCGCACGCCTAGGCGAAAAGGCAGAGCGTTGTCAGACTTGCCGCGCCTGACCCGCTCTTGTTTGGAACAATCGTAAAACGGAGATGCGTAATCCGGCGGAGATCAAAGCGCTGTTCCTCGCGCTGAAAGGTGGCTCCTCGCGGACTGAAATTGTATTCCTGCACCAGGATCTGCCGATACGCCCGGCCTCCATCGTCGGAGGCTTCCACCCGCACCTCCTGTGTGCGCTCGCGCATCGTCTCTTCAACCTCGTAAACGAGCTGCGAAATCGTCTGCGGTCGGTCAAATTCCACCACGATGTGCTCGGCGGTGTCGGGCCGCGCGCCGATCCAGCGCGTGCCTCCCGGGCCGAACAGTCCATCAAGCAGATTTTCGATGGGGTGAGTGGGATCCTCGGATGAGTAAGCAATCGTCGCGCAGCCGGCGATATCGATCTCGTCGGCTGCGCGTCCGGCCGTCGCCGTATTAGCTGTCAACGGTCGTTTCCGCACAGGCGAGCGTTCCGTCATCTCGTGGTATCCATCATGTAGACGAGGGTATTCCTCAGAAAACGGGCAGGCCGCCTTTGTGGGGATCCCATTCCTTCCGCACCTGATCCTCGATCGGCAAGCCGCTGGAGGTGGTCGGGCTGTGCTTCAAATGTTCGGCATCATCCGGCTTAGGCTTGTACATGTCATGGGCCAGGTGGTCGATGGTGGCTTTCTCGCGAACATGACGTCTTTGCGTGCGTTCTGGCGCTTTGGCCATTTAATCCTCCCGAAATGTTGCTCGCATGAGTTTTCAGGTGCCAGTGCGAGAACGGACCGTAGGGCCGGTGAAGCCGCCCCCGCGCCTGGTGAGACTTTGCGAATTCGAACACTTGAAGTCGAAACGGGTTCCGGCGTGGATACTGCGCCTGATCTGCTTCACCCTACCTACATCGCTCGGAATACATCTGGTGGAGGGCTGCTGGCCCCGCTAGTGTAAAGCTGCCTTGATTGGTTCGATCAGGCTTGCGTCATTATTCTTGACGTTGCCGCCTCGCGCGTTCACGGGCCAGCAGGTCATCTCGTCCGATGGCAAGGCGCCAGCAGGGCTTTCCAGCGCGGATGCCTGAGTGTCGGTCGGCGCAACATTCCAGTTCGCGGTAGGCCGATGTGACGGGTCGAGAACACCCGCTTGATCTCGCTGACATCGGAGGAAAGGCGGACGCGTCACACGGCATAAGGTCAGCTGGCCGCGAGCCCAAGGGAGCGCTCAATTAAGCAATGGAACCGAGTGGCTGGTGAAGTGGCCGCGGGCTCATCCTGTTCTCCTGCCCTTTGACTTTGGCACTTGACCCAAATCTGACACAGGCGCGCACGAGGAAACAGGCGCGCATGAGGAACGCGCCTGGTACCAGTGTTGTTGTTGAACAATGGCTCAGGGTTTAGCTGAAGAATTTAGCTGACTTGCACAAGATGGGAGATGACTATGATCAGGAAATTGATCCTCGGCGCGGCTTCTGTAATGGCATTGGGAATCGGCGGCGCCGCTCTCGATTTTTCGGCTGATGCCGGTGATGTTGCGAATGCGCGACCTGAACCCTCGTACCATTGGCTGAATGCCGCGAATCCTTCGAAAGACGACATCCGCTGGGCGCAAGTAGAGCTTCACATGAAGGGGTTCTATAAGGGTTCGCTCGACGGCGTGGCTGGCCCGGAGACAAAGCGGGCGCTTTTGCGATTTCAGAAGGGCAACGGCCTCGAGCCGACAGCGACGCTCGATCAACAAACTGCGGACGCGCTCATCGGCGACACCGCCGCTGGCCAGGGATCGAGCATGCCGCCAAAGGACGCGGGAGCCGGATCGATGATGGGGTCCTCCGGCAGGAGCGATTTCGGCGGTCCCGCCTGGTAAAAATAGATCCAGGTCCTTCGCGCCAATCAACGGGGGAATAGAGCAATGTGAGACACAAAAAAATGTGAGGGAAAATCATGAAAACCCCAGAAAAATACCGGGAAGATGCGATGCGTTGTCGTGAACTTCTCGATGGTCCAGTCAAACCGGACCTGAGGGTCCAGCTTCGCTTATGGGCGGCTGAACTGGACGACATGGCGGACGCTGTTGAGCGTGGGGCCGAGGCATCGGCCCGGAAGGAATTCGCCCGACCCTTGTGAGAACCGGCTGCGCGCCTACAACCCCCGCGAAATGATCACCACGGCCACGCCCTAGTAGTGAAAATCTAACACTTGGTGCCAGTGCAGGAAGTCTCTTTCGACTCCTATCGCCGATAGTCAGCTGGGCCGGCGGCGCACAACTTAGGCTCTGGCAAAGCCCATGGAGATGGGCGGGTGTGAGGGTTGCATGAGCTTCGAGCTGGTGACGCTTGTAGCGGCCTGCGTACTGTGTTTGATCGAATTGTTGTCTCCTGCCACGCGGCCAGTTTTCAGCGAGGCTATCGTTGGACGGCCAGCTCTCGTGACGCTGAAGTGCCTCCGCTCACGGGCGTCGCAGGACGCCTGGAAAAAGCGTTCCGAAACTTCCTTGAAACGTTCCCGGTATTTGCGGCTGCGGTCTTCCTTGTTCACATCCTCGACCGTGAGAGCGCCCTCAGCGAATGGGGGTCTCTATCTTTCCGCGAGGCTGGTGTATCTTTTGCACTACGCAGCAGGGGTTCCCTTGCTCCGCTCGCTCGTCTGGAACGTCGCGTTTCTAGGAATGTCCTTCTTTTGGTCGCGTCGGTCTGGCCCGTATAGTGCTCCCATTCGAATCACAGCATTCCGCCGCTGAGCGGGCTATACCCGCGGTACGAAGCGTCAGATTTTGACGACTAGCGGCGCTTTCCGGCCCGTATCGGGATCAGCGTTCCCCCGGCGGTCGGGCAGCGCCACGCGAACATGAGCACTTGGCTCGACGCGAATTGCCGCACGGATGGCTGGCGCCGACCCGTCCGGTATGGGCGGCATGCTGAATGACGCCCTGTCGATTTATTTCCTCGACGGCGAGCTCGCAAGCGCGTCCGTCGCCCAGTGGGGCGCCGGGTCGAGGATGGAGACCGCGGGCGGCGTGTTCAAGATTTCGCGACGACGAGCCGGCGCCGCGCATAAACCCAGCGCCGCATCAGACACCTAGCTCCTTCTCCGCTTGCCGGAGTCGAAGCTGCCAAGGCGTCGCCATACAGGCCGCGCCACCCAACCCTCATCTGTCCCTGTGCCATGGCCGGGCCGCGAGCTTCGGCTGGATCCGTTTCGGGATCTGGCGTCACCGGACCGGGGCGGTAAGATTATTCGGATCCAGGCCAAGAGCCGTTACGGTTGCAGGATTGAGCTGCCCCGTCGCTTGTAGCCCCCGACCTTGTTGAAAGCGCTGCAAGGAGCCCTGCATGTTTGGACCCCAGATGCCGTCGATGCGTCCAGAATAGAAGCCAAGCTGGTGAAGGCGGCTCTGGACGGACCGGATGGCCTCTCTTGACAGCGGTTCGGCCGCGAAGGCCGAGGCCGTGGGAACCCCGGGCGGGGCGGCGGCAAGAAGGTCTGCCGGGTTAAGGCCGAGGGTTGCGACCGTCCCCTGATTGAGCTGTCGGGTGACCTGCAGTCCGTGGGCGCGTTGGAACTGCTCCAGCGCAGCCGCGCTGTCAGGACCCCACACTCCATCTGTCTGGCCCGTATAAGCCCCGTTTTGTTTCAGGCGCTGCTGTACCGCTATGACGCCGGCCTGGCTAAGCGGCTGCGCATAAGTCAAGGGTGATGGCTGAGCCCATGCGTGCGGTAGAAACGAGGCTTCCGTGAGAACAACAGCGACGATCAGACCCAGCCATTTCATGCGACGTTTCCTTTTTCATTCGATTAGATGCAGTTTCAGGCTGCCGAGCGTAGGGTGCCGACCCCGCGTGATAATTCATCCTTTTACGGCTTAAACCCCGATACAGCCGATTTCGCTCCCGGATCTCTCTATTCCGTCCGCCATACAGTGACGCGCTGGATGCGCCGGAATGGCGTTCCGACCTGGGAAGTGGCGGCAGCCGGGCCACAAGTCGCGCGACTACCGCACGACCGAACTCTCTGCCGCCTCGTCCCGCCTATCTGCAGAACGCCGTCCGCGCCATTGATCTGCTATTCGGGAAGCTTCGCACCAGTGGACGAACCCTTCTTCAGGGCCGTCCGCCGGCAACGCATTGAGATCGACTGGCAATTTGGAGCGGGCGAGGGGATTCGAACCCCCGACCCCAACCTTGGCAAGGTTGTGCTCTACCCCTGAGCTACACCCGCAACCGCCGCGAGAGGCTTGGCGCGGCACCACCGAGGAATATGATAATCGGCGAAAAAGGGTTTGCAAGTCTTGCGTTCGGGACCGTCTACCGCTGATGAAATCCCGGGCTTAGGTCGCGGATAGTCGATCGGGTACTTTGCAGCGGCGGGGGGCAGATAGCGAGTATTTCTCAGGGACGTCGCCGCGCTGGCTATGTAGGCGGCTGCGATGGTCACCGACTTTCCCGATGGATCAGTCGCCACAGCGATGGGTAGAGTTTAGCTGCAGACTCGCTGTAGACGGGATGGTCGGCAAACCGCACTATTTAATCTTGCCGCGATTGAGCTCGTAAAGCGCGACGGCTGCCGCATTGGAGACGTTGAGGGTTGGCTGCGCGGCGCGGGTCGGCAAGGCGGCAAGAAGATCGCAACGCTCACGCACGAGCCGGCGCATGCCGCTGCCCTCCGAACCGAGAACAAGGGCAATCCGCTCACCGAGATCCAGCTCAGCCAAACATTGCGACGCCGTCTCATCGAGACCACAGATCCAGAAGCCGGCATCCTTGAGCGTATCAATCGCGCGGGCGAGATTGACGACCCGCACGAGCGGAATGATTTCGAGGGCCCCGGAGGCGGCCTTGGCCAGCGCGCCGCTGGCCAGCGGGGTACCGTGGGACGGGACGAGGACTGCGAACGCGCCGAAAGCGGCCGCCGAACGCAGCACAGCGCCGATATTTTGCGGATCGCTGATCTGGTCGAGGACAACGAGAATACAACGGCCCGCCGGGTCGCCCGTGTGCTGCAAGACTTCGTCGAGCTTCCGCTCGGCGAGCGGCTCGACTTCGAGGGCGAACCCCTGATGGACGGCGCCTGCGGGCAGGAGAGCGGCCAGATCTGCCGGTTCGGCCACATGCACCGCCTCGCCGTCACCCCGCCGCGTCGCCCGGGCGGATGCCACCAAGCTCAGCCCCTCCGTCGCTTGGCCGGCGAGGACAACAAACCGGCGCCAGCGACGGTGGGGGTTGGCAAGGGCCGCGGTCACGGCATGCCTTCCGTAGAGCCAGGCTCCAGCATCGGCGCGTTTGCGCGACCGCCCGGCCCTTTCTGGGAGATCCCGCGCCGGCCGATCCCGTACCGCGTCAACCGCCGTCACGGCACCGCGCCCGCGGAACGCCCTTTGCCCTCGGCGACGGCGCGGTTCGCCCATCACGAATCCAGGGGTATTCTATCGGGGCGCGCCGCCGTCAGCCGGGCGACGAGGCGGGCCCTGTGTTCAGCCCGGCTGGAAGGTCAGGCTCAATTCGGCGATGCCCCCGGCGACGTTGAGACCGGTGTTCCCTTCGATGCTGAGGGGCTGCAACGAGATCGAATTGGCAGAGCCCCCAACCAATACATTAGCTCCGACCCCGACCCCGACGGTGGCGCTTCCGGTGGCGCCGACATAAGTGCCCGCCAACGAGCCAGGCGCCGGATTGGTGGTCGGCGCGAGCACCGCCCAAACCATCACCGCGCCCTGTACGTAGCCGATATCGACGCCGAACTTGTTGATGGCCCCGACATAATATTGCGGCGGACCACCTCCGCCGGAGAGGGTGCAATTGACGGAGCGGGAGGAGCCGAAGATGAAGCCAAAGCCGCTGGCCACATTGCAGGTCAGCACCCCGGCCCTCACCCCTTGCGCTTGCGCCGGCGTCACGGGCGCCGCGGCCACGGCCACCAAGCCGATCGCTCCGATCGCAAGCGCGAGTTTCCTGATCATGCCATCAACCTCCTGCCTGTTTATCCCGCGGGAGCAAGAGCGCGACCCCGGAACGCGCGGTCATATAGTTTGTTCCCTCGGTCGGCGCCATGAATAGTTTGCGCAACGGGTTTGTGTGGCCGCGCGAACTCGACCTGCACGTTTTGCCGGAAACGCGGCGCCTGCAGCCTCAGACGATGCACATTGAACGCTCGACCAAATGATCCAGCACTCGGAACTCCGTGCTGATCGCACGAGCCGGATCGCATCCCGACGATTGCAACGCAGGCGACGGCGCATCCAGCTGTTCCGAGTTCCTTGTCGAACACGGCGGATTTGGCGGACCGCGGCGCCCGGCCCGGTTTCGAAACATTGTCATAATTAATCCGCTCGCGCCCGCGTCGATTTTTTGGAACAATCGGTTTCCGCGGCCCTCGTGGGCCGTGAACCGACTCGACAGGAAGCTGACTTGATCAGAGATAGGAATTTCCGTCAAAGCCGCCGCCGTGACTTCGACGACGATGGATATGACCCGCATCTTCGAGATTTTGGAGCCGCGCCGCGCTTCAGCCCGCCGCGATTCGAAACGCCATCCGGCCCACCGGTACGTGCCGTCGTCAAATGGTTCAAACCCGAAAGAGGCTTTGGGTTTGTCGAATTGTCGGACGGATCGGGCGATGCGTTTCTCCATGCTAGTGTGCTCGAACGGAACGGCGTTACCGCGGTCCAGTCCGGAGAGACGCTGGAGATACGCGTCGCCCCCGGACAGAAGGGGCCTCAGGTAACCGAAGTCATTAGTGTCGACAGCAGTACGGCAACGCAGGCGCCGCCACGCCGGTCCCCATACCCGGCAGCAAACCGGATGCCGGTGTCCGAAAACTCCGTCGAGGAGACAGGCACCGTCAAATGGTTCAATGCCCAGAAGGGTTTTGGCTTCATCGTCCGCGACGACGGCGGCAAGGATGCCTTCGTGCACGCCTCGGTGCTCGAGCGGTCGGGCCTCGATACCCTCAACGAAGGGCAGCGGGTGCTGATCGATATCGCCGAGGGCCGCAAGGGTCCCGAAGCGGTCAGGGTCCGCCTGGCATAAATCGAGCGGCGGCGCGAAGCCGCCGCTTCGGGAGGGGCGCATGGAATTCGGTGCAGCAATGTTCTTCACCGATTACTCGATGACGCCCGCGGAACTGGGCCAAGCGCTCGAGGCACGCGGCTTTGAATCGCTCTGGGCACCCGAGCATTCGCACATCCCGACCTCGCGCACTACGCCGTTCCCGCAAGGAGGCGAACTGCCGAGGAAATACGCCGAAGCGATGGACCCCTTCGTGACGCTGACCGCTGCGGCGGTGGCGACGACAAGGCTGAAGGTCGGGACCGGCGTATGTCTCGTCGCCCAACGAGACCCGATCCAGACGGCCAAGCTCGTCGCGTCGATCGACCAAATCTCCCGGGGCCGGTTTCTGTTCGGAGTCGGCGGCGGTTGGAATGCCGAGGAGATGGCCGATCACGGCACGGCGTTCGCAACGCGCTTCAAGCTGATGCGTGAGCGCATCGCCGCGATGCGGGAGATCTGGACCAAATCCGAGGCCGAATACCACGGCGAGCTCGTCGATTTTCCGCCGATGACGAGCTGGCCAAAACCAGTGCAGACGCCGCACCCGCCGGTGATCGTCGGCGGCGCCTTTCCCTACGCCGCCCGGCGGGCCCTCGCCTATGGCGACGGCTGGATCCCGCATGCCAGCCGCCCGCAATACGGCGACGTGACCGAATTCCTGCAGCGCTTCCGGCAGATGGCCGCCGAAGCCGGCCGCGACCCCGCTTCCGTTCCGGTTACGGTCTGGGGCCTCGCCGAGGACGCGGGCCGGCTGCAGCATTGCCGCGAGATCGGCGTCACACGAGCGGTTGTCAGCCTGCCTTCAACGGGCCGGGACGAAATCCTGCCGATCCTCGACCGCTGGGCACGGCTGATGGAGCGGGTCCGAGAGTCTTAGAGTTGCGAGGGGAGGGTCGTCGCTTAGGCGGCGTTTCTGTCCAACAACTCGATGTGAACATTCTGCGGACCGCGCAGAAAGGCGATCCGCACCCCTGGCCGGATAGTCTTCGGTTCCACCGTGAATTCGGCGCCCTTCTTTTTGAGCTCGGTGACGACCTCGTCGATCCCGGTTACCCGAAGGCCGATATGCTCGAGCCCGAGATAGGGCGGCTCGGGCGGCGCAGCGACCGCCTGCTCCGGCGGAACCTGGGCAATGAAGACCGATACTCCGCCGAGGTTGAGATCGAGGCGGGGTCTGCCGTCCGACTGCACCGAGCGGATGATCTCGGCACCGAACATATGCTCATACCAGCGGGCGGTTGCCTCGGCATCGGGGCTGCGCAGATGGATGTGGTCATAGGTGAAGGCGGCCATGCGCTTTCCTTTATCGGATCACTTGCTCGCCAACTCTAGGACCGCCTCAGCGCAGGTTCCAGCCCAATCACGCGCCGCGAATCTGCGGTCGCCATCGTGTTTTTTCCTATAGGATACGTCGTTGGTTTAGAAAGCGTCGGCTTCGAGCTCCATCAGGGGCGCCGCGCCGGCTTGCAACGCGAGCTCGAGCGCAACGCTCTGCGGCAGGATGCGGGTCATGAAGAAGCGCGCGACCGCGATCTTCTGACGGTGTAGCGGCGCGGCGGCGGCGCCCAGCGCAAGCGCATGGCAAGCCATGCGTGCCCACATCCATCCGAGCGCGACCAACGCGAAGAGCCGAAGATAATCGGTCGCTGCCGCGCCAGTTTCCCGCGTATCGGCGGCGGCGCGATCGGCCAGCCCCGCCGTCGCTCGCTCGACCCGAGCGCGCGCGTCGGCGAGCGGCGCGGTGAAGGCGCCGGCACCGGCGATCGCCGCGGAGGAGTCGATCGTCCGGCGCACCAAGGCGAAGAAGCGCCCTGGCAGCCGGCCGTCCTCCTGGACGAGTTTCCGGCCGACCAGATCCATCGCCTGCACTCCGTTGGTGCCCTCATAGATTTGCGCGATCCGCGCGTCGCGCACGAACTGCTCCATTCCGGTCTCGCGGATATAGCCGTAGCCGCCGAAGACCTGCTGGCCCAGCACCGCAGCCTCGAAGCCGAGATCCGAAAATGCCGCCTTGACCACCGGCGTCAGCAGCGACACCAGCCCCTCGGCGGCCGCGCGCTCTTCTGCGTCGGGATGATGTGCCGCCTTGTCGAGCTCGAGCGCGACCCACACCGCCAGCGCGCGTCCCGCCTCGATAAAGGCCCGCATGGTCAGCAGCATCTTGCGCACGTCGGGATGGGCCAGGATCGGCTGAGGCCCGTTGGCCCCATCTTTGGTGCGGCCCTGGCGCCGCTCGCGGGCGTAGGCCGCCGCGTTCTGATATGCCGCCTCGGCGATCCCCAGCCCCTGCACGCCGACGAACAGGCGTTCGGCGTTCATCATTGTGAACATAGCCGCCAACCCGCGATGCGGTTCGCCGACCAGCCAGCCGCGCGCGCCGTCATAGTTCATGACGCAGGTCGGCGAGGCGTTGATCCCCATCTTGTGCTCGAGGGAGCTGACCGACATGCCGTTGCGCATTCCGAGCCTATCGTCCGGACCGGGAATATATTTCGGGACTAGAAACAGGCTGATGCCGCGGGTTCCACGGGGCGCCCCGGGGAGCCGGGCGAGGACGAGGTGGATGATGTTCTCGGCCAGATCATGGTCGCCGGCCGAGATGAAGATCTTGCTCCCGGTGATCCGGTAACTGCCGTCCTCGTTCGGTTCCGCCCGGGTGCGCAGCAACCCGAGATCGCTGC
Organism: Allostellaceae bacterium; assembly: GCA_045802495.1. Lineage (GTDB taxonomy): Bacteria > Pseudomonadota > Alphaproteobacteria > ATCC43930 > CGMCC-115725 > AP-15. Next base: position 7,246 of record JBJMQW010000165.1, on the reverse strand, counting down.
CGGCTTGCGCCTCGGTCAGCGCCATCGCGCCTGTCCAGGTCCCGGCGATCAGCCGCGGCAGGTAGGCGGCCCTCAGCTTTTCACCGGCATGGCGCGCAATCGCCTCGACCGCGCCGCGCGTCAGACCCTGGAACAGCCCAAACGAAAAATTGGCGGAGGACAGTATCTCGTCGAGCAGGATTTGGAGCACCCGCGGCAGACCTTGGCCGCCATATGCCGGGTCATGCGACAAGCTTGGCCAGCCGCCGTCGACAAAGGCGCGGTACGCCTCCGGGAAGCCGGCCGGCGTGCGCACCACACCATTCTCGATCCGGCATCCCACTTCATCGCCCGGCTGGTTGAGCCGCTGCACCACCTCCGCGGAAAACCTGCCCGCTTCGCGCAGCACGTCGCCCATCAGCGCCAGTGTCGCCTCCTCGCCACCCGGTAATGGCGCGAGCGTCGCCTCGACATCGAAGAGCTCGCCAAGCAGATACATCATGTCGTTCGTGGGGGCCCGATAACCTACCATCCTGCCTCTCCCGTTGCGGGTGCCGCCCGCAGCGCAGCGGACCTTCGACGCAGCCGATCTGCGCTAAGACCCAGTCGACCGCCCGCTCGCGTTCAGTCGCGCAAGCGCATCCTGTTTCACGTCCTCGAGCTCGCGGCTCCTGTCGTCGAGCTCGATGCGTATGCGCCACAACTCCGTCGGCCGGGCGTGATCGTGATAATCGCAGACACGCGTGCCGCCGGCCGCTTCGGATTGAGCAGCCCGCGCGTTTCGTAGAAGCGCAGAGCCTGCGGCGTCAGGCCGAACGCGCTTGCGAGCTCCGACACCGACAGAAGTTTAGTCCGAGCCGCCAACATCACGATTCCGCTGCAAGCGGATAGTCGGCTTTATGAAACTGGAGGTAGCTGCGACAACCGGCCGCATGAGGCCGACCTAACCGTGTATATACACGTAAAGGAATGGACACCCAGTCGAACCTGCGTGAATGTGCGGATTGCCTATGCCTCGCTTCACGGCGCGCGGCGCGGCGGATCACACGCGCCTTCGACCGAGAGCTTCGCCCCTATGGAATGCGTGCGACGCAATTCACCGTCCTGGCGATGTTGTCTTTGCGCGGCGCCACGACCATTGGCGAGCTGGCCGAGGCGCTCGGCGCCGAGCGCACGACATTGACGCGGAATCTCGCGCTGATCGAGGAAGCGTCCTGGGTGAGAATTCAGCCCGCTGAGAAGGATGCCCGCTCGCGCGTCGTCGCTGTCACGGACCAAGGTCGTGCCGCTGTCGTGAAAGCATTCCCTGCCTGGCGTCGAGCTCAGGACAGAACGGCCGCGGCGATTGGCTCGGCAAGCGCCGCCGCCCTGCAGTCGATGGCAGGCGCGCCACTGGGCTAAGAACGAGCGTTTAATTGGGATGGCGTTGGTGTAACTGCAGTCGATAGGTGCATCATGCTCGATTTTCTCGGAACGATCGCTACCGTCGCGCTGATGGTGTTGGTCGTTATTGCGCTCGTCACATACCTGGAGATCGGACGCGGTGCGAAGCTCGCGCTGGCAGGTGTCGCCGGGCTTTGGATCGGGCTTGCCGCCGCTGCATCCGCCTCGGGCTGGCTCTCGATCGGGAAACCATTTCCAGTAATTGGAATTTTTGTCGCGACGCCGCTTGTCGCCGCAGCGACCGCGACAATCTGGCCGACCGCTCGCGCGGCCCTGTTGGGGTTGCCGACCCGGCTTATGATCGGCCTCAATATTGCCCGTGTAGTTGCAGTGCTGTTCCTGCTCCTTGCAGCGCAAGGACGGCTAGCGGGACCGTTCCCGTTTTTTGCCGGTTGGGGCGACATCATCACCGGCGTGTTTGCCATACCGCTGCTGTTTGCTGCGATTGATGCCAAACGTGGGGGAGCAATCGGCGCGTGGAACCTCTTTGGCGCCGCCGATCTCGTGCTCGCGATTTTCCTCGGCGTAACCTCGGCCGAAAGCTCGCCGCTGCAGCTGTTCCATTCCTCGCCCGGCTCGGCGGCAATGCAGCATCTGCCATGGTCGTTTGTTCCGACGGTGATGGTGCCGCTATATCTGGTCATGCATGCCACCATCTGGGCCCAACTGCGCGCGCGTCGCGCTAGCGCGGGCGATGAGATCGGCGTCGCTCACCTGACAGCGTAAGCGTTCCGCGCGACGCCCGGAAAGACCCAAGACTAGTCGAGTAGACGTCCGTAGACTGCGGTCTTCGGGAATCCCGCGCCACTGTATCGGTGCAATACGGCGACCGATTTTTAAGTGCGGGTAATCTGCACCTTGCTGCCCGCCTGCTTCGGCGATTCTTTTTTCTTCTGCTTGGGCTTTTTGGCTTCCCGGCTCGATCGCTTCTGCTCTTTGTTGGCCATCACACCCTCCTTCTAATACTCTTCCTATTACTTCGATTCTGCCCATCTCTTGGCGACGACAGAGGCGTCCGCAGGGCGCGCGATTGCGGCTAGACGTTCGATGAGCTTCGGGCTCGGCCAAGCCGGGCCGGTCGCTTCTTCATAAGCCCGGCAGGCCCGCAGCACACCGAGATCATCGTACAGCTGGCCCGTCACCATCAATCCGATCGGCAGCCCGTCGGCGAAGCCGCACGGGATCGAACAAGACGGGTTCTTTGTGAGGTTGAACGGCGAGGTATAGGGCATCCAGCTCGTATAGTTGTTCGGGTTTGGCAGCCCGTCCTCCCGCGGATCGGCGTAGGCTGCCGGGATCGGCATGGTCGGTGAGAGCAGAACGTCGTAGCGATCGAAGAACTGTCGCAGTGCCTGACCGAGGGCTGCACGCTGGCTCACTGCAGCGATATATTGCTCCTGGGTGATCGCTTCCCCGCGGCGGCAGAGCTCCACAAGACCCGGATCCATCACCGTGGCGGCCTTGGGCGTTTGCGCTCGCAGTAAGTTCCAAAAGGCTCCCAGAGCGAGGGTTTGAAAGATCGGAAGTGGAGAATGGGCGAACGGGTCGGCCGGCTCGACAGTAGCTCCGAGCTCGACAAAAATTTCACCCGCATGTTCGACCGCGGCACGCACCGCCGGGGTCGGCTCGGCAAAGCCCAGGGTTGGCGACAGAGCGATCCGCTTACCCTTCATCGAGCCTTTCCGTACGCTGTCGTAATAAGAAATTCCGTCATCAGGCAGGCTGTGCCAATCGCGCGAATCCGGCCCCTTGCTGGCGTCGAGCATCAGCGCCGCGTCTTCGACGGTGCGCGCCATCGGCCCCATATGGGCGACATCGCCGAACGCCGATGGCGGATAGACTGCCACGCGACCGAAGGTTGGCTTCAATCCGACAATCCCACAAAACGCGGCCGGGATTCGGACTGAACCGCCAGCGTCGCTGCCGACTGCGAGCGGACAGATGCCCGCCAATACCGCAACGGCGCTCCCGCCGCTGCTGCCGCCGGGCGTGCGGTCGAGATCCCACGGGTTGCGAGTGACCCCGCTCAGCGGCGAGTCGGTCACCGGCTTCCAGCCAAATTCAGGGGTCGTCGTTTTTCCGAAGAATACCGCGCCATCGCTGCGGAGCCGCGCCGTGATCGGCGAATCCTCGTGCCAGTCCTGGTTCGGATCGATCGTGCGCGAGCCGATCAGCCGCGGCCACCCTCTGGCGAACACAGTGTCCTTGAGCGCCACCGGCACGCCATCGAGGAGGCCCTGCGGCTCGTCCCTTTGCCAACGTCCCTCCGATGCGCGGGCCATCGCCAGCGCGGTGTGCGGGTCGTAGAGCACGAAAGCATTCGTCGCGCCCTCGTATCTCTCCAGGCGACGCAGGCTTTCCTCGATTACTTCGACCGGTGACAATTGCTTGCTGCTATAGAGCGCCAGCAATCGCGTCGCGGGCATAAAGGCAATCTCGTCGGCCATGACGTATCCCTCAAGTTGTGAGAACGACATTCGCCAGCGGCTCGCCGCGAGCGAAGCGGTCGAGATTGGCGGCGAGGTCGCCCCAGCGGCGGTCGGCGGTGCCCTCAGTAAACCCCGAGCAATGCGGCGTCATCAGCACGTTCGGCAGTTCGTGAAACGGAAACCGCGACGGGCGCCGGTCGGGATGCTCGGGGCTCCAATGCTGCCACCAGACATCAAGCGCCGCACCTCCGAGGCGATTGCCGCTCAGGGCGGCGTAAAGCGCCTCCTCGTCCGCGATTGCAGCACGGCCGATATTGATCAGCAATGCAGTCGCTTTCATCAGCGACAATCGGCGGGCGTCGATCAGCCCTCTCGTCTCAGGCCCGAGACCGGCCGCGATGAGAAGCACATCGCATTGCGGCAGCATGTGATCCAGCTCCGCAAGCGGATAGATCTCCGACGCGCCGCCCTTGTCGGCAATCGGGCTGCGGTTGGCGGCGACAACCTTGCAACCAAAGGCGGCCGCGCGCTTCGCGACCTCGCGGCCGATCCTTCCATAGCCGACGATCCCGACGGTCTTGCCGAACACCTCACCGTGCGGCGAGCCGCCGGCCGGCTGATGGGCCGCCCATGATCCATTGCGGAAATCAGTTACGGTGTCGAAGAGCCGGAGCGTCAGAGCCAATATCGTCATCATCACGTATTCGGCGATTGCCGGCTCGTGACCGAAGACGTTGCACAGTGTGATGCCGCGCGGCAATGACGGCAGATCGATCATGTCTGTGCCCGCCGTCGCGGCTTGCAGCAGCTTGAGCCGAGGCGCCTCGGGGAAATCCGTTCGCCAGATGTGGCCGACGACGATCTCGGCCTCGGCCAGCGCGGGCATCATTCGCTGCATGTCGCCGAGATCGGCAAGGACAGTCGCGTCCAGTTTTTCCGTCATCTTGCCAATGATGCGCGGCGCCACACGCGCGGCAAGTCCGCCGAGAAACAATGTTTTCATGTGCTCCTCAAACTCAGGTCCTCGCGACGATGTTTATTAAGCTTTCACCATGCACGAAACGACGGATATTCTCAGCGATTTCGTCCCAACGCCGCCGCACCATACCGCTCGTCCAGCCGGAATTGTGAGGCGTGACGATGACGTTGGGCAATTCGTGGAACGGATAGTGTGAGCCGCGCCGCTCGGGCTCGTCGGCGGTCGGATATTGCCACCACACGTCGAGCGCGGCGCCCCCGATCCTGCGGTCGCGCAACGCCGCGTAAACCGCGTCCTCGTCTATCACCTGTCCGCGCGCAATGTTGATGAGGAACGCAGTCGACTTCATCAGCGACAGACGGCGCGCATCGATCAGCCCCGTCGTCTCGGGACCTAGCGCAGTGCACAGAGCGACGGTGTCGCACTGCGGCAGCATCTGGTCGAGCTCCGTGAGCGGATACACGCGTTCGACTCCGGCGCCGGCCTCGCGCGCGGTCCGGTTGGCGGCGAGGATACGAGCACCGAACCCTGCCGCGCGATGCGCCACTTCGCGCCCGACGCGGCCGTAGCCGACGATCCCGAGCGTCGTGCCGCGCACCTCGCCATGAGGTGCGCCGCTCTCGACCCAACTGGTGCGCCAGGAGCCGCGCTGGCGGAATTCGCCAGATATTTCCGCGAAGCTATGATGCAGCGCCAGCCATGTCATGATGATGTATTCGGCGATCGCGGTTTCGTGTCCGAAGGCGTTGCAAATCGCGACGCCGCGCGGCAACGCCGCGAGGTCGATCAAATCGATGCCGGTGGCGACCGATTGCACGAGCCGCAGATTGGGCGCCAGCGGATACTCGGCACACCAGTGGTTGCTGACAAGAATGTCGGCATTGGCCGCAGCATCCGGCGACTGCAATAATTGTTGCGGGTCCGGGAAAATCTGGACGTCCAGACCGGGCGGCAAGTCTGTCTTGATGCCGTTCGCCGTATCGGCCGCGACATTGCCGAGGAACAGCGCCTTCATCGTACGGTATGATCTGCGAGGAAAGCCTCGCGCACGGTGATTCCGAGCCCGGGTCGGTCGGGGACCTGGATCTCCCCGCCCTGCAGCGGGAACGCCTCCTCGACGAGGTCGTGAAGCAGCGGGTTGGCGCCAAGCGAATATTCGACGATAAAGCTGCCCGACGATGCCTGAGCCTTGGCCTCGCCCCACCCGGTCAGGCCGCACTGCGTGTCGATGCCCACGAGGGTCGCGTCGAACGAGGTGGTCCGGCCGAAATCGCTCATATGCTGCTTTTCCGGCGAGATCGGGATGTGCACCCAGTAACCCCGGACGGATTTGATCTTCATGGCCGTGTCAGTGATTGTTCGTGGGCCTTGCAGCCAGCTTAAGCGTCGCGATCAGCCCTGCCAACCGGCCTTCGCAGCCCCTCAAGAATATGCGCTGGCTGGCGGAGGCATCCAGGTGCGGACCCCGCGCACCTACATGTCAGAGGGGGCGGTCGGCGCTGACCAATGTAAGGAATTTCCTTACATTCTCCATCGAGACGACGTCATCAGGCAGGTCGATAATTACGAGCAAGCTGACCAGCAAAGCGCAAACGATGATCCCGGCTCGCGTGCGGACTGCGCTCCGTCTAAAGCGGGGCACGAGCTCGTCTATAGCATCGAGGGCGAGCGCGTGATCTTGACGAAGAACGATCGGCGGCCGGTCGAGGACCCGTTCGCGACGTTCGACGAGTGGTCTTCGGAGGCTGATCGGCAGGCTTATGCCGATCTCTGAACTGTGGGACATCGTCAGGGTTCCTTTTCCGTACGCCGATCGACCGGTTCGCCAGCGGCGACCCGCTTTGCTTGTCGCCGACGGCGATCTACAAACCTCACACGGCCTCCTGTAGTTGGCGATGATCACCAGCGCAGAACATCGCGGCTGGCCTGGTGATGTCGTCATCTCGGACCTCGGCGGTGCAGGATTGCCAGCGCCATCGCATCAACCGGCTGTATTCGGCAACGTCAGCGGCAAGGATCGTCGTCAAACGCCGCTCGATCCGTTCCGCCATTGAGCGCCTCCGTCGCCTCCACGCTGCTGCGAATGTGAACCTTAGCACGAGCCAACCGCAGAACCTCGCGTTGATGCGGGCGTTTGCTGAACAATATCTGTTTATCGGCTCACCGGTTATCGGCTGGCGGCATGGCGCTCGAGGAATACAGACGCAAACGGAATTTCCGGAGGACGCCGGAACCGGCGGGCGAGGCGGCGGCGCACCGGCAAGCCGATCGCGGGCTCTCCTTTGTCATCCAAAAGCACGCGGCAAGGCGGCTGCACTACGATTTCCGGCTCGAACTCGATGGCGTCTTGAAGAGCTGGGCTGTGCCGAAGGGGCCGAGCCTCGATCCTGGGGAGAAGCGTCTCGCCGTCCATGTC
>JBJMQW010000164.1:0-2260 GCA_045802495.1 Allostellaceae bacterium | reverse complement strand
GCAAGGGCACGATAACGTCGTACGGCCGTCTTTCCTCGTTGATCGAGCTCGGTGCCGGCTTCCATCCGGATCTCACCGGGCGTGAAAATATTTTTTTGAACGGCTCGATCCTCGGCATGACCCATCGCGAGATCGCCCGAAAGGCATCGAGCATTGTCGAATTCTCCGAAATTGAAGATTTCATTAATACCCCCGTAAAGAAGTATTCCTCGGGAATGTTCCTTAGACTAGTGCCCATCCGGAAACTCTAAGTTTTTGGAATCGTTGAATCAATCGCGATTTTATCGAAGCAAGGCCCGCCGGTTTCGGGTAAGTTGCGAGTGCATGCCAGTGCATTTCGAAAACCGACCCTTACCGCCGGAGCCGACAATGCGTCAGGAACGCACCGTCCAAGCCACTATATTCGAGGTGTTTGCGCAGCACGAGATCGGCTGCGAGCTGAAGGCGATGTCGCAATGGCTGGATGGCCAGCCCGAACTGATCGGGTTGGTGGCGGGCGATCTGCGCCGGCAGGGAGTGCGGGAGACGGGCCGGCGAGGATTGCCGGCGGAAAGCGTGCTGCGCTGTGCCCTGCTCAAGCAGCAGCGCCAGCTGAGTTACGAGGAGCTGGCCTTTCACCTCGAGGATTCGGCCTCGTTTCGCGCTTTTGCCCGCCTGGCCTTGGCGTGGTCGCCGAAGAAGTCGGTGCTGCACCACACGATCGCGGCGATTGGCGCCGCGACCTGGGAGGCGGTCAACCAGGTCCTGTTGGCCAGCGCCAAACGAGACCGGCTGGAGAGCGGCGCGACAGTGCGCTTGGACAGCACGGTCACTGCGGCGCTGATGCATCAGCCCAGCGACAGCGCGCTGTTATGGGATGCGGTGCGGATCATGACCCGGCTGTTGTGCCGCGCCGACGCGTTACCCGGGGTGCCGGCGATCTGGTGGCGCGACCGTCGGCGCTTGGCCAAGAAGCGGGCACGCGCCATCGAATACAGCCGCGGGCGGGACAAGAAGCGCCAGCTCTATCGCGAGCTGATCGCCGCTGCCCAGGGCAGCCGGGCCGAACTGCAGGCAGTCGCCGCCGGGCTGACGCAGAGCGCCGAGACGGCCGTCAAGCGCTGGCGTGCTGAGGTCGACCATTATCTGCCGCTGATCGCGCGCCTCATCGCCCAGACCCAACGCCGCGTGTTCGATGGCGAGACGGTGCCGGCGGGCGAGAAACTGGTCAGCCTGTTCGAGCCGCACGCCGACATCATCGTCAAGGGCGGTCGTCAGGTTCAGTACGGCCACAAGCTCAATCTGGCGACGGGCAGGAGCGGGCTGATCCTCGATGTCGTCATCGAAACCGGCAATCCCGCCGACGCCGAGCGCTTCCTGCCGATGCTCGATCGCCACATCGCCCGCAGCGGCGCGCCGCCGCGGCAGACCGCCGCCGATGGGGCCTACGCCAGCCGCACCAATCTCGTCGCCGCCAAGCTCCGCGGCGTCAGTGATGTCGCCTTTCACAAGAAGTGCGGCATCGCCGTTGCCGACATGGTCAAGAGCCCTTGGGTCTACCGCCGCCTGCGCAGCTTCCGCGCCGGCATCGAGGCTGCGATCTCCTGCCTCAAGCGCGCCTACGGCGCCGCCCGCTGCACCTGGCGCGGTCTCGAACACTTCAAGGCCTACATCTGGTCCGCCGTGGTGGCCCACAATCTGGTGCTGTGGGCCCGCCTCAAACCGCGATAGAGCCCCACCCGCTCCGGCAGCATGGCAACCGCGATCAACGTCACCTGACGCGCCTCCCAGTGCACGTTAACCGAGTCCTCTCTCGCGGGCTGCTACGGCAGCGCGAAATGTCATCTCGCAACATCCGAACAAACGTGTCTGCCGCCTTTTATCGTGCTCAAAACATGCGTTTATGGACGCACACTAGACTAGCGCCGGCGGCGCGATCCTCAACACCCTCGAACATTTAATGTTTGACCGGCCCTGGGCCGCTGCGTCGGCACTAGCGAACGATCTCGAGTGAGCCCCAGATGCGATGACGGCGCCGCCGAGATCGTTGCTTGCGACCCGAGAAGATGGGCGCGCGAGAGGTCGTTGAACAGAACTACGTGGGTCCCCTCATGGCAGCGCATGGACCATCAACTGCAGTATGCGTGACTGCCCACAATCCGGAGGATCTCCGCGCGGGTGTCGATCCGCGCGAACTCCTGGGCCATGAGCGACGCACGCGCACGATAGCTCTGTGTATCGAGGACACGCCTAACCGCATTGCGCAGCGCTTGCGGCGTTG
>JBJMQW010000001.1:0-2203 GCA_045802495.1 Allostellaceae bacterium | reverse complement strand
TCTCGGCTGGCATCGGCTCGCCCCCATCGTTCCCACGACGAGCAAAGCCGGTCCCCAACCAGCGGTCGGGCGATGAGGCCACCTCGAGGGTGGTGGCCGATTTCAAATCAGAATGGCCGAGATCAAATCGGAATGGAGGGCGACATCATCGCGGATTCGCGGTCGAGTAGGGACGAGGATTGCTCCCCGCCCCCCTCACAGATCCGGACGTGCGGCTTTCCCGCATCCGGCTCCTCCCGAGGTGTACCGCGGCGTAGCGTTGGAACACGTCATGCGCGAGTGATAATCGGCCTCGGAAGCGGAAAGATCGCGAGCAGCCGGTTAAACCGGGCCCAGGTCATGCCGTGGTTCTGGCTTCTTCGGGTCAGCACCCGATACCAGAGCTTTCTCACCTCCAAGGCGAAGCTGGCCATTGATCGTATGTTGCTCGGCAGTCCGTAATACGCGAAGTGGCCGCGCAATATAGCGCTCAGCCATTCGCGCTGTTCAGATACCGGGCAGTGCATGCGCCGCCTGGCCTCGAGCCGCAGCTCCTTGAGCTTGCGGATCATCCGCTTCCTTTGCGTCTTCCGCTTGACAACAAACCGACCGTCTCGGCTCGACGCGCAGTAATGCGTGAAGCCAAGAAAGTCGAACGTCTCGGGCCGCCGCAGACCCTGCTGTGCACGTTCTTGGGAAGCAAACTTGCCAAACATGATCAGCCGGGTCTTGTCCTCGTGCAGCCTCAGGCCGAATTTGGCCAGCCGCTCCGCGAGGTCCGCTGCCATCCGCCGTGCATCGGTCGCGCGCTCAAAGCCCATTACAAAGTCGTCGGCATAGCGCACGACCGACACGCAGCCGTGCGCACGACGACGCCAGCGATGGACCCAAAGATCGAGCACATAATGCAGGAAGATGTTGGCGAGAAGCGGGCTGATGCCCGCTCCCTGAGGCGTGCCTTCGAGGGCGTCCGTCCACTCGCCACCCTCCATCACGCCGGCTCGCAACCATTGGCCGATCAGCCTGAGGATACGAGGATCGGCGATCCGGTGCGAGATCACCCGCAACAACCACTCGTGGTCAACCGAGTCGAAGAAGCTGCGGATGTCCGCGTCGAGCACCCAGAGCACCTTCCGGGTCATCAGCGCCGTGTGCAGGGCGCACAGCGCGTGATGCGCGCTTCGGCCCGGCCGAAAGCCGTAGCTGAAGCCCAGGAAATCGGCCTCGTAGATCGCGCTCAGCACTTCGGCGACCGCGCTCTGGACAATTTTGTCCTCAAGCGTCGGGACACCGAGCGGCCGTCGCCCTCCATCGGCCTTCGGGATGTAGGTTCGACGCACCGGCTGTGGCCGGTATCGTCCGGTATGCACACGGTCGCACAGGGCCCGGAGATTGCCCTCCAGTTCCTGCTCGTATGCATCCACCGTGACCCCGTCGACGCCGGCGCTGGCCGCCCGCCGCTGCCGATGAAACGCGCGCCGCAGCGCCGCCTCGTCGACATGGTGCAGCAGTGCCGTGAACCGGGTGTGGCGCGATCGTCGCGCCGCCGCGTTGACCCGGACGAGTCTGGCTGGCAGAGATCCCCGGCCCTGTGTCCGGCCCCTCGCTTCTTCGCCCGGTCCTACCTCGGGTCGAGGCCTTCCCTCCGGTTGGCTCGTTGCCTTCGCCCCCATCACCAGTACTACGCCTCGATCCGCCACCCTGATCTCATGCCGACGGCTCCGGTTGTCCCTCGCCGCCTGCACCCGCCGGTGACCACCCGGCGGATCAACCAGGGCTTCCTGGGTTCCAGTGCGATCCTTGCCTGCGCGATGTGGCCTTCGACCCCGGCAGAGCGACGGTGCCTCGCGATGACGGTACCGCACATGTAGCCTTCGACGGTCGCCACTGTCTCGGCCTCTGCGATCTCATTGATTACGTGGCTCAATCCCACACCCCACGGGCTTGCTGTGTACGCTTCGGCCGCGCCGTTACCGGTCGCACCCGCAACACTCACTACGAGGCGGCTCGCTAGGCCTTACCCCGGCGGGTCCCTCCCCCGCTGGATCGCGCTGGCTTCTGCCCAGCGCACGGCGACTTCCCCCGGAATCCGCATCAAGCAGACCCCGATGACAGGAATAGCGCGGGATATTGTGCTTCGTGCCGGTGTAGCGGACCGTCAGCTTGCGCCCGCAGCGGCGACACCGGACAAGACCGGCGAGCAGGGCATCGCCATGCTTCGGTG
>JBJMQW010000163.1:0-28340 GCA_045802495.1 Allostellaceae bacterium | reverse complement strand
CTCTCGTAGTAATTGGCCAGGGTCAGGTGCGTGACGCCGAGCGATTTCCAGAGCCGCACCTCCCCGCGCCATTCGGCCTCGGCGCCGGCGCCGGCCGAGACCCGCGTGTCGATGCCGATCGCCGCCGGATCGCGCCCGGCTTCCTCGGCATAGCGGTGCAGCGTCGCAAAGGCCGTGCGCGCTTCCTCGCCGGGCGGATAGGCGAGCGGCATCCAGCCGTCGCCCCATCGGGCGCAGCGGCGCAAGGTCACATCGGCGTGACCGCCATACCATAACGGGATCGTGCGCCCGGAGGGCCTCGGGTTGATGCCGGCATCCTCGATCGTGTGCCATTTGCCTTTGACGGTGACGTGCGGCTCGGCCCACAGCGCCTTCATGACTTCGACCTGCTCTTCCGAGCGGCGGCCGCGATTGTGGAAATTCTCATTGAGCCCCGTGAACTCGATCTCGTTCCACCCGACCCCGATGCCGAGCCGAAACCGCCCTCCCGACAGGACGTCGAGGCAGGCCGCCTGCTTGGCGACCAGCACGGTCTGGCGCTGCGCCAGGATCAACACCTGGGTCGAGAAATCGCCGATATTGGTGCAGCCGGCGAGAAACCCGAACAGCACGAACGGGTCGTGGTAGAGATCGGTCGAGCGGGCGCGCGGCTGGCTCCAGCCGGGGCGGCTGGCGACATTGGCGCCGAGCACGTGGTCCGGCGCGGCGATCCCGTGATAGCCGATCTCCTCCGCTGCCTGGGCAAATTCCCGCAGGGCCGCCGGTCCGCCCCCGATGTCGACAATCGGAAGGGCTACGCCGAGTTTCATCTCCACCTCCGCTCGGTTCCATTTTGGCGCGGACGCCAACATACCATCGCGCGGGGTGCCGTGTTAGCCCGGTCCCGGCATCTCCGAGAGCGTCGAGCGCGCGGTTCGCGAGCCGTCATCCCAAAATTGCCTTGTTGGTGCGGCATAGTTCGGACGTGCAGCGGTTCACCGCGTTGGACCCGCCGCCCTGCGCGCCCGTGCGAGGGCGTTCATCGATCGGCGCTACAACCTGAGGGAGAGCTTTCGCTGCAGACCCGCTGCAGATGCAGCGGAGTGTCATAATACACTAAACTTTTGATTGTGTATACGATATGCCGGCGGCGAGCCTATCCGTCGTTTTTACACCTGCGGGGTCTCACGGTCGTTTCTTTTCCAAGGCCCCGACCCAGTCGAGTGCCGCGCGAAAGCGCACGACCTCCCCGATTACGACGATCGCCGGAACAGGGATATCGACCGCCGCGCCGACAATTTCTCCAAGGGTCGACACCAACACCGATTGTTCGGGTGTCGTGGCCCGGCTGATGATCGCCACCGGTTCGTCGGATCGGCGGCCGGCGGCCAGCAGCCGCTTCACGATGTCCGGCAGGTGCCGTGACGCCATGTACAGAACGAGAACCGGCGAGCCGCGGGCGAGGGCATCCCAATCGAGCCCGCCCGGCACCTCACCGCCGCTGTCATGGCCGGTGACGAGGGTAACGGCGGAATTCGTATCGCGATGCGTGACCGGGATGCCGGCATAGGTGAGCCCGCCGATCCCCGCCGTGATCCCCGGAACGATGCGGAATGGTATGCCCGCCGCGGCAAGCGCCAGCGCTTCTTCTCCACCCCGCCCGAATACGCACGGGTCGCCGCCCTTCAGCCGCAGCACCCGGTTGCCGGTCTGCGCCAGCCGCACGAGCCGTGCCGAGATGTCCGGCTGGGTCGGCGAGGGACGGCCGCCGCGCTTGCCGGCATAGTCGAGCGTCGCGCCTTCCCGGGCCAAGCGCAAGATGCGCCGATCGACCAGCGCGTCGTAGACCACGACATCCGCATGAGATAGGGCATGCAGCGCCAACGCGGCGAGCAGCCCGGGATCGCCCGGACCCGCCCCGACGAGCCAGACGCTGCCCGGCTCGAACTCCGGCAGACCAAGAAGCGCGCTGTCGATCACGATCGGACTATCTGCCCGGCATGCAAGGAGAGGCCGATCGCAACGTAGTCATCCGCACCGGTTTTGCTAAGATCGGACAACCGTGGCGTCATTCATCTGGGCTTGTGAAAGGGGGATGTTATGAAAACGCGGCTGACCGTCCTCGTCGCCGTCGCGGTGCTGGGCGTCGTTGTCAACGGTTCCGTCACCTATGCGCAGATCAACCCCTTCGGCGACTACTGGGCAAATGTGGCACGGGCTGCGCAATCGAACGACGCTGCTCGAGTGAGGTCTCTGCTTGCCAGCGACGGCAATCCGAACCAGGCCGACGGCGATTCGCGAACGGCGCTCCACTACGCCGCAATGAACGGCAATCTAACGATCATCGCAATACTGATCAAGGCCAGCGCCAGGCTCGACGTAAAGGACAAGCTCGGCAACACGCCCCTGCACCTTGCAGCGGAGCGTAACGAGCCCGACGCGGCACAGCTTCTGCTCGATGTCGGGGCCGCCGTCGACGCGGAGAACAAGAACGGCATGACGCCGCTGATGATGGCCGCGAGCCAAGGCAACATCGCGGTCGTGCAAGCATTGCTGGCCAAAGGCGCCAGTGTCACAAAGACCGACTTTACCGGCCGCGACGCGGCGGGCTGGGCCGCCGAGAGCCGCCGCCCCGCGGTGGTTCAAGCGATCAAGCGGGCGCAAAACGCCAAGCGCTCGTGAACCGTGGGTTTAGAGCTTCTCGAACACCGCGCAGCTGATGCGATACTCGGCAGCCAGCCAATAGAGCCGCGCCATTGAGCGCTTCCATTTTTCGAAAGACAGAAACGGCACGGGAAAGCGCGCAACATGGCGCAGCAGGATCCAGGGCCGCTGCCGCACCGTGTCGCGGTAGGACACTCCGGCCCCGAGAATCATGCCTTCGACCAGTAGCGCGCCGGTGAACAGGCCGGCAAGCTCGGCGGGGTTCGGTCGATACATCGTATCGATCGGATCGCGGTGGTGGGGATAGCTGAACGGCACCGTGACAAAGACAAGACCGCCGGTCGGAAGGAGTTCCAGGCAATTTTGGGCGAGCCGCCGCGGTTCATGGACGTGTTCGAGCAGATTGCAGCAAAGCAGGGCCTTTGACCGGATGTCGGCCAAGCGACGCACATCGGCCGCATCGGTCAGATCCACCTGGACGTCGACGCCCGGCGATCGGCGCTTATCGACATGGATGACCTCGATGCCGCGATCGCGGAGCGGGCAAAAAAGCTCGTCTTCGATCCAAGGCTGCACGGTTTCGCGAACCTCCGCCGAGCTGCTGCCCAGGTTGAGCAGAGGCGATAACCGCTCCACGGGAAAGGCTTCGAGCGCCTCGCGGAGCCAGCGAGCCTCGGCTTTGAACATCGCGATCCCGGTCGCTCTCCGACAAAAGCGGCACGATGCCTTAAACCGGCATCTCTCCGAAAGAGCGATTAGCGCGGGGTTGTGGCATGCGCGGTCAAGGTGACGACGTCGGGGATACGGCATTTGCCGACGGGGGACACTACGGCAGCAAGAACATGGTCCGGACGCCTATTACGTCAACTGGTTTGAGACGCCGCGCAGGGCCGGCGGTGCTCGCTTGACGCTTCTCTTCCCAATTGGCCTGGATGCTAAATCATTCCCGCCGGGCACGCCGCTGAATGCGTTCTTCGCTTGGAACGAAGCGCGCGTTTTTCGCGACCGGCGCTACCTTGTGGCGCGCGACGTGGATGCGTTGGTGAAGGGTCCGGAGGATGGTCTAGAAATCGGCCTTGCCCATCTGATCACCGGACCCGTCATCGGCCGGCGTTCCAGGGGGCAAATCGTGGTGTCGGAAGACCGCCTGAGGAAGGCTCGTGGAGCAATCAGCCGGGCCAGGGATTCCTCGGCCGCCGTGGCCGCGGAACAGCTGATCGAGAGACTGCTCGCCGGCATCGGCAAGGCCGAAATGAGCGCGCACGCCGCCGTCTTTCAGGCCTTCGAGGAGCTCGAGCGGCACATCGATCTGGCCGCTCTCGCCGGGTTGAAGCCGTCTCGGAAAATTGCCCGGACGGGGTCGCGGGAGATCCTGGTCATCAAGCTCGGCGCCCTCGGCGACTTCATTCAGGTGCTGGGGCCAATGCCGGAAATCCGTCGCCATCACGCCGATGATCGGATCACATTGCTGACGACGGCTCGTTTTGCCGAGCTGGCCGTCCAGACCAGATTATTCGACGACGTCATCATCGACCATCGTCCAAAGCCGCTCGATCTCAGGGGCTGGCTCGCCCTCCGCCGCGCCCTGCGGCGCGGCCGGTTCGACCGTGTCTACGATTTTCAGACCTCCGATCGGACCTGGCTCTACGCCTCCTTCTTCCTCCCCAGCCGAATGCCGGAATGGTCGGGGGTAGCGTGGCGATGCACTCACCCGCACGCAAATCTCGGGCGAGACCGGCAGCATACGATGGACCGGCAGGCCGAGCAGCTGCTGATGTGCGGGATCCACCCGGCTTCGGTGACCCCCTGGTTGCCGGCAGCCGGGCTGTTGCCGCCGGCGATTGCCGGCAGGCGCTTTGCGGTGCTGATCCCCGGCTCGTCGCCGCGCCATTTGGCGAAGCGCTGGCCGGCCACGCATTACGGTCGCCTGGCCCAGCGTCTCTATCAGGCCGATTACCTGCCTGTTCTGGTCGGGGTTCAAGACGAAGCCGGTCTGGGCCGCACGATCCTCGATCTGTGCCCCGAGGCGGTCGACCTCATCGGCCGGACCGATGTCGCAGGACTTGCCGCCCTGGCGCGGGCGGCAAGCCTCACCGTCGGTAACGACACGGGCGCCACACATGTCGCCGCCGCCGGCGGAAAGCCGGTCGTGGTTTTGTTCTCGCGAGCGTCCGATCCCAGCTTATGCGCGCCGCGCGGCAAAATCGTCCGGGTGCTGACGGAACCGAATTTGGCCGACCTGTCGGTCGAGGCGGTGCTCTCTTCCTGTATGGCGATGGCTGCCGCCCCGGCCGGCTAGAAGCGCTCGACCCAGGGCCGCAGCTCGACTTCCCAGGTCCAGGCCGAGCGCGGCTGCTGCAGCACATGCAGGTAGGATGCTGCGATCGCGTCGGGATCGAGCATGCTGTCGGGACGGTCCGCCGGCTCCGTGCGGCCCGGATTGCGGATCGCCCCGTCAATCACGAAGTGGCCGACATGGATGCCCTGCGGCGCCAGCTCGCGCGCCATGCTCTGGGCAAGGCCGCGCAGCGCGAATTTGCCCATCGCGAACGGAGCGGACAGCGGGTAGCCTTTGACACTCGCCGACGCTCCGGTGAACAGAACGGCTCCGTGGCCCTTGGGCAGCATCCGCGACACCGCTTCGCGGGCGACGAGGAACCCTCCATAGGCGCTGACCATGATCGCCCGCTCCACCTCGGCCGGCACCAGCTCGGCCACCGGGCCGCGGGCCCGCGCGCTCGCATTGTAGACGACGACGTCCGGAGCGCCGATCGCGGCCTCCACCGCCCGGAACATCTGCGTCACTTGGGCGGCGTCAATCGCATCGCAGGCAAAAGCCTTGGCGCCAGTCTCCGCGCAAAGCGGCGCCAGTTTCTCTGAATCGCGCGCGGCAAGCGCGACCCGCAGACCCTCGCGGGAGAACAGGCGCGCCAATGACGCGCTCAAGCCCGATCCGGCGCCCACGATCAGAGCAGTTTTATAAGTCAGGTTCGGCATGTTCGATACCCTCGCGCAGTTGTTCTTTACGTTGCCGCGGCCCGGCGAAAGCGGTGACGACGCCGTGCAGGGTACGCAGCTCTTGTTCGGTGCATTGCGCGCGTTGAAAGAGGCTGCGCAGATTGCGCACCATGCTGGGACGGCTCTCGCGATTGCGCAGAAAGCCGTTGCGGACCAGCTCTTCCTCGAGGTGCTCGAAGAAGTTCAGCAGCTCCTGTTTGGCGGCCGGCCGGCTGCCCCCGCGCCGCAGGACTTCGGGTCGCGCTGACGCTGTCGAGGTGAACCATTCATAACCGATGATCAGCACCGCCTGGGCGAGGTTCAGGGACGAGAAGCCGGGGTTGAGCGGCACTGTCAGGACGGTATCGGCAAGCGACACGTCTTCGTTGAGGAGGCCGGTTCGTTCCGGCCCGAGCAGAACACCGCAAGGCTCGCCCGCCGCCAGCCAGCCGCGCATCTCCTGCGCCGCGTGCCGCGGGGTCACTTCGCGCCGCACCATGCCGCGGTCGCGGGCCGTCGCCGCGTAGACGTGAACGAGGTCGGCGATAGCCGACGGCACGTTCGGATAGAGCCGCGCCTTGGCAAGCACCGCGTCCGCGCCGCTCGCCGCCGCAATGGCCTTGTCGGAGGGCCAGCCGTCGCGCGGCCGCACCAGCCGCAAATCGTCAAGCCCACAATTCATCATCGCGCGCGCTGCGGTGCCGATATTTTCCCCAAGCTGAGGCTCGACCAGAACGATCGCCGGACCGGCTGTCGCCGTCTGGCGGCGACGATCGGTGCCGGCCATGGTCAGTCCTTCCGCCACCAAGCCGTGGTGCCGTCCGGCTTGTCCTCGAGGATGATGTTTTCGGCCGCCAGGGCGGCACGGATCTTGTCGGCGTCGCCAAATCGGCGCTGGCGGCGCGCCGCTGCCCGTGCGGCAATCTGCTGCTCGATTCGATCGGCCTCAGCCTTGTCGCTGCCCTGAAGCCAATCGAGAGGCGGTTGACCGAGGAGACCCATCAGCTGGCCGCCGGCTTCCAGTGCCCTCTGCAAGGCGGACCGTTCGGCGTCGGAGCTCGTGCGGTTAATCGCGCCGGCGAGTTGATGGAGGTGCGTCAAGGCAAGAGGCGTGTTCAGATCGTCTTGGAGCGCCTCGCGGACCGGCTGCAGCGCCGCGTCGGCTGCGCCATGCCGCTCGAAAACCACATCGCGCGGCAAGGTCAGCGCGCGGTAGAAGCGGTCGAGGGTGTGCCGCGCCTGGCGCAATCTGTCGCTTGTCCAGTCGAGCGGGTCGCGATAATGCGCGGTGAGGAGCGCGAGACGGATCGCCTCGCCCGGAGCCTCGTCCAGCAATTCGCGGACGGTGCGAATGTTGCCGAGCGATTTCGACATCTTGGCGCCGGCATCGGTCAGCATGCCGTTATGCATCCAATACCGGACGAATGGGCGTCCGCCATGCGCGCAGGTGCTCTGCGCGATCTCGTTCTCATGGTGCGGAAAGACGAGATCGAGACCGCCCCCATGAATGTCGAAGGTCTCGCCCAGATGCGTCTCGCTCATCGCCGAGCACTCGATGTGCCAGCCTGGCCGGCCGCGTCCCCAAGGGCTGTCCCATCCCGGCGTGTCGGCGTCGGACGGCTTCCACAGCACAAAATCGGCGGGATCTCGCTTGTAGGGGGCAATTTCGACCCGGGCGCCGGCGATCATCTCGTCGCGGCTGCGGCCCGAAAGCTGTCCATAGTGAGGGTCGGAGGGGACCGAGAACAGCACGTGGCCCTCGGCCGCATAGGCGTGCCCGCTCGCGATCAGCCGCTCGATCATCTCGATCATTTGCGGGATACATTCCGTCGCCCGCGGCTCGATATCGGGCGGCAGAACGCCGAGCGCGGCCATGTCCTCGTGAAAGGCCGTCGTCGTCCGCGCCGTCAGCGCCGCGATCGGCTCGTTGTTCTTGCGGGCGGCGGCGTTGATCTTGTCCTCGATGTCGGTGATGTTGCGCACGTAGCGCACGTGGTCGCGTCCGTAGAGGTCGCGCAACAGCCGGTAGAGCACGTCGAAGACGACGTTGGCGCGGCCGTTGCCGATATGCGCGCGGTCGTACACCGTCGGTCCGCAGACATAGAGCCGCACATTGGCCGGATCGAGCGGTTCGAACCCCTCCTTGCGGCGGGTCAGCGTGTTGTAGAGGGTCAGCATCATGGCTTAGGGCGTATCAGATTGCGCCCTGCTGGTCCACCGAACTGCGGCCTGCTCACAACCTTAGCCGGATTGCAAGCCCTCCTCGGATCTGTGCTAACCTCCCATGCATGGCAGTTCTTGAAGTGGGCCGAACAATGGCCACCAAGACTGCTGCGGCTGGTTTGACGACCCCGCGTTACGCAAAGGGAGGTAAATAAAATGACGCCGAAGCGGAAAGAGTTCGCGGCAGCCGTTAGCCTTTTGCTGGCAATGTCGAGCGTGGAACCGTCGTTCGCGCAAAAACAAGGCGGAATATTGAAGTCCTACTCGATCGACAGCCCGGCGAGCATGTCGATCCACGAAGAGGTCACCGTTTTCTCGCTGCGTCCGGTGATGGGGGTATTCAACAACCTCGTCATCTACGACCAGCACGTGAAGCAGAACAGCATGCAGTCGATCGTGCCGGAGCTCGCCAAGAGCTGGGCGTGGGACGAGGACGGCACCCGGCTGACCTTCAAGTTGCACGAGGGCGTCAAATGGCACGACGGCAAGCCGTTTACCGCCAATGATGTCAAATGCACCTGGGATTTGCTGCAGGGCAAGGCGGGCGAGAAGCTTCGCATCAATCCGCGCAAGGCCTGGTACCGCAACCTAGAGGAGGTCACCACCAACGGTGACTACGAGGCGACGTTCGTATTGAAGCGGCCGCAGCCCGCCTTCCTTGCCCTGCTCGCCTCGGGGTTTTCACCGGTCTACCCCTGCCATGTCTCGCCGCGTGACATGCGCCAGCGTCCGATCGGCACCGGCCCGTTCAAATTTGTCGAATTCAAGCCGAACGAGTCGATCAAGCTGGCGCGCAACGCCGATTATTGGAAACCGGGTCGGCCCTACCTCGACGGCATCGAGTATACGATCATCCGCAATATGTCGACGGCGGTGCTGGCCTTCGTTTCGGGCAAGTTCGACGTCACTTTCGGCGGCCTGACGGTGCCGCTGACGCGGCAAATAACCGATCAGTCGCCGCAGGCTGTCTGCGAGCTCAACCCGACAAATGTCAGCCGCAACCTGATCATCAACCCGGATGCCTCGCCCTTCAATAATCCTGACCTGCGCCGGGCAATGGCGCTGAGTCTCGACCGTAAGGCCTTTATCGACATCATCACCGAAGGAAAGGGCAATGTCGGCGGTGTCATGCTGCCGCCGCCGGAAGGCGTCTGGGGCATGCCGCCTGAGGTGCTGTACAAATTGCCTGGCTATGGCCCCGACGCGGGCCAAAACCGTAAGGAGGCGCAGGACATCATGCGCCGGCTCGGCTACGGGCCAGACAAGCGGCTGTCGGTCAAGGTCTCGACCCGCGACATTCCGCCGTTTCGCGACCCCGCGGTCGTTCTCCTCGACCAGCTGAAGGGGATCTACATCGACGCCGAGCTCGAACCGATCGACACGACCCAGTGGTTTCCCAAGGTCAACCGCAAGGACTACACGGTGGCGCTCAACCTGACCGGCAACGGAATCGACGAACCCGACCAGAACTTCTACGAGAACTACGTGTGCGGCGCGGAGGGCAACTACAACAAATACTGCAATCCGGAGCTGGATAAAATGGTCGACCGGCAATCGATGGAAGCCAATCAGGAGAAGCGCAAGGCGTTGGTTTGGGAAATCGAGCGGAAATTGGCGGAGGACGGGGCTCGGCCGATCATCTTCTACGCGCCGGCTGGGAATTGCCGGCAGCCCTATGTGAAGGGCCTGACGATCATGTCCAACAGCATCTACAACGGCTGGCGCATGGAAGATGTATGGCTCGACAAATAGCGAGCGTTGGTGACGGGGAGGCAAATGACACTCGGGTTTCGAGCCTTTGCGGTGGGAGGCGCGCTGCTCGCTGCTTTGTTTGTGAGTAATGGGGCATTGGCACAAAAGCCCGGCGGCGTGTTGCAGATGCTCGATTTCGCGAGCCCGGCCAGCATGTCGATCCATGAGGAATCGACGATCACCGCTGGCATTCCGATGATGGGGGTCTTCAACAACCTCGTCGTCTTCGACCAGCATGTACCGCAGAACAGCCTGCAGTCTATTGTAGCGGATCTGGCGACCGACTGGTCCTGGGACGAGGACAGAACAGCACTTACCTTCCATCTGCGGCAGGGTGTGAAATGGCATGACGGCAAACCGTTCACCGCGGCCGACGTCAAATGCACCTGGGACCGGCTGCGCGGCGTGGACGCCGACAAATTCCGCATCAATCCACGCAAGGCGTGGTATCGCAATGTCGAGGAGATCACCACCAACGGCGATTACGAGGCCACCTTCCACCTAAAGCGGGCGCAACCCTACCTGATCGCGTTGCTTGCCTCGGGTCAGTCGCCGGTCTACCCATGTCACGTCTCGACCGCGCAAATGCGCCAGCATCCGATCGGCACCGGCCCGTTTAAATTCATCGAGTACAAGTCGAACGAGCACATCCGGGTGACCCGGAACCTGGACTACTGGAAGCCGGGACGGCCCTATCTCGACGGCATCGAATACACCATCATCCCCAACCCGGCGACGCAGCTTCTGGCCTTTGTCGCCGGCAAGCTCGATTTCACCTTCGCCGGAATCCCGCTGCTCAAGGACCTAAAGAGCCAGGCGCCGCAGGCGGTCTGCGACGTGGTGATGGACAACAACAGCCGCGACCTGTTGATCAATCGCACCGTGCCGCCGTTCGACAAGCTGGAGCTGCGTCAGGCGCTCGCGCTCGCGCTCGACCGCAAAGAGTTCATCGATACCCTCGCTCAGGGAGAGGGCACGGTCGGCGGCGCACTTCTGCCGCCTCCGGACGGCGTCTGGGGCATGCCCGCAGACCTGCTGCACGGTCTACCCGGCTACGGCCCGGATGTTGCCAGGAACCGGGAAGAGGGCCGCGCCAAGATGCAGAAATTCGGCTACGGCCCCGACAACCGCCTGGCGCTGAAGCTCTCGACCCGTAATGTCCCCGGCTATCGCGATGCCGCGGTTCTCGGGATCTCGCAATTGCGCGAGGTCTATGTCGACGCTGAACTCGATCTGGTCGACACAGCAAACTATTTCCCCCGCATCATGCGCAAGGACTACAAGCTGGCCGTCGAGGTTAGCACCGGCGGCCTCGACGATCCCGACCAGAAATTCTACGAGAACTATGCCTGCGGTGCCGACCGCAACCTGACCGGCTATTGCGATCCAGAGACCGACCGGCTGATCGACGCACAATCAATGGAGAGCGATCCCGACAAGCGCCGCGGGCTGGCGTGGGAGATCGAGCGCCGGCTGGCGGCCGACGCCTCGCGGCCGATCCTGCTCTATTCGCGCTTCGCCAGCTGCATGCAGCCGCGGGTCAAGGGTCTGGTAACGATGACCAACAGCCGCTTCAATGGCTGGCGCATGGAAGACGTCTGGCTCGAGAGATGACGATGGTGTCCTCCGTGTTGCCCGGGAATGCGTGTGCGCCGGAGAAATAGGTCGGAAACCTTTATGGGAGGGATCAGCCGTGAATCGCACGACGTTCATTCTCGTCGCCGTGGGGGCAGCCGCAGGAATGTTGTACTTGTCGGTCGCGGCGGCGGAGGCGCAGCAAACCTCGCAATATCCACAGGATGACAAGCTAGCCGGCGAACCAGCGCCGTGGACTGTTCCCGGCAAGTGGGGAAAACGCGGCAATTGGGGCCGCTGGGGCGAGGACGACAAGCGCGGGATGCTGAACTACATCACGCCGGAGATGGTGGCGCAGGCCGCTCTCCTGGTGAAGAAGGGAAAGGTGTACGCGCTCGGTGAAGAGCTCACCTCCGACGTGCCGCGGGTCATCACGCCGGCGCGCATCGGCATCCAGGTCATCCAGGAAAACGACGGGTATGACCGTGTCGCGGCAAAGTCAGGGGAGTTCGATGCCAAGCGGCAGCAAGGCGCCGCCAGCTTCACCTTTATGCACAACCACACCGGCTCGCATCTCGACACGCTCGGGCACATCTACCGCGAGAACGCCCTGTACAACAACTTGCCGCCGCCAAAGGCCCTCGGCACCGCGCAAGGCGATGCCGCAAGCGTCATCGAGATGGTCGGGCGCGGTGTGCTGCTCGATGTCGCCGCATACAAGGGCAGCGACCCTCTCCCGAGCGATTATTGGATCACTGTCGAGGACCTGCAGAACACCGCCAAGGCGCAGAACGTAGAGATTCGAAAAGGCGACATCCTCTTGGTGCGAACGGGTTGGCGGAAGACCTGGGGTGAACCGGACGCGGCCGGCCGGCTCGACGCCGCGCACACCAAATGGCATCAGCCGCAACCCGGCGTCGGCCCCGATTGCCTGAAATTCTTGAACGATATGGACATCGTCGCGATCGGCTCGGACAACGCGGCAGTGGAGTGGGGCTTTCCGGCTAAGCCCAATTACGCCAGGAAGGCCTTCGGCTTTCTCGGTCTGCCGCTGCACGTCGACTTCATCTGGAACCGAGGCGCCTACATCATGGAGATCCTCAATCTCGACGAGCTGGCGAAGGATCGGGCGTATGAGTTCTTTTTCGTCCTGGGTCCGCTGCTGCTGAAGGGTGGGATCGGCGTGCCGGTCAACCCAATCGCCATCCTCTAGAGGGCCCACGCCTGACGATCCCATCGGATGCGGCCATGGGCCCCCGCTCGGCGGTTGTCCTGCGCAATGTCAAGAAGTCGTTTCTGGTGGCGGGCGGGGCGAGCCTCGATGTGCTCGATATCGAACACCTGGCACTGCCGGTCGGCAGCGCCACCGTGCTCAAGGGCCGCAGCGGCTCCGGCAAGACCACGCTGCTCAATCTGATCGCCGGCATTGCGGTGCCGTCTGCCGGCACGATCCGGGTCGACGACACCGACGTCTTCGCCCTGCCGGAGGCGCGCCGCGACCGCTTTCGCGCCGGGCAGGTGGGCTATGTGTTCCAAAGCTTCAATTTGCTCTCGGCCTTCAGCGCCATCGAGAATGTGATGCTGGCGATGATGTTCGCGAGCGCCGTCCCCAAGCGCCTGCAGCGCTCGCGCGCCGCTGAGCTGTTGACCCAGTTGGGCCTCGCGGCGCGGCTTGCGCATAAGCCGCAGCAACTGTCGCGCGGCGAGCAGCAGCGGGTGGCCGTTGCTCGCGCCCTGGCCAACGGGGCGCCGTTGATACTCGCCGACGAGCCGTGCGCGAGCCTCGATGCCCGGACGGCGAAGGAGGTATTGGCAAGTTTTCTCGCCGTTTGTCGTCAGGACCAGAAGACCCTGCTCCTCGTCTCGCACGATGCCGATGCTCTCCAAGGGGCGGATCGTGTCCTGGACATGGCCGATTTGAACCGTGCCGAGCCCCGAGAGAGCGCAGCGGTCAGCGAGACGGTGCCGCAATGACGATCCTGACGGTCGCGGTCAAATACCTCCAGGGGCGGCTCGTTGCCAGCATCCTGACCACCGTGTCGATCGCCCTTGGAGTTGGGCTGGTGATCGCCAGCGTCGTTCTGGCGCGCGGGATCAAGGACGGCTTTCTCGCAGGCGCCACCGACTACAACCTTGTGATCGGCGCCAAGGGAAGCCCGGCCCAGCTCGTGCTCGGCGTGGTCTTTCGCATGGACCTCGCAACCCCCAACATCAAATACACCACCTATCGGGATCTGCAGCAGGATCCACGGATCGAATTGGCGGTGCCGGTCGCGCTCGGGGACGCCTATCAGGGGTTTCGCCATGTCGCAACGAACAGCGCGTACTTCGCGACCTATCCGTGGCGGCGCAAGACATTCTCGCTCGCCGCGGGAAGGCTCTTTGGCGACAATCCCCCGAATGCTCCGAGCTACGAGGCGGTGCTCGGCGCCGAAGCCGCAAGCCGCACCGGATTGCGGATCGGTGACCGCTTCTACGAGGGCGAGGAGATGGCAGAGTATCCGCTGACCGTGGTCGGCATCCTGAGGCCGATCCATGGTGCCGACGATCGCGCGATTTTCCTCTCACTGCCGAGCTACTGGGGCATGAACGAAATCGCGCGGCAGTCGGCGGTCAAACCGCTGACCGCAGTCCTGGTGCGGCCGAAGCGCATTTCCGACCTCCCGAGCATCAACCGCGAGTTCAACATCGCGGCGGACACGCAGGCGGCGCTGCCGAGCGGCGTGCTGTTGACGATCTTCAACATAATGGCGACGGTAGAGGAGGCGTTGACAGTAATCTTGGCGGTCGTCGGCCTCATTGTGCTGCTCTATGTTTTTGTCGCGATGTACAGCGCTACACTGGAGCGCAAGCGCGAGATCGCCACAATGCGGGCCTTGGGGGCGCGCCGAGCGACCGTGCTCGGCATCGTGCTCACGGAATCCTTCTTGCTCGCGATACTGGGCGGCGTCGGTGGGATCGTCGCCGGACATGCGATCGCCTACCTCGCCGCCTCGTTGATCGCCGCGCGGAGCGGACTGGTGACCAATCCGTTCCTGTTCGACGCCCTACAACCGGTTGTTCTGGCGAGCGTCATTCTGCTGGGCACTCTCGCCGGGGCGCTGCCGGCCTGGCTCGCATATCGCACGGAGGTCGCGGAGAACCTTGCGCCGCTGTCCTGAGTTGCTGGCCGCCCTGTTTGCGGCTTTGGTGCCTCTGGGCCTCCTCGCGGCCCAGGACGAGATCCCGCGACTGACTTTCGCCCAGCTGGTCGACTCGATCCGGGCAAATTCCGAGGTGACCGGGACGATCCAGTCGTATAACGGTAAGGAGGTCGCCATCCAGGGGTTTATCATTCCCGCCGGGATGCCCGACCTGTCGTTCTTTTTGTTGAGTCGGGTCTCGGCGCTGGGGAATTACTGCTGCGAAGTGCCGGTCGGCCAGGACGAGACCGTATACGTCTTCGCTGCGAAAGAAGTGGGTATCACCTACGATCCCCTGCGGATTTTCAAAGTCGTCGGCATATTCGAAGCCGGGATGCGTGAGGACCAAGTGGTCGGCCCGAGCCTGTTTCGGGTTCGCAATGCTCGCGTCGAAGAGGCCTTGGGCGCCAAGATCTTCAAGGTCGGAGGGGTTCCCGCTGCAGCCTCGAAACCCTAGAGTGGTGTGGCCCCCGCTTCAACGGCTGGCGCATGGAAGAGGTGTGGCTCGATCGACAGCCGGTCCACGCGCTTGCCCCGCGCTTCGCCATCATCGAACGATGAACCTATTGGGTTGGGCGATCGGCGCCTGCATCGGCTGCGCGGCCGCCACCGCGATGGCGCACGAGGGAACCGACCCGCTTGCGGCATGGTACCGCTCGCTGACCGCCGCGGATGGAAAATCCTGCTGCTCGATGCGTGACTGCGCGCCGACGGAAGCGCGGATGAACGAGGGCGGCTGGGAGGTCCTGATACTACCTTACGATGGCGACGGCGCTCGCTGGGTCGTTGTGCCCGAGCGCGCGGTGCTGCCCCGCGAGAACCCCGATGGACGGCCGATCCTTTGCCGAACGCCGAACGGGTTCATCCGTTGCTTCGTGCCGCCGGCCGGGACGTGAAAAATAACTGTGGGGAGGACAAATGAAGGAGAAGCAAATGACGCGGAGCCTCGGCGCGCTCGCAGCGGCGGGCGGACTGTTGGTTGGCATGCTGGGCGCTGATGCCGCGTTCGCGCAAAAGCCCGGCGGCATTCTTAAAATGTACCACTTCGACAGTCCCGCCAGCCTGTCGCTGCACGAGGAGGTGACTTTCGCGGCTCTCGGTCCTGCGATGGGCCTCTTCAATAACCTCGTCATGTTCGATCAACATGTGGCACAGGCGAGCTTTAGCTCTATCGTACCCGATCTGGCGACCGAATGGTCCTGGGACTCATCGAAGACCGAATTGCGCTTCCGGCTGCATGAAGGTGTCAAATGGCATGACGGCAAGCCCTTCACCGCCAATGACGTGAAGTGCACTTGGGATACGTTGCTCGGCAAGACGGGCGAGAAATTTCGCCTCAACCCGCGCAAAGCCTGGTACCAGAACCTCGCGGAAGTCGCCACCAAAGGCGACTATGAGGTCAGCTTCCATCTGAAACGACCGCAGCCTTCGTTCATCGCGCTATTGGCCTCCGGTTGGTCTCCGGTCTACCCCTGTCACGTCACTCCGCGCGAAATGCGCACCCAACCGATCGGAACCGGGCCGTTCAAGCTGGTGGGGTTCAAGCCTAACGAGGCGATCAAGGTCGCAAAGAATCCCGACTACTGGAAGAAGGACCGTCCCTATCTCGACGGCATCGAATATACGATCATCAAGAACGCCTCGACGCGAGTGCTGGCTTTCATCGCCGGCAAATTCGACATGACGACGCCCTACAATCTGACCATTCCGCTGATGCGGGACATTCAGAGCCAGGCACCGCAAGCGGTCTGTGAACTGACCCCGACCAACGTCGCGCGCAACCTGATCGTCAACCGCGACAAGCCACCCTTTAACGACCCCGAGATCCGGCGAGCATTGGCGCTGACTCTGGACCGTAAGGCCTTCATCGACACGATCAATGAAGGCAAGGCGGATATCGGGGGCGCCATGCTGCCGCCGCCGGAAGGGATCTGGGGCATGCCGCCGGAAATACTGCAAACCCTACCCGGCTACGACGGCGACGTCGCGAAGAACCGCGGCATCGCACGGAAGATCATGGAAGAGCACGGCTACGGTCCCAATAACCGGCTCAAGATTACCGTATCGACACGCAATATCCCGCAATACCGGGATCCTGCAGTCATCCTAATCGACCAGTTGAAGCAGATCTATATCGACGGGGATCTCGAAGAGATCGATACCGTCAACTGGTATCCCAAGGTTATGCGCAAGGACTTCGTCGTCGGCCTCAATCTCGGGGAGAACGGCCTCGACGATCCGGACCAGACATTCTACGAAAACTTTGCGTGCGGCGCCGAGCGTAATTACACCGGCTATTGCAATCGCGAGCTCGAAGAGGCCTTCGACCGGCAGTCGATGGAGGCCGATCTCGAGAAGCGCAAGCGTCTGGTGTGGGAGATCGACAAGAAATTGCAAGAGGACGGCGCCCGCCCGATGATCTATCACAACCGCGCGGCCACCTGCCGGTACCGTCAGGTGAAGGGGCTGACCATCATGGTCAACAGCATCTAAACGGAGCGCGATACGAAGACGTCTGGCTCGACAGATAGCCGGTACAACAGCCGTTACAAGAAAGGAGGAGGGAATGAGATCGAAGCTTGGTGTGCTCGCCGCGGTGAGTTTTCTGCTGGTGGCCGGCGAGGCATGGGCGCAAAAGTCAGGAGGCGTTCTGAAGGTCCATCATCAAGACAGCCCGGCCAGCATGTCGATCATCGAGGAGGCGACCTATTCGACGGTCGTGCCGATGATGGGCGTTTTCAATAATCTCGTCATGTATAAGCAGGACGAGCCGCAGAACAGCATGAAATCGATTGTGCCGGACCTCGCGACGAGCTGGTCGTGGAGCGAGGACGGCACCGAGCTGACGTTCAAATTGCGCGGGGGCGTCAAATGGCACGACGGCAGGCCGTTCACCGCCGCCGACGTCAAATGCACTTACGAGCTGCTGCTCGGCAAGGCGAAAGAAAAGCTTCGCATCAACCCGCGCAAGGCTTGGTTCCGCAACCTCGACGATGTCACGGCGGACAGCGACCAAGAAGCGACCTTTCATCTGCACCGGCCGCAGCCGGCGTTCATCACGTTGCTCGCCTCCGGATATTCGCCGATCTACCCATGCCATGTATCGCCGCGCGAAATGCGCACTCACCCGATCGGCACCGGACCCTTCAAGTTTGTCTCGTTCAAAGCGAACGAGTCGATCAAGGTAGAGCGCAATCCGGATTACTGGAAACCGGGCCGGCCTTATCTCGACGGCATCGAGTATACGATCGTTCCGAACCGGTCGACCGCCATCCTGGCTTTTGTCGCCGGCAAGCTGGACCTCACCTGGCCGTACATCATCACCGTCCCACTGCTCAAGGACATCCAAAATCAGGCGCCGCAGGCGATCTGTGAATTGAAGACGACGAATGCCAGCACCAATCTGCTGGTGAACCGCGATGCGCCGCCGTTCAATAATGCGGATCTGCGCCGCGCAATGGCCTTGGCTCTGGACCGCAAGGCGTTCATCGACATACTCAGCGACGGAAAGGCAAAAATCGGCGGCGCGATGCTGCCGCCGCCCGAAGGATTGTGGGGGATGCCGCCGGAGCTATTGGCAACTTTGCCGGGCTATGGTCCCGACGTGCAGAAAAACCGTGCCGAGGCCCGAGCTATCATGGAAAAGCTCGGCTATGGGCCGGACAAACGGTTGCCGCTCAAGATATCGGCCCGCAACCTCAACAGCTACCGCGACCCCGCGGTCATTGCGATCGACCAGCTCAAGGAAGTCTATATCGACGGTGAACTGGATACGGTCGAGACTGCGAATTGGCACGCAAAGGTGACGCGCAAAGATTACAGTGTCGCGGTCAATGGCACCGGCAGCGGGGTCGACGATCCCGACCAGCAATTTTACGAGAATTATGTCTGCGGCTCGGACCGTAATTACAGCGGCTACTGCAACCCCGAGCTCGACAAGGAGATCGACCAGCAATCGATGGAGGGCGATCAGGAAAAGCGCAAGAGGCTGGTATGGGAAATCGACCGCAAGTTGCAGGAGGACGCCGCGCGACCGATCATCACCCAGAACCTCGCCGCGACCTGCTGGCAACCGCATGTCAAAGGCCTGACGATGATGGTCAACAGCATCTACAACGGCTGGCGCTTCGAAGACGTCTGGCTCGACAATTGACCGCGCCGCCGGCCGGTGCGCGAGCAGCCGGACGTGTTGGCAAAGCGATCGCAGCGATCGGGCTTACTCTCATCCTCTGCGCCGGAACGGCGACGGCGCAGAAGCCCGGCGGCATTCTGAGAGTCTATAACCGGGACAGTCCGCCGAGCATGTCGATTCTTGAGGAGTCGGCGCTGTCGACTGTGCTGCCGATGATGGGAGTGTTCAACAACCTCGTTGTCTACGACCAGCACATCGCGCAAAACAGCGAGAAGTCGGTCGTGCCGGAGCTTGCCGCCGCCTGGTCGTGGAGCGAGGACGGGACGCGGCTTACCTTCAAGCTGCGCGACGGCGTCAGATGGCACGACGGCAGGCCGTTCACCGCCCGCGACGTCAAATGCACCTGGGATCTACTGACCGGCAAATCGAGCGAAAATCTGCGGATCAACCCCCGCCAGTCCTGGTATGGCAATCTCGAAGAGGTGACCACCGAGGGCGAGGGTCACGCGACGTTTGTGTTGAAGCGGCCGCAGCCGTCGCTGATCGCCTTGTTGGCTTCCGGCTTCGCCCCGATCTATCCCTGCCACGTATCGCCGCGCGACATGCGCAACCATCCGATTGGCACGGGCCCTTTCAAATTTGTCGAGTTCCGCCCCAACGAAGGGATTCGGGTGACTCGAAACTCGGATTATTGGAGGAAGGGACGCCCTTATCTCGACGGTATCGAGTACACCATTATTCCGAGCCGATCGACCGCCCTCCTTGCCTTCGAGGCCGGAAAATTCGACATGACCTGGCCCTATGACGTACCCGTCCCGCTGTTAAAGGACGTGCGGAGCCAGGCGCCGCAAGCGATCTGCGAGATCGCGCCGCTCAACGCCAGCCGAAACCTGATCATCAACCGGAATGTGCCGCCATTTGGCGACCCGGAGATCCGGCGGGCCATGGCGCTCAGTCTCGACCGCAAGGCTTTCATCGACATTCTGGACGATGGACAGGGCGATATCGGCGGAGCGATGCTGCCGCCGCCCGATGGGGTATGGGGCCTGCCCAAGAAAATGTTGGAAGGACTGCCCGGCTACGGCCCCGATGTCGAGAAGAGCCGAATGGAAGCGCGCGGCATCATGGAAAAGCTCGGCTACGGGCCGACCAAACCCCTCCAGGTCAAATTGTCGGCCCGCAACATCCCGATCACCCGCGATCCGGCAATCATCCTGATCGACCAGTTGAAGACCATCTACATCGACGCCGAACTCGAGCCGATCGAGAGCGTCAATTGGTTTCCAAGGGTCATGCGCAAGGATTATGCAATCGGCCTCAACATGACCGCCGGCGCCGTCGACGATCCGGACCAGCAGTTCTATGAGAACTATGCCTGCGGTTCCGCGCGGAACATCACCGGCTACTGCAACCCGGAGCTCGAAAAACAGTTCGCGCGCCAGTCCATGGAAGCGGATATTGAAAAGCGCAAAGTGCTCGTCCGGCAAATTGACCGAAAGCTGCAAGAAGACGGCGCCCGGCCAATGATCTTCTACTACCGCGCCGCCAGCTGCCGGCAACCCTACGTCAAAGGTCTGACGATCATGGTCAACAGCATCTACAATGGCTGGCGCATGGAGGATGTCTGGCTCGACAATTAGTCGAGACTTCAGCCGAAATAAGAACCACCGTTAACGTGCAGGGCTTGGCCCGTCACAAAGCCGGCGTCATCGGATGCAAGGAAGACCGCGGCGCGCGCAATTTCTGCCGGGCGCGCCATACGCCCGAGCGGAATGGCGCGGGCGGCCTCCGCCAGCTCCGCCTCGCTGCTGCCATAGCGCGGCTGGGCGGTATCGGTGAGCCCCGGCGCAATCGCATTGACCCGGATGCGGAACGGGGCCAGCTCGAGCGCCATCGCGCGCGTCATTGACAGGACGCCGCCCTTGCTCGCGACGTAGTGCACGCCCCTTGGGGAGCGCGAAACGCCGCGCCCGAGGTCAAATTCACGATCACCCCCGGCCGCCTCGCCGAAACCATGCTCTTTGCGACCGCCTGCGCGCAGAAGCAGGAGCCCTTGAGGTTGACATCGAGCACATAGTCCCAGTCGCTCTCGGTCATTTCGAGGAACGAAATGCGCGGGAATACGCCGGCATTGTTGACCAGAACGTCAATTGGACCGAGGACGTCCTCGGCCGCCGATACCATCGACCGCACTTGCTCGAGCTGGGCCACATCCGCCTTGATCGGCATTGCGCGCCGCCCGTGACCGCGGATCTCAGCGGCGACGCGTTCCACCGCGCCCTCGTCATCGAGCCAGTTGATGGCGAGATCGGCGCCCGCCGCGGCGAATTCGACAGCGATTGCCCGGCCGATACCCTGCTGCGCCCCGGTAACCAGGACCACTTTTCCGACGAGCTGCATTTCGAATTCTCAGGAAAAGCTTCGCCGTCAGGCGGCGACCAGCGGCGAGCGACGGTCGCGGAATGGGGTCGCCTTCTCGAACGCATCGGCGATGCGGAACAAGGTCGGCTCCTGAAATGGTTTGCCGACCAGCTGGATCGCCACGGGCAGCCCGCCGGCGCGGAACCCCGCGCAGACCGAGATTGCCGGGTAGCCGGCGACGTTGAAAGGCATCGTGAAATTCGGCGCCTCGAACAAATCCCATTTCGGCACCGCGTCGATCCGCGCCGCCTCGGAGGGCTGGGTCGCGGTCAAAACGACATCGAGCCCTCTCATCGCCGCCTGCAGTTCGGCACGCAGTTCGCGCCGCCGCCGCGTCGCCTGGACGTAGTCTACACCCGTAACAAAGGCGCCGAGCATCAGCCGGCTGCGCAGCCGCTCGCTGAAATCGCCGAGGCGGGTGCGCGCCCATTCCTCATAGGCTGCGGCGCGCTCGGTGATCGAAATCAGTGAGCCGCAGGCATTCCAGTCCTGCAGTGGTGACAGTTGCACTTCGCGAATTTCCGCACCGAGATCGCGGAAAATCCCGATCGCCGCAGTGATGCCGCGCTGCGTGCCTTCGCTGACCTTGTGGTCGGTTTCGTGGAAATGGTGGATTACGCCGATCTTGAGGCCCCGGATGCCAGCGCCGAGCTGGGCGGTGTAGTTGAGGATCGGGCGCGAGGCGCTCGCCGGGTCGCGCTGATCATGGCCGGCAAGGGCCTGCAGCATCAATGCGCAGTCCTCGGCGGTCCACGCCATCGGGCCGATGTGGTCGAGGCTGAAGGCCGCCGGTGCAACGCCGGCGCGGCTGACGAGGCCATAGGTCGGTTTGATGCCGGCGATGCCGCACAGCGCCGCGGGGCCCCGGATCGAGCCGCCCGTGTCGGTGCCGATCCCGCCGAGGATCAACCCCGCCGCGACCCCGGCGCCGGTGCCGCTGCTGCTGCCGGCGGTGAAATGCTCGGTATTCCACGGATTGCGCGCCGGCGGCGCCGGCAGGTCGAAGGACGGTCCGCCATCCGCAAATTCATGGGTCGTCGTCTTGCCCATCAACACCGTGCCGGCCGCGGCGAGCTTCTCGGCACAAGCGGCGTCGGTTTCCGGAATATTGTCCTGCAAGAATTTCGACTGGCAGGTAGTCGGGATGCCCTTGGTGTCGACGATGTCCTTGAGACCGATCGGAATGCCGTGCAGCGGCCCCTTCGGCCCATTGGCCATGATCGCCGCCTCGGCGGCACGCGCGTCGGCCAGGGCCCGCTCCTCTGTCAGGTGGACAAACGCGTGCAGCTGGTCATCGAGCTTATGCACGCGCTCGATGCAGGCGCGGGTCAACTCGACCGGCGAGAGCTGCCTTGCCGCGATCAGCCGGGCGGCTTCGGCGATCGTCGGAACCGCGCCGCTCATGCGAGATCCTCCTCGGCGAAGTCGTAGATATGCGCCGGCTCCGCCATCCGCCCCCGCGGTTTGCGCACCCGCTGGGCCATCTCCGCGATGCCGGAATAGACGGTTTGGAGTTCGGCCTTCTGCTCGTCGGTCAATTTGAGCCCAGCGCGGGCAAGCAGAAACTCAAAAGCCTCGTCGCCGATTTCAGGCATTGTTTCGTGCTCCCTTCCAATGGGGTTTCGACACCGATCCCAATCGCGAGAAGGCGGCGGTCTTCGCCGCCCCAACCTAGGCGCTTACCCCGCTCGGCAGCTGCCCGCCGCGACCGCGCGGCAGCGTGTGAAGTTTTAACTCGACCGGGTTGCCGAGCCAGATCGCGAAACTGCTGTGGTCCTCTACCGCGTCATTGGTCAGCGGATGGACGAGTACGTCGAGCCCGTCGCGGTTCAGCATCAAAAAAGGCACGACATTTTCGAACTGGTCGGGCTTGAAAATCACTAGGGCATTGCTGATCGGGTGCGGCCCGCGCGGCATATCACGGAACTCTTCGATCTCGACCTCGAACTTCTCGCTGATCGCGGCGCAAACGCGCTCGGCAACCGGGCGCGTTTTTGTCGGGTCGTAGTAGATGTGAGCGTGATAGCCCAGGTTCGCGACGGATTGGTCGGTTTTTTCGGTCATCAGACTGCACTCCCTGCAGGCTTGCTACGGCGTGCGACAGTTTTGCATAGAGGTAGCCGCAAGTCGATTCAGCCGGAGCTCTCGTGTCGGCCGACCGTTACGCCGCCATCCGCAACGGTTGGCGCATCATTTCGGCGAGCTTCTCGCCAATCATGATCGTCGCGGCGTTGGTGTTGCCGGAGACCACGGTCGGCATGATCGAGGCGTCGGCGACGCGCAGACCCTCGATCCCGTGCACCCGCAGCTCGGCGTCAACCACCGCCAGCGGGTCGTTGCCCATCTTGCAGGTGCTGGTTGGATGGTAGACCGTCCCGCCGCGCCACCTCGCATAATCCAAGAGCTGCTCGTCTGTCTCCACCGCCGGGCCCGGCTGGAATTCCGTCTCGACGAAGCCTTGCATTTGCGGCGTATCCAGTATCCGCCGGCATAGCTTGAGGCCGGCAACGATCGTGCGCTGGTCGGTTTCGGTGGCGAGATAATTCGGATAGACCGCCGGAGCGTCGAAGGGGTCGGGGCTCTTCAATTTGATCTCGCCTCGGCTTTCCGGGCGGAGCTGATAGGCGATCATCGTAAACCCGGAAAACCGGTGCAGCCCGTCCTGCGGCCGCTCGGCGCTGAACGGCGAGATCGAGCATTTGATGTCCGGCGAAGCGAGCTCGGGGCGGGTGCGCGCGAACAACGCCGCCGGCGAGCTGATCATCGACAGCGGGCCACCGTGGAACATGTAATATTCGAGACCCGCCTTCAATTTGCGTGCATTGCTCAGCATTACGTCGTTGACGGTGACCGGCAATTTGCAGCGCAGCTTGATCGGGGCCGAGTAATGGTCCTGAAGGCTCTGCCCAACACCGGGCAGGTGATGGACGACAGGTATGCCGAACTCGGCGAGGTGCTCGCGTGGCCCAATGCCCGACAGCATCAACAACTGCGGCGAGTTGACGGCGCCGCCGCACAGGATGACCTCACGTGCGGCTGCTGCGGTGCAGAGCTGGCCGTCCTGGCGGAACGTCACGCCAACGGCGCGGCCGCCTTCCAACAGGATCTTCTCGGTCAACGCCCCGGTGACTACTCTGAGATTGGGGCGCTGCATGGCCGGGCGGAGATAGCCGACGGCAGTCGAGCAGCGCCTGCCGTTGCGCGTTGTCGTCTGGTGGTAGCCGACGCCGTCCTGGCTCGCTCCATTGAAATCATCGTTGCGGGGAAAGCCGAGTTGGGTCGTCGCCGCAATGAAGGCCTCGCAGATGGGGTGCTGCGCGACATCCGATACGCAAAGCGGTCCGCCGGCGCCATGGAAGCTGTCGGCGCCCCGCGTCTGGTGCTCCGAGCGCCGGAAATAGGGCAGCACGTCGTCGAACGACCAACCGGTATTGCCGAGCTGGCGCCAGTGATCGAAATCCTCGGCCTGGCCGCGGATATAGACCATGCCGTTGATCGAGGAGGAGCCGCCGAGCACCTTGCCGCGCGGCCAGAACACCCGGCGGCCGCTGGCGCCGGGATCGGGCTCGGTTTCGTAGCACCAATTGACGGACGGGTCGGCGAAGGTCTTGCCAAAGCCGAGCGGGATGTGGATCCAGCGGTTCTTGTCCTCTCCGCCGGCCTCGAGCAGCAGAACCCGGGTCGCCGGGTCCTCGCTGAGCCGCGCCGCTACGGCGCATCCGGCAGAGCCGGCACCGACCACGATGAAATCGGCCTTGATCTGATTTTGCTCGGCGGTCACTTTCGCCTCCCTCGTCAACAACGCACATCAGCATAGCGCCGCTTCCGAGGCGCCGGAACTTCCTGTATGGATCATAGCCGGGATGGGCGCCGGCCGTCGCCGGTGTGACGGAATACGTTGAGAGGGCTTTGATCATGACCCGGACCGTTGCTCGCCTGCTGGCGGAAAGCCTCGAAGCACACGGTGTCGACCAGGTCTATTGTGTGCCCGGAGAGAGCTATGTCGGGCTGACCAGTGCGCTGATCGAGCGCAACTCGATCCGCGTTGTCGTCTGCCGGCACGAGGGCGGCGCGGGCTATATGGCAGCGGCGGATGGCAGGCTGCGCGACCGCGCCGGGGTGGCGATGGTGTCGCGCGGGCCTGGGCTGTCGAACGCGATGGTATCACTGCATTCGGCCTATCACGACGCGACCCCGATGGTGATGCTGGTCGGGCAGGTCGAGCGCCAGGATTTCGGCCGGCTGGCATTGCAGGAGCAGAACTATTCGCGCCTGTTGTCCGACCTCACGAAGCTGGTCATCGAGGTCAACGAGCCGGAGCAGGCCTCGGAGGCGATTGCCCGCGCTTTCCATATCGCCGAGAGCGGCACCCCGGGCCCGGTTGCAGTGATCCTGCCCGAAGATGTTTTCGATGAGGCAACCGAGGCCGAGCTCGACCCGGTACGGCCGCGCGTCATCGCCGGGCCACGCCTCGAGGATCTCGATCGGTTGGCTCAGATGCTGGCGGCCGCCGAGCGACCGTTGGTGCTGGCCGGCGGGGCGCTGTTGGCCGACGCCGTCCGCGACGAAAGAGCGTTTACCGATCTCAACCGGCTCGCCGAGGAGTGGGTTTTGCCGATCAGTCCCACTCACAGACGGCCGCAATTGTTCGACGCGACGCACCCAAATTTCGCGGGCTATATGGGGATCCGCGTGCCGCCGGCGCTGATCGGCGAGATGAAGCGCGCCGATCTGATGGTGGCGCTGGGCGAGCGCATGACCGACACGGTCAGCCAGTCCTACAGTTTCCCGACGGCGCCGCAGCCGCAGCTGCCCTTCGTGCATGTCTGGCCCGACCCCAACGAGGTCGGGCGGGTCTGGCGGCCGGATCTCGGCATTCCCTGCAGCCCGCATGAAGTAATCAAGGCATTGCTGGGGCGCGGCGTGCCAACCGGGGCAAAGAAGCGCCGCGGCTGGGTCGACGGGCTGCACGCGATCCACCGAAAGCTGTTGGCCAAGGAATGGGAACCGACGAGCGACGGGGTCAATTTCGCGGCGATCGTCTGCGAGGTGGACAAGCATCTCGCGCCCGACGCCACGGTAACGACCGACGCTGGAAATTTTGGCAGCTTTGTGCACCGGTACATCGGCTTCCGGCAGGGGCAGATTTTCCTTTCCTCGGTGGTCGGCGCTATGGGTTCCGGCATGCCAATGGCGGTCGCAGCGGCATTGCGCAGGCCAGGCACCCAGGTCGTCGCATTTCTCGGCGATGGCGGCGCGCTGATGATGGGCAACGAGATCGCCACCGCCTGCCAGTACGGCGCGAACCCGATCATGATTATCTCCGACAATGGCATGTACGGCACGATCGGCATGCATTCCTATGTCCGCTACCCGGAGCGCCCGTTCATGGATGGGACAAGGCTCACCAACCCCGATTTTGCGCAGTGGGGCCGCTCCTTCGGCGCCGAAGGCATCACGATCCGCACCGAGGCCGAGGTCGCCGACGGCATCGCTCGCGCCTTTGCCGTCAAAACGAGGCCGGTTGTGGTTCACTGCCTGACCTCGGCCATCCAGATGAGCGCCTGGCGCCGATATACCCGCTCCGCGGTGCTGCCGTAACGCGCCGGTCATGCGCTCCGACCGCCTTGTCGGGTCTGCGGATATCCGCCGGAAGTTGAGGGCGCTGGCCGCATTGGCCCGGAACGCCGGCGCTACCGAGCATGAGCGAGCCAACGCCGAGGCCCTGAAGGCGCGCCTCCAGCAGCGGCTCAGAGCGGCCGGCGAACCGGCGGGCGACTGGACGGATAAGGCCTTTCGTCTCGGCAGGCAGGTGAAGGGGCTGACCGACGCCGTGTCGCCGAGCTCCCCCAAGGGAGATTGGACGGACAACGCTTTCCGCTTGGGGAAAGCGCTGCGCCGTGGCTTCAAGAAGTGGCTTTAGCAAAGGCGCCGCGGGCGGACGGCGGTATCTGGAAAGTCGCGATTGTCGGCTGCGGCATCGGCCGCGCTCACATCGCGGGATACAGGAGCCATCC
The DNA here is from genome assembly GCA_045802495.1 of Allostellaceae bacterium. Lineage (GTDB taxonomy): Bacteria > Pseudomonadota > Alphaproteobacteria > ATCC43930 > CGMCC-115725 > AP-15. The sequence goes on along the minus strand of JBJMQW010000163.1, from coordinate 1,398 downwards.
CGACAAGTTCAGCGTATCGGCGCTCTGTGATGTCGACCACAAGCGGCTAGCAGCGGTCGGTAATGAATTCTCCATTGTCCGCCGCGCCGGGTCTATCGACGACGTGCTGTGCATGGAGGATGTCGATATTGTCGACATCTGCACGCCGCCGGCGTTGCATGTTGCGCTGACGCTCGCGGCATTGGAAGCCGGCAAGGAAGTCGTCTGCGAAAAACCGCTCGCCGGCTCGCTCGCCGATCTAGACCGCATTGTTGCCGCCGAGAAGTCAGCGGTCGGCCGAGTGATGCCCGTCTTTCAATACCGTTTTGGCAATGGATTGCAAAAGGCCAAGCGGATCATTGATCTGGGCTTTGCGGGGAAGCCCTACCGGGCGACCGTCGAGACCGCCTGGAAGCGCAACCGCGAATATTACGAGACGCCGTGGCGGGGACGGCGGGAGACCGAGCTTGGCGGCGTATTGCTGACCCATGCGATACATTCCCACGATTTGCTGACCTATCTGATGGGCCCGGTCGCGTCGGTCTTTGCGCGCGTGACGACGCGTGTAAACCCCGTCGAGGTCGAGGATTGCGCTGTGGCGAGTCTCGTTTTGCAGAGTGGCGCGCTCGCCTCGCTTGCCGCAACGCTCGGTTCACACAAGGAGATCAGCCGGCTGCGCTTGTGCTTCGAGCATGTGACCTTTGAAAGCTGTGAGAAGCCATACGCCGCGGGCGATGAGCCATGGCAGATCATTCCGGCCTCACCAGAGGCCGCCGATCGCATTGCGGAGGCGTTGTCGGATTATCGGTCGGTGCCATCCGGGTTCGAGGGCCTGCTGAGCGCCTACCACAGCGCATTGATGACCGGGGCCGCATTGCCGGTGGCCCTCGCCGATGCCCGCCAATCATTGGAGCTGGTCACGGCGCTCTACCATTCGGCCGCGACCGGGACTGTCGTCAATCTGCCGATCGGGCCCGCGCACCCGCACTACCGAGTGGCGAATGGTCAAGGCCCTGATCTGGGTCGATAACTCGCTGCCGAGACGCGGCGAAACGCTCGGTCCTTTAGTTCGCGGGCGCTATCGATTACTGTGCCGTCTCTCCTCCGCGCATTAATGCTGCCATGACGAAAGGACACCGACATGCCGAGCTTTGAACACCACGGCGCCCGCATCTATTACGAGGAGTTCGGTCAAGGCTTTCCGATCCTCACTTTTGCGCCCGCCGGCCTGCAGTCGGTAATCGACGTTTGGAGACAGCCCTCGGCTCCGATCAACCCGACCACCGAATTCGCCGACAAGTTCCGCGTCATCGCGATGGATCAGCGCAACGCCGGCGGCCAATCGCGCGCCCCAATCACCGCACAGGACGGCTGGGATGCATACACCGCCGATCACATCGCGCTTATCGACCATCTGCG
>JBJMQW010000162.1:0-1818 GCA_045802495.1 Allostellaceae bacterium | reverse complement strand
GGTCCTGGCGCCAGGTACTGGGCAAGACCAAGACCGGCCGACTGTGGACCTATACGCGTGACGAGCGGCCGTTTGCTGGCTCGCGGCCGCCGACCGCTTTGTTCTTCTACTCGCCCGATCGCAAAGGCGAGCACCCGCGAACTCACCTGAAGGACTTCCGAGGCGTAATCCACGCCGACGGTTATGCCGGGTTCAACGGACTATTCATCGGCGGTCGGATTGTCGAGGCGGGCTGCTGGGCGCATCCATGGACCGCCCCTCGAGTGCAAGGCAATTCGGCGCTTGTGGCGATCGTGGTCGTGTGCAGCCATCCATTCGGCCTTGCGTTGCGGCGCATAAGGCCGCAGGCCCTGATGATATTCGCAGCTCCGTTCCCTATCACGTTAGCGGACTTTTGCGTCCGATGCGCCCAACGGGTTCGACGGAGCCCGGTAAGACCTGATCTGCCATCAACGACGGTTCTGCCCGCGCACTCCTTCTGGGGCGTTATCGGCCTATGCGGCCGCCGCCCTCATCGACTGAAACTGGCGACCACGGGCTAATATTGCCCAGGCCGTGCGTGCCGTTTTGTTGGCGATCGCGACCGCGGCGACATTAGTCGGCCGCCGCATCAGCAGCCCGGCCAGCCATTGCCAGCTCTTGCGCCGCCATCTGGTGAGCGACCGTGCACCGTGTATCAGCAACGTTCGAACATAGCCGTCGCCGCGTTTGCTGATGCCGCCAAGGACTTGCCGATCGCCGCTCGAACTCTGTTTCGGCACGAGGCCAAGCCAAGCGGCAAAATGACGGCCCGAACGAAAGCGCTTGGGGTTGTCGATCGTGAGAACCAGCGCCGTCGCCGACATTGTACCCACTCCCGGTATTGACATCAGGCGTCGGCAGGCATCCGATTTCTTTGCCCATGCCTCCAGCGCGGCTTCGGTCTGTCTGATTCGGACCTGGGCCTCGCGGATCTGCTCGAGAAGCAAAATCAGCATTGCCCGCGCAGCATCAGGCAGTGCGTTCGGTTCGGTATGGTGCACCAGGTCGGCCAATTCGCGAATGTTGCGGGCGCCGCGCCGCGCCACCAGGCCGAATTCGGCGAGATGACCGCGCACCGCGTTGATCAGCTGTGTGCGCTGGCGCAGCAGCAGCGCCCGGGTTCGGTGCAGCATCATCGCCGCTTGCTGCTCGATCGACTTGATCGGGACAAAACGCATGTTCGGTCGGACCACCGCTTCGCAGATGCCTTCGGCGTCGGCCGCGTCGTTCTTGTTGGTCTTGACAAACGGGCGGACGTATTGCGGTGGGATCAGCCGAACCTCATGGCCGAGACGTTGCAGCTCGCGCGCCCAGTGATGGCCGCCCGGGCACGCCTCGATGCCGACCAGCGCCGTCGGAAGGCGAGCAAAGAACATGACGACCTCAGCTCGGCGAAGCCGCCGGCGCAACACGCACCGTCCCTCAGCATCTGCGCCGTGCACCTGGAACACGTTTTTGGCGATATCGAGACCAATGACGGCAGGATTGGACATTTCTCCTCCTCCGGGTTGCCGCCGCCATTTTGGAAATTGCGGCGGCCGCGGCTAGGGGTGAGGGGCGGTCCATGCCATCATGTGCGGCGCAAATTCTTCGATGTCCAGGCCGCCACTGCCTCGCCCATCGCCAAAGAAGCGCTCGATCGCATTGGCCAGCTCTATGCCGTCGAGAAGACGACCAACGGAGCACCGCCCGATCGGCGACAACAACAGCGCCAGATCCAGTCAAAGCCAATTGTCGAGGCACTGGCCGCTTGGGCCGACACCACCCTGCGCCAGCTCTCGCGCAAATCCGAGCTCG
>JBJMQW010000161.1:0-2789 GCA_045802495.1 Allostellaceae bacterium | reverse complement strand
TACCTGCGACGTAATCGGCTTCTCGCCGCCCGTCGGCGATATCCAGGCAGGGCATCATTCGGGTGCCTCAATGACGGAGGCCGAAATGGACAATCTGACGGAGCTGATCGATCGCTACATCGCGATGTGGAACGAAACCGACGCCGGGCGGCGCCGGGTGCTGATCGCACAGACCTGGACGGAAGATGCGCGCTATATCGACCCAATGTTGCAGGCCGAGGGCCAAGCGAGTATCGACGCTATGATCTGCGGCGTCCACGAGCGCTTCCCCGGACATCGGTTCCGCCGGACGAGCGAACCCGATGCGCATCACGACCGAGTACGTTTTGCCTGGGAGCTGGCGCCGGAAGGCGCGCCTGCGGTCGTCAAAGGCACCGATTTCGCAGTCGTCGCCGACCAGCGCCTGCGCAGCGTGACCGGCTTTTTCGACCAGGTAGCGAGCGAGGCGCGGGGAGATTAAGCTTCCACCAGGCCCGAAGCGTCAACCCGATCGGGATGGCGCTCTCGGGTGCCGTCGGGCGAAGCGGCTTCAGACCGACGTCCCGTTAGCCATGGGCGGAGAAAAATGGGAAATGGGCTGCGGATAGCTTATGGCGGGAAGTCGCTCTACGGGGCGCGCGTCGGCATCCTGATGCTTGAGACGCGTTTCCCGCGCATCCCCGGCGATATGGGCAACGCCGAGACCTGGCCGTTTCCGGTTCTGTACAAGGTCGTGCCCGGAGCCTCGCCGCGCCGCGTCGTATGCGACAGGGCTGCGGGGCTGCTCGATGCTTTTCTTTCTGCCTCCGAGGAGCTCGTGCGGCTGGGCGCCGACGGCATCACGACGACCTGCGGCTTCCTCTCGCTCTATCAGCGCGAGATCGCCGCGCATGTCGGTGTGCCGGTCGCGACATCGAGCCTGATGCAGATCCCGTTCATCGAGCGGGTACTGCCGCCCGGCAAGCGCGTGGGGGTCCTGACGGTCAGCGCCGTCAATCTCAGCGAACAGCACCTGGTTGCCGCCGGCGCCGACCCGGCGACGCCGGTCGTTGGCACCGAGGGAGGCAGCGAGTTCAGCCGCGTCATGATCAACGACGAGGAGCGGCTCGACGTCGCTGCCGCCGAGCGTGACATTCTCGCCGCCGGCGAGGCGCTGGTCGCAACGCATGACGGTATTGGCGCAGTGCTGCTCGAATGCACCAATATGGTGCCGTATGCCCGCGCCTTGTCCCAGCGGCTGCGCGTGCCGGTGTTCAGCATCTACTCCTTTGTGAGTTGGTTTCAATCCGGTCTGGCGCCGCGCGCTTTCGGTACGCCCGCCTATGTCGGGGGCGAATGGCGCGAGCGGTGAACGACATCAGCATCCGCTTTGCCGCTGCCGATGACGCAGGCCTGTTGCTGCGCTTCATCAAAGAGCTCGCAATATTCGAACGGGAACCGAATGCGGTCGTCGCGACTGAGGCCGATCTGGTTCGTCACGGTTTCGGATCACGGCCGCAATTCGAGGCTATCTTGGCGTTTCTTGACGGCGAGCCGGCCGGGGCGGCGTTGTTCCACAGCCGGTTCTCAACATGGCTTGGCCGGCCTGGACTATACCTCGAGGATCTCTACGTAACCGAAGCGGCGCGAGGCCACGGCGTTGGGCGCAGGCTCATGGCCCGGCTCGCCGAGATAGCGCTCGAGCGCGGCTGGGGACGGATCGATTTTCACGTCCTCGACTGGAACCCGGCACGCCGTTTCTACGAGAGGCTCGGCCTCGGCCAGGTCGGCGACTGGCTGCGTTACGGCGGTGACGAAGACGCGCTCAAAAGGCTCGCTGCCGAAGACATGCCCGAGCGGGATTGAACTCCGCCGCTGGACCGTCATTGCTCTCCCGGCGAAAGCCGGGACCCATAGGCGGGATGGGCACCGGCTTGCGCCGGTGCAGCGAGGGGGACAATAGCGTAACAGTAATCAATACGCGCCGCCGAGTTTGCTGTGATCCCAGCTCGTGATTTTCTGCGGGACGACCTTTAACACGACCCGTTTTGGCGCACTGTCGGCGGAGCCGCTCGGACGCTCGTAAGTGGTGCCGCGGGCTTCTGCCATTGCGGCGAACACACCGCGCACGGCATCTGCGCCCTCGATGATCTCGCAGTGGCCGCGGACCATGACCCCGCGCAGTTCGGCATAGCTGTTTCCCGCTTCGACCATCAGCCCGACCTTCGGGTTGCGGCGAATGTTGACGACCTTCTGAGCCTTGCCGTAGGAGGTCATCAAGAAGGCGCCGTCCTTCGCAACGAAATTCATCGCCACCAGATGAGGGAACCCGTTCTGATCCATCGTCGCGAGAGCCGCCTTGCGGTGCTCGCGCAGAAATGCCGCCTGTTCTTCCGGTGTGAATTGGATCTGACGGCGGCGGTTCATCGGCATTCCCCTCGGTGCACGCTACGAACGGCGTTGATCTAGCCGCTGAATGGCAGCGCTGCAACGCTGGATGCCGATGCTGTCAGCCAACCGGGAGAAATGGCGACAATCGAAGTCTGGAACTGGCCGATCACCGATGAGGAGCGCGAGAATTATTTCGGCAAGACGCAGTTCGCGGCGCGCGCTGAAGGCGAAGCGCAGAAGACGTCTACCAACCAATCTGCTCTCCATGATCTCTCTGAGCGGTCGGCCGCTCGCGGCGCGAGACCTAGTCAGGACAGGGCGACGAGCGAGGATGGCACTGCGCCGCGCAGCAAAGCCTTGCGGGCCTCCCATTCGCCCGGAGGATCGAGGGTCTCGAGAAACTGCACCTCGCCCCCCGCGAGCAGGGCGACCGGCAGACC
>JBJMQW010000160.1:0-2265 GCA_045802495.1 Allostellaceae bacterium | reverse complement strand
GTGTTAGGCATGCCGCCAGCGTTCGTTCTGAGCCAGGATCAAACTCTCAAGTTCATCCCAGGCCCATCCCAAAGGATAGACCCAATCAGGGCCTCCAAACATTCGCATCGATGCACGAACATATCTCGGCCCACGGCCGCCGTCCGCGCATCCCTTCCCTCTTCTCCACAATCTCAATCAGCAATCCCCCCAACCGCCTCCCGGCGCCAGAGGGGCCGCGCTTATAGGCCCACCCCTACCCCCCCGTCAACACCCAAATTCGACTAGCGGTCAAACGGCATCGGCGCCATAATACAAGGTCACCGTGTGTTTGGCTTCGGCAAAGAACAGCCAACGCTCGGCGACAAGGCCAAGGGCCGCGCTCACGACCGCTAGCCCCGCCCCGATGACGCCGATCGCCCCTCCAAACAGCAGGGCAAGCAGGGTCAGCAGAGCCGGCAGCAAAAAGCCGGTGAGCCGCGCGATGCGGCGCAGCCTCGTCCGGTGCTTGCGGGCGATACGGAAGCCCATCTCTTTCAACAGATAATTCTCTTCGGTGTGAGGCGGCTCGAGCATCCGTACCTTTCCGCGACTGCCGAGCAGGGTAGCGCTCGCGACCGTGCTCGGCGCAGAAGTGGCATCTATCGAGCGCCAATAGCCCTCCTTGACCCCCCAAGCGATGAGGCCGACAAGCAAGGTCAGGAAGGTAACCCCGCTCGGATGCGCCGCCCACAGCCGAATGAGAAAATCGAGAACGAGGAACCCGCCCATTAAGCCGAGCGTAAAATAGTTGGGCACCACCCAGGGATTGTGCCACTGATGGATCGGCTTCAACGACGCATAGATCATGCCGGTGCAATAGATCGTCACCGCCGCGAGGGCCGCTGCGAAGATCCCGCACAAGCCGATCAGCCCGCCTGTCGCGCCAAAAAACACCCAGCCGATCCCGAACACGGCGGTCGGCAGGAAGGTCAGGACGGAGAACACGCCCTCGCGCGAGAGCCATGACGACCGCCACTGCGAAAAGGCGCGCCAGGCCCGCTCAGGCCGGCCAAGGTGGAACACCGAGGAGGCGAGCCCGCCGGCGGCGAGCAGCAGCGCAATCGCGAGCGCGGTAAAACCAAAAAGGCCGTTTGCCGGCAGCAGGCCGAGCGGCGCGCCAAGGCCAAGCAGCGCCAACAGCGCGAAACCGGCGCCGGAAGCGGTCGTAAAGAAAACAATCGACAGCGCGGGATGCACAGTCGCGTCAGCGCGAGAGAAGTCGGTCGACCCAGCGCAGCAGCCGCCCTTCGGCCGATGACCTGTCGTCGGGCGGCGCGACTGCAATCGGCGGCGGGTTCGGCGCCATGCGCTGCCGACGCGGCGGCAGATATTTGTTGACCGGCTTGTAGCCGAGTTCGGGCATCAGGTCGCCGCCGCGACGGCGGGACACCAGCTCCGAGACCTCCGAGTCGGGATCGCCTAGGTCGCCAAAATGGCGGGCGCTGACCGGGCACACCATGACACAGGCCGGTTGCCGATCCTCGGGAGCGAGGCGCTCGTTGTAAATCCGATCGATACACAAGGTGCATTTCTTCATCACGCCTTCGTCGGCGTCGAACTCGCGCGCGCCGTACGGGCATGCCCAGGAGCAGAGCTTGCAGCCGATGCAGATCGACTCATTGACGAGCACGATGCCGTCCTCGGCGCGCTTGTAGGAAGCGCCGGTCGGGCACACCGTGACGCAGGCCGGTTCCTCGCAATGCAGGCAGGACTTTGGGAAATGGATCGTCCGCGCGCCCTCGCCCTCGCCCTCTTCGAAGGAATGGATGCGGTTGAACCATACGCCCCACGCGCTGTCGCCGTAGGGGCTGAAATCGGGCAGCGGCCCCATGTGACCGCTCGCGTTCCACTCCTTGCAGGCGGTGGCGCAGGCGTGACAGCCAACGCAGATGTCGAGATCGATAACGAGCCCGAGCTTCTTTTGCCCTGGACGTGATTGCGGCAGTGACGTCACGGGGCTGATCTCTTGCCGCCGTTGCCCGCAAAATAGCGCAGGATTACGGGTGGGCGATCCAGTGAGCCAGGGTGAGCGAGAGTGTTGAACGAGGGCGCCGTCTCGTCTGCCTCGTCCGGCGGCACCCGGTCGATGCGCACCCGTAGATCGTACCAAGCGGCCTGCCCGGTGATCGGGTCGGCATTGGCATGATCATAGCCGCCGTCCGCTGGCAGCAATTCCGAGATCAGATGATTGAGCAGGAAGCCCTTGCGGAACTCCGGCGAGCCGGGATCGAGGTTCCACGCCCC
>JBJMQW010000159.1:0-2793 GCA_045802495.1 Allostellaceae bacterium | reverse complement strand
GCTGGGCAGTCTGGCCGCGGCCAGGTGTTTGCCGCGAAATGGGCGGAGCTCGTGTTCGTGATCTATCACTCGCTCGAGGACGGCAAGAAGGAGTATGCCTCGTTCAAAGCGGCCGTCGCTGCTGCCGGGCGGGATCCCGCCCGTGTTCATGTGGCGCCTGCCTGTTATGTCTGTGTCGGCGAAACCGAGGCGGTGGCGCAGGAAAAACGCGCCGTTATCGAGGCGACGGCGCGGGATGTGGATGCTCTGGTTCTACTCTCCGAAGTGCTGAATTATGACTTTGCGAAAAAGCCGCTCGATGAGCCGTTCAGCGACGAAGAACTGGCCGAATTATCCTTTCAAGGCTTCCGCGACCGCGTGATCCGGCACTCCGGCAAGAAGAACCCGACAGTACGTGATTTCATCAATGTCTCCGGCCGCGGCACAGTCAAGGAACACACGATGTTTTGCGGCAATCCACAGCAGGTTGCCGATGAAATGGAGGAATGGTTCATCGCGCCCGCCTGTGACGGGTTCGTGCTGGCGGCCTCGAACATGCCGGGCGCCTATGATGATGTGGTGCGGCTGCTGGTGCCGGAACTGCAACGCCGCGGGTTGTTCCAAAAGGACTATGCTGGCCCGACATTGCGCGACAATCTGGGGTTAGCGATACCGCGGGCCGCCGACTGGCATGTGGCGCACCGAGCGCCCGTGCGATGAGACGCTCTTTGTTCGTGCCGCGCGCGAACGTAGCGCCGCTGCTTTTGCGAAGGGCGCCGCCACCTTACAGTGGCTGATACCGTCTCCGGCAGATGCTCCGACAGCCGATCGCAGGAACACATCAACCTGGCACCTCAAGCCCCAGCAGCGGCGCGTATTGCTGGCCGCCGTAAGCGTCGCTATCGAGCTTGGAGCCCGAGCTTTGGGGGCGGGGAAAGCTCACTTTGATCGCAAGGGCGGTGTCGTGATTGACGACGATAATGTCGGCCGGGTTGCGATTGTAAAGCCGGGCAATGGCCGCGCGGTTGACGATTTCGGCGTCGCGGGCACGAAGGTAGGCACCCGCATCATCAAACATGATGTCGATGGTCAGCCAAAACGGGCCGGCGTTTTTTGACCGCACCAATTTTGCAAGGTCGCCAAGCGTCGCCATGATCAGACCTCCTCGTATTCGGTGCGGAACAGGGCCGTCGGGCTATCCGGTACGAGCACGTGGTTGAGGTGGAACTCATAGACTGGGCCGCGGTCGATCTCGGGCGGCGAATAGGGAAAGGCGACGCCCGAGATCAATCCATGCCACTTGGGGATCGGATTGTGCACGGCGAGGTGCGAGAGGCTCGTCGCGATCGTGCGGGACAGCTCCTGTGACTCGCTGATCACGTCCCACAGGATGAAGGCCTCGTGGCCACCAATGCCGACGCCGCGCTGCGGCTCCAACGTGCCCATGACGCCGTCGCGGCCGTAGACCCGGGTGACGATCTCGTACGCCCGCTCCCCGACCGTGTTGCGGATGCGCGTCTTGATGTTGTCGTCGAGCTGCAGGAGCCAGCTATCGATTTGCGCCAGGATATAGGGGTCGCGCACGCCGCCCATCAGGATTGTCGAATATCCGACCTGGCGTACCCCTTCCAATTTGATGGTGTATTCGGGGTCATGCACGAACTCAGAACCCGAGACGCGCACCGCGCGGTCGGAGATCGCTTCGTATCGGGCGTTGTTGGTCCGCAAGGTGCCGGAGGGTTCCTTAAGCTCGAACGGGTCGGCATTTTCATACAGCGTATGCGACGCGATACTTTGCGGCGTGCAGTGATAGTCCTCGCGCAGCGGAAAGACGTCGAAGCTGTCCTCGTGCAACACCGCCATCATGCAGTCGGGCGCGGTCCGCACGGCGACCGCGGCGGCGCCGCATTCGAGGATCTTGGCCATGTGCCACACGACAGCCGGGGCGTAGCCCTCGAGCAGCGGGAGCGCCGCGAAGATCGAGGTATCGCTGCTGCGGCCGGCAACCATGATTTGTGCCCCTGCCGTCAGCGCCTGTTGGATCGGCTCCACCCCCATCATCCCGACGATATGGGTTGCCGCGTCGATATCAGCATCGCTCAGCGGCTGTGAGGGCGACAAGGCTCGCGCACGGCCGTCGCGCAAATGCCGGCGGACCACATCGCGTGACAATTCCGAATGAATGACCGCGAGTTTGAAGTGGAGGTCCTGCTCGCAGGCGATCTCACGCACGATGTCGACCATCCAGGCGAGCCCGGCATCCGATCCTGATGTGCCCGCCGAGCCGATGATCAGCGGGATCCCGGCCTTGACCGCGCGGGTCATCATGATCTCGGTGTCGCGCTTGACCGCCGCGGTGGAGAACATGCAGGTGCCGGTGGCGAGCGGACCGGGGCCGGGATCGGTGCTTCCGGCATCGCAGCCGATCATCCGGGCGCCGAGGGAAATCGCCTTGTCGAGCGAGTCCGCGCGAAACCCCGAACCCAGCATGCCCGTCGCAGAGACCAGCGGAAGTGATGCCATCGCCGCGCTCCTCAATTGCTGTTGCGGCCGGAGGATATCGCTTGCTGCATAGTCCCGAAACCCACTGCGGGGTGCATCTTGAGCGCGCCATCGATGCGCGGGTGGGCTCGATCGCAGCGGGTTGGGCTCCGCATCCAACCGACGAGCGCTTTCGACCCGTTTCAGTTGCTAAAGCCGGCCGACCCTTTCGATTGGAGTCGCCCCATTCCAGTCATTGCCCGATGCCGGTCTAGAGGTTCGAGGAGGGAGAGTTTGGCCCGTTGAACCGAGGTCGGCCAGATTACTGCTCCT
>JBJMQW010000158.1:0-5701 GCA_045802495.1 Allostellaceae bacterium | reverse complement strand
TGCCCAGAAATCTGGTGCCAATGTCCGCCTTCCATCCAACGAGCCGGTTGGGTTACGGCCGGCAATGGCCGTAATGGGGCATTTTGACCAGTTCCCACCGACAAGCCCGAGTGTCGGCTGTCGGCTCGGTCAGGGGACCTTCGCCGAGGCGATCAGGCAACTACTGAGGCGCGCCGAAAAACGGACCGCGCGGCCGTAGCACACCACGCAGGCGGCTGAAGTTTTCGAGGCGGCAGGCCTACGATCGTTTGCTCCGTTTGCAGTTCGCGGTCATCATCGCGCCGGGTAATCTGCGACCTTGTCGGGGCCAAAATTATCTGCCGGTGTTCGGGTTGCTGCTTCCGGACCGGACGCGAATGGTCTGTATCTGGCGCAAGACCTCACATCGTTGAAAGGGGAAATGGACAATGAAAGCTGGTGTGGTTTATCCGCAGACCGAACTTGGCGGCGATACAGGGGCGGTCAAGGCGTTTGCCCAGGCGGCGGAAGACCTGGGTTACGACCATATTGTGATTTACGATCATGTCCTCGGCGCCGTTCATGCCGGCAGAGAACCGAAGTTGACCGGCCCTTATAAAGAAAGCGATCCGTTCCACGAGCCGCTGGTCACCTACGCTTACCTCGCCGGCGTTACCAAGAAGCTCGAATTGGTAACGGGCGTGATCATTCTACCGCAGCGACAGACCGCGCTGTTCGCCAAACAGGCCGCAGATGTCGACCTGTTCTCAGATGGCCGGCTTCGCCTGGGCGTCGGGGTCGGCTGGAACTGGGTGGAATATGACGCTCTCGAAATGTCCCGACATTTTCGCCGCCGCGGCCGGCGGCAGGAGCATCAGATCGCCTTGCTCCGCAAGCTGTGGGGGGAGCCTGTGGTCGAACATGAAGATTCCGACCACAAGATCGACAGAGCCGGAATATTGCCGCGCCCGAAACGGCAGATCCCGATCTGGCTGGGTGGTTTCAGCGAGGCCGCTTACGATCGGGCGGCCAGGATCGGAGACGGGTTCCTGTTCTCGGGCCGGACTCAAACCGAGGCGGTCCAAATCAGGGCGAGGATCGTGGCTAAATTGCTCGAACTTGGAAAGGATGCCGATGCATTCGGCTTCGAGTCCATCCAGCAATACAGCCGCGGGGATAACCAATGGCCTGGCGATATTGCCGCGTGGCGCGAGGCTGGGGGGAGCCACATATCGGTCGTGACGATGGGCGCGAACCTCAACACGGTGGACGGCCACATCGACGCCATCAAGCGTTGGCGTGACGTCTACAACTCGGTCGGTTAGGTGTTGGGCGGACTATCGACTCGGACCCCCTCACCCTTCCCTCTCCCCCAATGGGGAGAGGGTTGTAAAGGGTCGGCGAGGCGTACCCCCGGACGGCCGCCCGCCAAGGGCGGGCGTTCCGGTGGCTTACCCGGAGCTGGGTGAGGGGGACTCGTCATCGATCCGGTTTGTCTCTTTTTGCAGCTTACCGGGCAACCCCGACGATCTTGTGACCATCCGGGTCACGAAGATAAGCGAGATAAGCGCCATTTGGGCGCTTGCCAGGCGGATCCTCGATCGACGTGCCGCCATTCGCAACACCGGCTTTGTGCCACGCTTCGGCTTGCGCCGCATCCTTCATGACAAAGCCGATGGTGCCGCCATTGGCGTGGCTGGCCGGCTTGCCATCGATGGGCTTGCTGATCATGAAGCGGCCGCCATTGTGCGAGTAAGCCACGCGGCCTCTCGCGTCCTCAACACCAGGTTGCGCGCCCATTGCGGTAAAGAGGGCATCGTAGAATTTCTTTGACCGGGCAACGTCGTTGCTGCCGATCATGATGTGGCTGAACATTTCGTTTTCTCCATACGAGCACTACGCGCCCGACGCCGCCTCGTCCCGCAAGCGGAAGGCGGCCGGCGGGCCAGACAGTATGACGGGCCGGCGATCGGCAGAAGAGCGAATCTCTCCCACCCTATCGCCGAGCGAGGTTCGCCTGTAACGGCAAGGCGTTCGGGCAGGGCGGGGAGCGGTCCGCTTTGGGAGCAAAACGAGCCATTCGGCGACCGAGATCCGAACGGCTGCTCGGGTTCGCGAGCTTGGCATCGCTCTTCTTGGTGGCGGCTGCATCGCCGGCTTCGGTTCCCTGTGCTCAATCAAACCCGGGTTGTGCGCCGGAGCGATCCATGATCACGTCAAGGATGCCGGCTGGCGAGGACAAAACGAGACGGCGGGAGAGGACGTGACGGATATCGTCGGAGAAGGCATCGTGAGAGACCGCCGCGCGCGGCTGAAATTGCCGTCGAGCCAGGACGCCGTCAGCGTGCTGGTCCTGGTGTTCTGCGGCGTCCTGGTCCTCTACCCGATGGTCTACCTGGTCGTCCTCTCCGTGAATGTCGGCGACCCGCAGACCTTCCCGCCGGATGAATACGGCATCGAGCACTACCGAGACCTGTTCGAAAGCTGGCGGGTCATCGCCAACACCGCGTTTGTCGCCTGTATCGCGACAGTGATGGCGATCTTGATCGGCTTTCTCGCCGCCTGGGCGTTGACACGAACCCAATTACCCGGCGCTGGCTGGCTCGAACGCCTGATGCAGCTGCCTTACTACATGACACCACTGGTGGGTGCGCTCGCCTGGTCGATTCTGGCGGCGCCGCGCACCGGGTTTCTGAACCAGCTGTGGCACACGGTCGGGGGCAGCGGGGATCTGTTCAACGCCTATTCGCCCTGGGGCATCGCCTGGGTCATGGCGCTGTTCGAGGGCACCGTTGCCTTCGTGATGATCTCGGCGGCCATGAAGTCGATGGACCCGGCGCTCGAAGAAAGTGCCCGAGTGCTCGGCGCCGGGAAATGGCGCGTGATGCTGACCGTGACGTTGCCGCTGGTTCTGCCGGGCGTGGCCGGCGCGGCGGTCTTTGTTTTTGCCGAGATGCTCGGTTCGTTTGCCGCCGCCTTTGTGCTCGGGATCCCGGCCCGCTTTGTCGTGATCACTACTGCGATCTGGCAAGCGGTGACGATGTACCCGTCGGATTACGGTCGTGCGGCGGCTCTCGGCATCGGTCTATTCGCGGTGATGTTCCTGACCTTGAGCCTTTACCGGGTGGCGATCCGGCGCGGTCACTTCGCAACCATCACCGGCAAGGCGTTCCGCCCGCGAGCGATGGCAATGGGACGGCTGGCTTGGCTTCTGTTCGCCTTATGTCTGGCCTATGTCATCGCGGCCGTGGTCTTGCCTTTGGCCGTGCTGCTGCTGACCTCGTTCGAAAGGTTCGCCACAGTAATCTTGCCGCAGGCGGAGTTCACGCTGGCCAATTACGAAACGGCGTTTGGCTTCGCCGCAATACGCCTCGCCCTGACGAACAGCCTGATCCTCGGGGTCGGCGTCGCCACCGTCGGGGTGGCGATCATGACCGTGCTGGTTTGGATCATCTATCGTTCGCGAGCGCCGGGACACGGCGCCATCGAATACCTGGTGATGTTTCCGCAGGCAGTACCTCGTCTGGTGTTCGGGCTTGCTCTGATGCAGGTTTGGCTGATCATACCGATCCCGATTTACGGGACGCTGTGGTTGATGGCGTTGGCATATTTCACGGTGCTGATGCCGCTCGGGGTCCGGACCTTGGCCGGGGTAGTGCTCCAGGTCGACAAGAGCCTCGAAGAATGCGCCCGGGTCTGCGGGGCATCGTGGGGCTACCGGATGCGCACGGTGACGCTGCCGCTGCTGCGGCCGGGGATAATTGCCGCATGGCTGTTGGTGTTCATCGCCAGCGTCAGAGAGCTTGGCGTTTCGATTTTCCTGGTCGGCAGCAATGCCAAGGTCATCGCCCCCTCGATTATCGACGCGTGGCTGAGTTCATCGTCGACGCTTTCCTCGGCGTTGGCGCTGATCCAGTCTGCCGCCGTTTTCATCGCGCTGACGATCATGCTGCAGGCGGCGCGGCGGTATTCGCGTGAACTGCCGTGAGCGGGGAGACCATCGAGATCACCGACCTGGTCGTTCGCTACGGCGCGGTCCCGGCGGTCAACGGCATCAGCTTTACCGTCGGGCAGGGCGAGCATGTGACCCTGCTGGGCCCGTCGGGCTGCGGCAAGACCACGACCTTGCGCGCGGTCGCCGGACTGGAGGAGCCGGCGGGCGGCAGCATCCGCATTGATGGTGAAACGGTTTTTTCCGGGGCCCAACGGCGCAACGTGCCAACGGAAAGACGCGGTGTGTCCATGGTATTCCAGTCCTATGCGGTGTGGCCGCATATGAGCGTCGCCGAGAATGTCGCCTATGGGCTGCGGGTGCGGAGGTTGCCCAAGGCGCAAATTGCGGAGGCTGTCGAGCGGGCCTTGGACCTCGTGCAGATGCGCGCCCTTGCCGACCGCTCGGCCGCACTGTTGTCGGGCGGGCAACAGCAGCGCGTCGCCCTGGCTCGGGCGATTGCGTTTTCGCCGACGGTGCTGCTTTTTGACGAGCCGCTGTCCAATCTGGACGCCAAGCTGCGCGCCGAGATGCGGGTCGAGCTGCGGGCGCTGCAACGTCGGCTCGGCATCACCTCCCTCTACGTCACTCACGACCAGGAAGAGGCGCTGGCGATATCGGACAGGGTCATCGTGATGAATGTCGGTGGGATTGAGCAGATCGGCGCCCCCGAGGACATCTACAACCGCCCAAAGACGAGGTTCGTCGCGGATTTTGTCGGCTCGGCCAATTTGATTGCGGGGCGTATCACCACCGCCGCGGCGACACCGGGTCCGGTGAATTTCGAAATTGCAGCCGGACTGACGCTGCAGGCCTGGGCCGCGCACGCGCCACATGGCAACGAAAGCCATGTCGCGATCCGCACCGCCTATATCGACATATATATCGACACGGGTTCCGTCACACCGGACGGCACGGCCAATTGTGTTTCGGGAACGATTCGCCAGCGTCTTTTTCACGGCGACTTTATCCAATACATCGTTCATTGGCCGGGGGGCGAGCTGACGGTACGCCGTCCGCCGACCGAGCTGTTCGACGAAGGCGCCGCGGTGACCCTGTCGTTTGCTCGCGAACATTGTATTTTGCTCGAAAAATGATGCCGACTGTCGCGACAACCTGGTCATTGCCGAAATGAGCCTCGTGTGTTTGGCGGGACGACCGGACATAAAGAGGGCGCGCGGTGTCGGCCGGTCAACTCCGGGTCAAGGGAGAGGGGAATGAAGGCGTTGGTTGGAGTGATGGGGCTGAGCGCCGTGATGGCCGTGGGGCCGGTCTTGGCTGCGGAAGGAGATCTGTGCCCCGATCCGAAAGAGGTGCAGGGGTTCAAGACCTGTGCCGATGTCGGCAAGGCGGAAGCCGAGGGCGAAGTCATCGTCTATGCCACCAATCCGGAGGCAGCCGAACTGCGCGTGCTTCGCGAGTTCGCCAAGCTCTTCCCGAAAATCAAGCCCAACTATACCCGGCTGCAGGCTGGTCCGCTTTACGCGAAGGTTACGGCCGAGCGTCAGGCGAAGACCTATACTGTCGATGCGATGCAAATCTCCGACATGGGGATGATTTTGGATTTTCAGAAAAAGAACGGATACGTTCGTTACGTTTCGCCACAGATGGCCGCCTACAAGGAGGAATATAAGAGTCGTCCGGAAGGCTATTGGACCTGGGGCGCGATCGGCCCTGCGGGACTTGCCTACAACCCCAATGTAGTCGCCGCCGACCAGGCGCCGAAAACCTGGGAGGAAGCGATCGATCCGA
>JBJMQW010000157.1:0-4895 GCA_045802495.1 Allostellaceae bacterium | reverse complement strand
TAGTTGGCGATGATCACCAGCGCAGAACATCGCGGCTGGCCTGGTGATGTCGTCATCTCGGACCTCGGCGGTGCAGGATTGCCAGCGCCATCGCATCAACCGGCTGTACTCGGCAACACCAGCGGCAAGGATCTTCGTGAAACGTCGCTCGATCCGTTCCGCCATGTGAGCGCGCCTCCGTCGCCTCCACGCCGCTGCGAATGTGAACCTTAGCACGAGCCAAGCAGAACCTCGCGTTGATGCGGGCGTTTGCTGAACAATATGTGTCCTATCGGCTCACCGATTGTTGGCTAGCGGCATGGCGCTGGAGGAATACAAACGCAAACGGGATTTCCGGCGGACGCCGGAGCCGACGGGCGAGGCCGCAGCGCACGAGCAAGCGCAGGCCGGGCTCTCCTTTGTCATCCAAAAGCACGCGGCAAGGCGGCTGCACTACGATTTCCGGCTCGAGCTCGACGGCGTCTTGAAGAGCTGGGCGGTGCCGAAGGGGCCGAGCCTCGATCCTGGGGAGAAGCGTCTCGCCGTCCATGTCGAGGACCATCCGCTCGACTATGGCGCGTTCGAGGGTGTCATCCCGGAAGGCGAATATGGCGGCGGCACCGTACTGTTGTGGGATCGCGGCGTCTGGGTTCCGCTGAACCCGGACCCGGAGGAGGCCTACCGCAAGGGGTCGCTCAAATTTACCCTCAATGGCGAGAAATTGCAGGGCAACTGGGCGCTGGTGCGGATGGGTGGAAAAGCCGCCAGCGAGCGGCGCGAGAACTGGCTGCTCATCAAGGAACGCGACGACGAGGCGGTGCCGCACAGCGGCGATGCCGTCGTCGCCGACAATCCGCTGAGCGTCGCGAGCGGTCGGTCAATGGATGCGATAGCCGCAGATCGGGATTGGGTGTGGCATTCGAACCGGGACCAAAGCGGCGCTGATCCGTCGCCTGTATCTAAGGCGGTACCGGCGAAACCCGGCCCCCCCGAGAAGATCGCCGGAGCACGTAAGGGGCCGTTGCCCGTGAAGCTGCAGCCTCAGCTCGCGACGGTCTCGTTAAAAGCGCCCGAGGGCGACGGATGGCTGCACGAAATTAAATATGACGGCTATCGCCTGCTGGCCCGCGTCGAGGACGGCAAGGTCCGCCTGATCACGCGAGGGGGTCTCGACTGGACCGCCAAATTCCCGGCGCTGGCGCGCCGTCTCGCCGAGCTGCCGGTCGATACGGCGGTGATCGACGGCGAGCTTGTTCACGTCGACCCCAAGGGCATAACGAGCTTTGCAGGCCTGCAGGACGCAATTTCGAGTGGCCGTACAGATACGCTGAACTTCTTTGCGTTCGACTTGCTCTACCGCGACGGCTGGGACCTGACCGGTGCTGCTCTAGAGGACCGCAAAGCCGCTCTCGCCGAAGTCATTACGCCGCAGGCGCAGGGCATGCTGCGCTACAGCGACCACCAAATCGGCCGCGGCCCGGATTTCCTCGCCCAGGCCTGCAGCTATGAACTCGAAGGCATCATCTCTAAACGCCGGGGCGATCCCTACCGGCCGGGACGGAGCCGCAGCTGGCTCAAATCGAAATGCCGCAATCGCGAGGAATTCGTCATCGTCGGCTACACCGATCCCGAAGGGAGCCGGGAGGGGTTCGGCGCGCTGCTCGCCGGCTACTATGACCCCCAAGGCAAATTGCGCTATGCGGGCCGCGTCGGCACCGGTTTCAAAACCAAGCAGCTGATCGAGCTCCACGGGCGGCTCAAATCTCTCGCTCGCCGCGAGCCCACCGTCGCATTGCCTAAAGGGGTCTCGCGAAAAGGGGTCCATTGGATCGAGCCCGGGCTCGTCGCCGAGGTCGAATTCGCGACCTGGACTGCAGACGCCATTATCCGACAAGCTTCTTTCCAAGGCTTGCGCGAGGACAAGGACGCCAAGGAAGTGGTTTACGATCCGCAGTCAAATACGGCTGTCACAGAGGAGGCCGAGCCAAACCGGAAGAAGTCCGCGGCGCGCCCGAAGAAGCGCCCGCCAAAGCCGGCGGAGGCCGCCGAGCCGCAGCGTGCCCGGGACGGCAGCGTGATGTTCGAAGGCGTGCGGCTGACCCATCCCGACCGCATCCTTTACCCCGACACCACGCTCACCAAGCTCGACGTAGCGCGTTATTTTGCTGCGATCCAGGATTGGATCCTGCCCGAACTCTCCCGCCGGTTGCTGACATTGGTGCGCTCGCCTGCGGTCGGGATGAAGACATTCTACCAAAAGCACATTGGCGACGAAGCGCCGGCGGCGATAAGGCGGTTTGACCTCGACGGCGAAAAAGAGCCGGAGACCTATCCCTTTATCGAGGACCTGCCGGGCCTCATCGGGCTGGTGCAGATGGGTGTGCTGGAAATCCACCCCTGGGGTTCACGGATTGATAAACTCGAGCTGCCCGACCGTGTAACGATGGACCTCGATCCCGATGAAGGGCTGCCGTGGCAGCGGGTAACCGAAGCCGCCATCGATGTGCGCGATGCGCTTGCCGGGATCGGCCTCCAAAGCTTTGCAAAGACGACCGGCGGCAAGGGGTTGCATGTGGTGATCCCGCTGACGCCAAAGCTCGGCTGGGACGAGGTGAAGGCTTTCGCCAAATGGATCGCCGACAGCTTTGTCGCGCAGCGGCCGGAGGACTTCACCGCCAACATGGCCAAGCGGGCGCGGCATGGCCGCATTTATGTCGATTACCTGCGCAATGGGCGCGGTGCGACGGCAGTGGGCGCCTACATTCCCCGGGCGCGCGCCAGGGCCCCGGTTTCGACCCCGGTCTCCTGGGAGGAGGTCGAAAAAGGCGTAAGGCCCGATGAATTCACGGTCGAGACCGTCCCACGGCGGCTTGCAACGCTTTCCCCCGACCCCTGGGCGGAGATCGGGAAAATCCGGCAAACGGTGAGCGCTGCGGTACGCCGGCAGGCTGGGCTCTGATCTTAGTCATTGCGACCATCGGCGCGATATGGCTTCGTTGAGGCTCGTTTAAGGAGAGTGCAATGCCACGAGCAAGCTGGAACGGATTCCTCCGCCTGTCCCTCGTCAGCTGCCCGGTTGCTCTGGTCCCTGCTACGACCGAGGCGAAACGCGTCCGTTTCAATCAGCTGAACAGCGAGACCGGAAACCGCGTGCAGCAGCAGCTCATCGACTCCCAGACCGGCGAGGTCGTCGATCGCGACCAGATCGTCAAAGGATACGAGTACGAACGAGGCCGTTATGTGACGATCGACGACGATGAACTGAAGGCATTGCAGATCGAATCATCGAAAATCATCGATCTCGAACGCTTTGTCGACCGCGATGAGGTGGATCCCGTTTATCTCGATACGCCCTATTACGTGTACCCGGACGGCGAACTCGCTGCAGAAACCTTTCGGGTGATCGGCGAGGCAATGGCGCATAAGAACAAGGTCGGGCTGGGGCGGGTGACGATGTCCGGGCGCGAGAGGCTGGTGATGGTGGAACCCCGTGACGCAGGCCTCGTGATGTCGACGGTCCGCAGCTCCGACGAAGTGCGGCCTGCAGAGTTTGGCCCCCCTGCGAAGGGCGAAATCGACCCCGACATGGTGGCGATTGCCGAGTCGATCATCGATCGCCGGTCCGGCGCCTTCGATCCGACAACCTTCCGCGATCGCTACCAGGATGCGCTGCGCGAGCTGGTGGCCCAGAAGACCGAGGGGAAAGGGGTCGCGCCGCGTGAAGTCGCCGAGCCGCCAAAGGTCATCAACCTGATGGATGCGTTGAAGCGCAGCCTGGCGCGGGAAGAACAGGAGCCCGCACCGAAGAAGGAGAAGGAGGCGGCTGCCAAGCCGACACGCGCGCCCTCTGTTTCCGACCGCCGCCAGAAGCCGCTTCTGCTGCCGGTATCGGGCGGCCGCAAGAAGAAGGAAGAGGCTGCCGCGGAGCCCAGGCCGGCACCCGCCGCCTCGCGGCGCCGGAAGGCCTAGGAACTACTTCGAGAGCCCGGCGATGATGGCGGAGACCAGCGGCTTCATGAAATAGCTGTGTTCCGGGGTTATCGCGACATCGAAGCCGCGGTTCCGCAATTCGTCGGCGACCACGGGACCGACGGCGGCAATCATCGTTGCCCGAAGAGCGACTTGCAGCGCCGCTTCTCGCCCGTTCCGCCGGGCCGCATCGACAAGGCGCGCGACTTGCGGCGAGCTCGTAAACGCGATGATGTCGACAGCGCCGGCAGCCATCCGATCGATCAGCGCAACGACGCGCTCGTCATCGGCCGCTGAGGCATAAACGTAAGGCACGACCGGGTCGGGCTCCGCCCCTGCCTGCCTTAGGAAATCGATGAATCGGACATTTGGATTGCCCGGATAGAGCTGGACGCCCACTCTGCGGCGGCGCAGATCACATCCCGACAATGTTGCGATGAGCCCGTCGGTCGTCGGCTGCTCGGCGCGCAGGTCCGATTTGAGCCCGAACTCGCGCAGCGCTCGTTCCGGCTTGGGACCGCGGGTGATCTTCCGCGCGCTGCGGAGCGCTTCGACGAACGTCGTTTCCCGATCGAGGCGCTGGGCGAAACCGTAAAGCCGGCGCAGTCCTTCGCCGGTGAAAAACACCAGATCGTCAAATGGGAGGCGGCTCAGCCAATAGCGGACCGGGCCCGGGTCAGGAGCGTCCAGGATCGCGACCATCGGGCAGCGGAGAGTTTCCGCGCCCTGCTCTTCGAGCATTTGCGCGAGCCGATCGAGCTCGCGGGTTTCAGGAAGGGCGATCCGGCGGCCGGAGAGCGGACCGCTTGTCCGTGACTCACTCATCGGATGTCAACGTGATCTCGGCAAGGCCATCCGGCAAGACTATAGTGCGAGCCAAGAGGACGCGCCGGCGGAGGCAGGTCAATGAATCGCGACTACGAAACCGCACGGGTCGAGGATCGCGG
>JBJMQW010000156.1:0-3140 GCA_045802495.1 Allostellaceae bacterium | reverse complement strand
CCTTGCACTGTCGGGCCAGCTGGGGCCAGAGGCGCTTGTATCCGACGAGATGCGGGACACCCTGGCGCTGTGCGTCTCCTGCAAGGGTTGCAAGCGCGAATGCCCGACCGGCGTCGATATGGCGCGCATGAAGATCGAGTTCCTGCACCACTACCGGAAGCGCCATAAACTGGCGCCCCGCGACAGGCTCATCGCCTATCTGCCGCGGTACGCGCCCCATGCCGCACGCGCGACCCCGCTGCTCAGCCTCAGAAACCGGAGTCTTATTCTGGCAAAGCTCGGCGAAAGACTATTCGGGCTCAGCGCCGCCCGCGCAATGCCGGTTTGGTCCAGCCGTCCCTATCGCGGCGCCACCGTCCGCCCCCATCCTAACCCTCCCCCGCCCGCGGGGGAGGGAATGGGAGGGGGCTTGGTCCTCCCTCTCCCACATTGCGGGAGAGGGGCTTGAACTCCCGCGCCGCGTTGCCCCTCTCCCGCACCGCGGGAGAAAGCGCCGACCCCCGGATCGCAGTCCGGGGAGAGGCGGGTGAGGGGCACCCCGACCACACAGCCGAGCTCGCGCGCACGCTTGGGCAAAGGCCCCGCTCGGTCACCCTGTTCGGAGCGCCCGAGGGTTATGACGCCGCCGCGATCGGCACGCTGGTTGCCGGCCAGTGGCTGCATGTCTGCCGTGACGACGGGAGGATGGCGCGGTTTGCCGCAGCGCTCGCGTTCTTTCACCCGGAGCTCGAGGCGCTGACCTTCCCGGCCTGGGACTGCCTGCCCTATGACCGGGTGTCGCCGAACGGCGAGATCGTCAGCAGGCGCATTGCCACCTTGACCCGGCTGGCGACTGCGCCAGGCGACAAACTGATCCTACTCACGACGGTCAACGCACTGGTTCAGCGCGTGCCGCCGCGGCGGCTCTTTGATGGCCGGATTCTGACGCTGCGTCCCGGCGGCCGCATCGGGCTCGACCGGCTGCAAAGCTTCTTTCGCAACAACGGCTACATCCGCACCGACACGGTGCGCGATCCGGGCGAATTCGCGATCCGCGGCGGCATCGTCGACCTTTATCCCGCCGGGGCGGCGGAGCCTGTCCGGCTCGATTTTTTTGGCGACACGCTCGAATCGGTCCGCAGCTTCGACCCCCTGAATCAGCGCTCGACCGGAAAGCTCGACGAGGCGATATTGCGGCCGGTCAGCGAGGTATTGCTCGATGACGACGCGGTGCGCCGGTTCCGCTCGCGTTACCGCGAGCAGTTCGGCGCCACCGGTACGGACGATCCGCTTTACGAATCCATCAGCGCCGGCCGCCGCTACGTCGGCATGGAGCATTGGCTGCCCTTTTATTACGAGCAGCTCGAAACCTTGTTCGACTACCTGCCGGGAGCCGGGATCTCGCTCGACTACCAGGCCGATGAGGCTCGCGGCCACCGGCTCGAGGCGATCGCCGATTCCTATGCGGCGCGCCACAACGTCACCCCCGCGGCGCGCGCCGGAGCTCCGATTTATCGCCCGATCCGCCCCGACCAGCTTTATCTCGACAGCCGCGAATGGCAGGCGGCTCTGCGTGGGCGGCCGATTGTGCAGCTATCGCCTTTCGCGGCCGCTCCGAGCGACGGCGACGCGTTCGATGCGGGCGCCCGCCCGGCGCGCAATTTCGCAGCCGAGCGCGCCGACCCGAATGTCGTGCTGTTCGAGGCGGTGCACGATTACCTCGAAGCCGAGCGAAAATCCGGCCGCAAGACAGCGGTCGCCGCGTTCAGCGCCGGATCGGCCGACCGGCTGCTGACCGTACTCCGCGAACGCGGCGTCTCCGATCTGCGCCGGATCGCCGATGGCCGGGCCCTCGAGGCATTGCCGCCCTCGGCCGTCGGCCTCGCGGTCCTGCCGGTCGAGCAGGGTTTCGCCACCGACGAGATGGTTTTGCTGGGCGAGCAGGACATTCTCGGCGACCGGCTCGCCCGCACGGCGCGGCGGCGGCGCAGCCTCGACCAGTTCATCACCGAGGCGACCGCGCTGACCCCGGGCGACCTCGTAGTCCATGCCGATCATGGAATCGGCCGCTACGAGGCGCTGGAGACGATCGACGTCGCCGGTGCGCCCCACGACTGCGTGCGCGTGCTCTATGCCGGCGACGACAAGCTTTACGTCCCGGTCGAGAACATCGAGGTCCTATCGCGCTTTGGCTCGGAAGATGCGGGCGCGCAACTCGACCGCCTCGGAGGGGTCGCTTGGCAATCGCGCAAGGCGCGGGTCAAGAAACGCATTCGCGACATCGCCGGCGAGCTGATCCGCGTCGCCGCAGAGCGGCAGTTGCGGCCGGGTGACGTCTTGCAGCCGTCCGAGGGGATCTACGAGGAATTCGCCGCGCGCTTCCCCTACCCCGAGACCGAGGATCAGCTCAACGCGATCGCCGACACGCTCGCCGACATGGCTTCGGGTAAGCCGATGGATCGGCTGATCTGTGGTGATGTCGGGTTTGGCAAGACCGAGGTGGCGTTGCGCGCCGCCTTCATCGCGGCGATGGCCGGCTCGCAGGTCGCGATGGTCGTGCCGACGACCTTGTTGTCGCGGCAGCATTACCGCAGCTTTACCGAGCGCTTTGCCGGATTGCCGTTGCGGGTCGCTCAGTTGTCGCGGCTGGTCCCCGCCAAGGTGGCGCGCGAGGTCAAGAAGGAACTCGCGGAGGGCCGGCTCGACATCGTCATCGGTACGCACGCGCTGCTCGCCAAGGATGTCCATTTCTCCCATCTCGGCCTGTTGATCGTCGACGAAGAACAACATTTCGGCGTCGTGCAGAAGGAGAAGCTGAAGCAGTTGAAAGCCGATGTGCATGTGCTGACGCTGACCGCGACGCCGATCCCGCGCACGCTGCAATTGGCGTTGTCGGGGGTGCGCGAGATGAGCCTCATCGCGACGCCTCCGGTCGACCGCCTTGCGGTGCGCACCTTTGTGATGCCGTACGACCCGGTGACCATCCGCGAGGCGATCATGCGCGAGCGCGACCGCGGCGGTCAGATCTTCTACGTTGTGCCGCGCATTGCCGATCTCGACGAGGTGCGCGAAAGGCTGCGAGAGACCGTTCCCGAGATCAAATACGGGGTCGCGCATGGCCGCATGGCGCCCTCCGAGCTCGAAGACGCGATGACCGCTTT
>JBJMQW010000155.1:0-9187 GCA_045802495.1 Allostellaceae bacterium | reverse complement strand
AAGAGCGGGCCATCCCTCGTCAGCGGGTACGGGCAGGCGGCAAGGTAGTCGGCCACCGCTTCGCGTACGACCGGCAGGACCGGGACGAGGCGCTGCTTGCCGCCCTTGCCGGTGATCGCCAGCATCTCGCCCAATGGCGCCTCGCCGCGGGTCAATCCCAGCGCTTCGGAAATCCGCAAGCCGCAGCCATAAAGCAGCGCGAGGATCGCCGTGTCGCGCCTGCCTTGCCATTGATTGCCGGCCACCTCGCCGGCGGCGCTGACGGCACCCGTGGCGTCGTCGACGGTTAACGGCTTCGGAATGCCGTGCGGCAGCTTGGGCGAACGCAGGGCCGCAAGCGCGGTTGTCGACGCCAGCCCGCGGCGCTGCAGAAACCGCACGAAGCCCCGGAGAACGGACAATCCCCTGGTCAGCGAGCTGCGCTCGATGCCTTCCCCGGCGCGTCGTGCAAGATAGGCGCGGAAGTCGGCGGGGCGCAGCGCGTTTATTGCCGCAAGGCTCGGCAGCTCACCCAGGTGCTCGGTCAGGAAATCGAGAAAAAAGGCCAGGTCGCGGCCATAAGCCGCGACCGTATGGGCCGTGGCCCGGCGTTCGCCGGCGAGCCAGGCGGCCCACAATCCAATCGCAGCCCGCAGATCGTCGCTGGCCGAGAAACGCGCCAGCGGCAGCGGCTCTGGGACGCTCGGAAAGCGAGGGATCGCTTCCCTCACCGGCCGCGGTCTAGCCACTGCGCGATGGTGATCTCGAGCGTGCGGGAGAGGAACGTCAACAACTCCGTCCCGAGACCTGGATGGAAGGTGTCGGGTATCCGGGTGCCGATGCACATAAGCCCGACCGGTGCCGAACGGCTGAAGGACAGCCGCAACAAGGCCTGCGATCGAACGAGTCCAGCCGCTCCGCCGAACAGCGCCGGGTCCCCCTGGATGTCGGTGCATAAGAGCGCGTCGCGGCTGGGACCAAACAGCTTGTCAACCGTGCCCGACGGCAGAAGGTGGATGCCGTTGAGCGGCAGGCGGGGGGTGCGGGAGGCAGCGCTTTCAACGCCGAGTGTCACGATGTCGACATCGAGCAGCACCGCCAGGTCTGTCGTCACGATTTGCAGGAGGTGCTCGAAACTGGGCGCGCGCAGCATCGCCAGCACCGCCTTGTGCACCCGGCATTGGCTGGCAAGATTGCCGCGGCTTGTCGCGATCAGGCTCTTCTGCTCGCCCTGGAGCCGCGTCAGATCATGGCGCAGCCGCTCGAGCATGAAATGCTGAAAATCGAGGATCCCGTCCCCGTTTTGGCGGGCGGGGGCGCGCAGCAGCTGCAGCGCGTCGGGATGGCGATCGAGAAAATCGGGATGCTGGCGCAGGTAGGCCATCACCTCGCGAGCACCGATTTCCGCCGGCCGCGCCGCCGCTGGGCTGCTGGGGCGGACCGGCTTCGGCTGATCTTGCGGACGGTCGGCCACGTCTAACTTTGCCCGGCTGCGGTGACTGCCGGACCGGAAGGACACGCGTCGGCTGAGCGGTGCGCAATCATTCGGAAACCACCTAAACCCTATGTCGGAACCGCGTGCCGTGCACCCGAGGATGCTTGCCGCGCGTTGTTCCAGGAGCCAGTCTAGCCGATGCCCGACGATCATTCCAGTTCCGCTGAGCCAGCACCGCCGGAGGGCCGGACCGCCGGGCATCGGATCCGCGTGTTGCTCCCCCTGCCGCTGCCCCAAGCGCTGGATTATCTGGTCCCGGAAGGCGCGACCCCACCCGAGCCCGGCACCTTTGTACGTGTGCCGCTCGGCCGGCGGAATCTCGCCGGTGTGGTCTGGGAGGAGGCGGGCGACGAGCTTCCGTCGGAACGCCTGAGACGGATCCTCGAGATTTTCCCGGCGCCCGCGCTCCGGCCCGAGCTGCGCCGCTTCATCGAGCGCGTCGCGGCCTACACGATGACGCCGCCCGGCGCCGTGCTGCGAATGGCGATGAGCGTCCCCGATGCGCTGCAGCCGCCCCGCCCGCAACGGCTGTGCGCGGCCTCCCCTGCCGGCATAGCAGCGCTCGCCGAAGGGCAAACCGGTCGGCCTCTATCGCCGGCGCGCCGGCGAGCGCTGGAGCGCTTGCGCGAGGGCCCGCCGATCATGGCCGCCGAGCTTGCCCGACTCGCCGGGTGCAGCGCTGGCGTTGTTCGCGACCTTCTTGCTGCCGGCCTTGCGGTGGAGCGATTCGCCCCGGCCGAACCGCACGAGATCGCGCCGGCGGATTGGCGCTTGTCGCGCCCCACCTTGTCTCCCGACCAGTCGGTTGCGGCGCAGCAGCTTGTCGCAAGTGTCGAAGCCAGCCGGTTCGCGGTGACCCTGCTCGACGGCGTCACCGGGTCCGGCAAGACCGAAACGTATTTCGCCGCTATTGCCGCAGCGCTCGCCGCCGGGCGCCAAGTCCTGGTGCTGCTGCCGGAAATCGCGCTCGGCGCACAGTGGCTCGGGCGTTTTCGCGAGCGCTTCGGGGTGCTTCCCACGCAATGGCACTCGGATGTCGGCCAAGCCGAACGCCGCGATGGCTGGCGGGCGGTGGCCGCGGGGCGCGCGCAAGTCGTCATCGGCGCCCGCTCGGCGCTGTTCCTGCCGTTCCGCGAGCTCGGCCTCATCATCGTCGACGAGGAGCACGACGCCTCCTACAAGCAGGAGGACGGGGTTTGTTACCAGGCGCGCGACATGGCGGTTTTGCGCGCCTCGCTCGCCGGCATCCCGATCATCCTGGTCTCGGCGACCCCGTCGCTCGAAACGCTCGTCAATGTCGCGCGCGGCCGTTATCGGCGGGCGGCCTTGCCGCGCCGCCACGCCGCCGCGGAGCTGCCTGCCGTGCGGCTCGTCGATTTGCGGCGCGAACGGATCGAGCGCGGGCGGTTTCTCGCCCCGGACCTCGTCGCCGAGCTGGCGGCAACATTCGCGGCAGGCGAGCAGGCTCTCCTTTTTCTCAACCGACGCGGATACGCCCCGCTCACCTTGTGCCGGGCCTGCGGGCATCGCTTTCAATGCCCCAGCTGCACCGCCTGGCTTGTCGAACACCGCTTTACCAGGCGGCTGCTGTGTCATCATTGCGGCCATGCCGAGCCGCTGCCGGCATGCTGCCCGGAATGTCTCGCCGCCGGGGCTCTCGTGCCGTGCGGACCGGGGGTCGAGCGCTTGCTCGAGGAAGTCGCGGCGCGCTTTCCGGCGGCGCGAGCGGCGCTGATGGTCAGCGATCTGTTGCCCGGCCCGCGCGCGGCGGCCGAACTCGCCCGGGCGATGACCGAGCGGCGCTATGATTTGTTGATCGGGACGCAGATCGTCGCCAAGGGCCATCACTTCCCGATGCTGACCCTGGTCGGCGTCGTCGATGCCGATCTGGGGCTTACGGGCGGCGACCTGCGCGCCGCGGAACGCACCTATCAGCTGTTGCACCAGGTCGGCGGCCGGGCTGGCCGCGCCGAGCACAAGGGCCGGGTATTGATCCAGACCTGGATGCCCGACCAGCCGGTCATGAAGGCGCTCGCCGCGGGCGACCGCGATCGTTTTCTCGAAGCCGAGGCGGCCGCACGACGCCATGCGGGGTTGCCGCCTTTTGGCCGCCTCGCGGCGCTGATCGTCAGCGCCGCCGAGGCCGAGACCTGCGATTTTACGGCCCGCGCCTTGTCACGCGCCGCACCGCAATTGCCCGGCGTCACCGTGCTCGGCCCCGCCCCCGCCCCTCTCGCCGTGCTGCGCGGACGACACCGCCAGCGGTTTCTCGTCAAGGCCGGCCGCGAGGTGAAGCTGCAGGCGGTGCTCCACGACTGGCTCGCCCGCGTCCGCACCGCGGGCTCCGCCCGCGTGCAGGTCGACATCGACCCCTACAGCTTCCTTTGACCGACGCGCGCCTGCGCACTCCTGGCCCGCGGCGGCCGAGTCACTTATGGCCGAGTTAATTATGGCGGCATGCCAATGACGACGGCGACGACACTCAGGCCCTCACGGCCTTCCTCCCTCTGGCGACAGCCCCTGGCGCTCGGCCATGCGGACAAGGATCGCCAGGATACGGCTCGTCCGCTCCTCCTGGAGAGAAAAGCGCTGCTCGAGCGCGGCGAAGCGCTGCTCGAGGGTGGTGAAGCGGATCTTCAAATCGGCCAGTTCGAGTTTCAGATCGGCCACCTGATCGGTCAGCGTCGCGACGCGCCG
Organism: Allostellaceae bacterium; assembly: GCA_045802495.1. GTDB lineage: Bacteria > Pseudomonadota > Alphaproteobacteria > ATCC43930 > CGMCC-115725 > AP-15. The sequence goes on along the minus strand of JBJMQW010000155.1, from coordinate 5,016 downwards.
GCCGAGCAGCTCGATGCTGATCTTCTCCTCGCTCATCTTGGCATCATCCAGTTTTCAGACCAACGTTATACAGCATTTCGTTGGGCAATACGGTCGAAAAGATGGCAGCCGCCCGCTTGATCCAAATGGCGATCGCCGCTGATTGAGTTTGGCTCGAAGCGCGGTCACGTTTCAGTGAGCGCATCGCTGCCCATAGAGCGGCACCCCGAACCATGATAAAATCCAAGTCAAGGAAGGCCGCGGTGTCGGAGAGCGTGCCATGCCAAACCATCCAGGCAAACACTTGATCGCATCGGCCGCTCTCATAGCTGCCGCGCTTATGCTTACCCCAGCTGCCGCAGAGAATGCGACATCGGCTCAGGGCTCGGACGCACCGGACGGGCTGGCGCAGAATTTCTCCGCCGAACACGAGATCGGCCGGCGCTTTCGTTTCGACCCGGCGGATTTGCCGCCGCCCAAGACCGGACCGATCGTCACCGACCGGTCCTTGGTGGTGCCCTATGACGGACAGGTGCCGCAGGTGCCCCCCGGCTTTACCGCGACCCTCTTTGCGAGCGGGCTCGCGAACCCGCGCCGGCTTTTGGTGCTGCCCAACGGCGACGTGCTCGTCGCCGAACAGAGCGGCGGTTATTTGACCCTGTTGCGCGACGATGGGGCGGGGCGCGCCCAATGGGTCAACCGCCATGTCGAAGACCTGAACCGACCCTATGGCCTTGCCTGGCGGGGAGAGGAACTGCTGGTGGCCGACCAGGACGGCATCTGGCGTGTGCCGCATGTCTTGGGCGCGCTGCGCGCCGGCCGGCCGCAGCCGCCGCAGCGGGTCGATCAGGTGGCACCGGAGCGGCGTACCCCGGTGCCCGGTGCCTATGGCGCGGAGCTGCTGACCAAGAAAGGCGTCTTCGGGATCAGCGTCGGCCACCAGAATCGTCATCTCGCGATCGACCCGAAAAGCGGCGCTCTCTTTGTCGGCGTCGGCTCGTCGGGCAATCTCGGCGTCGAGCCCGAGCCCAAGGCCACGATCCAGCGCTTCGACGCCGACGGCTCCAACCAGACGACATTCGCCTCGGGCATGCGCAACGCTACAGCGCTGGCGTTTCATCCTCAGACCGGCGACCTCTGGGCAGTGGTGCAGGAGCGCGACGGGCTCGGCGACAGCCTGCCGTCCGATTACTTGACCCGCGTGCAGCAGGGCGGGTTCTATGGCTGGCCCTATGCCTATATCGGCAAGCACCCACAACCCGGCTTTGCGCAGCTGGCGCCCGACAAGGTAAACGCGACGATCACGCCCGATCTGTTGTTCCAGGCGCACTCATCGCTGCTCGATCTCGTCTTCTATGAAGCCGACCAGTTTCCTGCCGATTACAAGGGCCACCTCTTTGTCGCGGTAAAGGGGTCGTGGAACCGCTCGACACCGACCGGCTACAAGGTCGTGCGCGTGCCGTTCAAGGACGGCCGGCCGGAAGGCTATTTCGAGAATTTCGCGACCGGCTTTTGGGTCTCCGGTGAACAGCGTGCCGAGGTCTGGGGCCGCCCGGCGGCGCTCGCCGTCGCCAAGGATGGCTCGCTGCTGGTCGCCGACGACACCGGCGGCACGATCTGGCGAATTTCCTATAAGGGCCCGCCCGCCGAGCACGCCGTCGCGCCGGCAGCCAAAACACAATAGAGGCCCACGGCTATTCCGTTAGCCAATGGCCGGCACCGGCGGCTCCCGTCGGCGGCGGCAATCTCGTCAGAAGCGGGAAGAAAGCCAGATGGCGATCCGCGAGCCGGTCTTGACGACGCCGCTGATCAGGTCATAGCCCGCCGTTTCCTCGGCCCCCTGCGCCAGCGCAATATCGCGATGCGCGATTTCATCGTCGCGAAACGACAGGATCGTGTCTCGAAGGGCGGAATCCTCGCCGACGAGCCGTTCGGCCTGCCGCCGGTAATGCTCGTCAATGACTTCCTCGACCGCGACCGTGCAAGCCATTGCGGCACGCTCGCCGAGCAGCGCCGTCACCGCGCCGAGCGCATAGCCTGCGACAGTCCACACCGGATAAAGCAGCGTCGGCCGCACTCGTCGCTCGTGCAACAGGGCTTCGAACCTGGCCAGGTGTCGTTTCTCGGTCTCGGCCATTTGGCGGATCACCCCGGCGGAGCGACCGAGTCCGAGCACATCCAGCTGCCCGTCGTAGATCCGGGTCGCGCCGTACTCGCCCGCGTGGTCAACCCGCAACATTCGGGTGATCTCGTCCGCGGCCATCTGATCGCCCGGTAGAGGATGAACTGCCTTCTCGCTCATGCGGTGCCTCGGCGCAACCCTGTCCGGCGCAGCGGCCGCCGCGCTTGCGCAAACGTGACCAGACAGCAGCCCAGCATCACCGCGGACGCCAGCAAATTCCAGCCCGCGAGCGACACCCCCCAGAGCGACCACGCGGCCTCGTCGCAGCGCACGGGCTGCTGGCGCAGGATCTGCGCCTTCAATGCCTCGACCGTATCGGCTGCCGTTGCGGCGCCGCTGCAGGCCGAAGGGCCGGCGAACCAGTGCCGCTCGACCCCGACATGGTAGAAGGCGAATGCCAGGCTGACAGCGAAGACCGCGGCGAGCAATGCCGCCACCCAGGGCAGGGCCGGTCGGCTGCCGACCATCGTCGCGACGAACGAGATCACGATCGCGACCCCCCACGGCCAGCGCTGCAACAGGCACAGCTCGCAAGGGGCAAGCCCACCCCAGTATTGCGACAGCAGCGCCGCGCCGAGCACGACGGCGCTGGCCGCCAGGACAAAAGTCGGGAACGCGCGGGTCGCGACCGTCATACCGTCAAAGATAGCGCAGCACCAAGAAGCCGCCAATGAGGGCGAGCGCGAAGGCGCTTGTCACCAGCATCAACCGACGCTCGATAAATTCGCGCACGGGGTCTCCGAACCACCACAACAATCCGGCCAACAGAAAAAAGCGCAGGCTGCGTGACACGACCGACGCCAGCGCGAAGGCGAGCAGATCGAATTGCGCCACGCCGCTGGCGATCGTCACCAGCTTGAAGGGGATCGGCGTCAGACCCTTCAGAATGATGATCCATGCGCCCCATTGCGCAAAGGCGGCCTTCAGCGCCGCGTACTTGTCCATCGCGTGATAGAATTCGAGGATCGGACGGCCGACCGCGTCGAACAGAAAATACCCGATCGCATACCCGACAAAGCCGCCGAGAACGGAAGCGATCGTGCACACCGCGGCGATCAGCCAGGCCCGCCGCGGCTGTGCAAGGATCATCGGGATCAACAGGATGTCGGGCGGGATCGGAAAAAACGAGCTTTCGGCGAACGAGATCGCCGCCATCACCCACATTGCGTTGGGGCTGGCAGCGAGCGCGAGCGCTCGCGAGTAGAGACGATCCAGCATGTCTAAATTGCCGCCGGCGCTCGGGATCAGGGCTCGGCAGGTTCAGCAGGCATGGCGACAGGAAAGCCGTCGATCAGTTCGTACCGCGTATCGGTCCCGTCGTCCCAACGGAGAAACTCCTCAAGGGTCATGCGTCTGATCGCCGGCTCTGCCGTCTGCTGAGCTTCGCGCCGAAATATAGGCTATTCCGCGGCGGCGAGGCCGGGAGCGGCGGTCGGGTCGAGGAACCCGCCCGACTGCCGACGCCAGAGGCGAGCATAGGTGCCGCCGGCGGCGAGCAATTCGGCGTGGGTCCCCGTCTCGACGATGTGGCCTTCATCAAGCACGACGAGGCGGTCGAGGCGCGCGATCGTCGATAGACGGTGCGCTATCGCAATAACGGTGCGCCCCCGCATCAGCCCGTCGAGCTGCTCCTGGATCGCCGCCTCGATTTCCGAATCGAGCGCCGAGGTGGCTTCGTCGAGCACCAGGATCGGCGCGTCCTTGAGAATCACCCGGGCGAGCGCGACGCGCTGGCGCTGGCCACCCGAGAGCTTGACGCCGCGCTCGCCGACATGCGCGTCAAAGCCGCACCGCCGGTACCAGTCCTCGAGCCCCTCGATGAAATCGAGAGCATGCGACTGAGCGGCGGCGCGCCGCACTTCCCATTCGCTCGCCTGCGGCCGCCCGTAGCGGATGTTGTCGCGGATCGAGCGATGCAGCAGAGAGGTGTCCTGCGTCACCATCGCGATCTGCGCGCGAAGGCTTTCCTGCGTGACGGTGGCGATGTCTTGCCCATCGATCAGAATGCGCCCGCGTTCGAGGTCGTAAAAACGCAGCAGCAGGTTGACGAGGGTCGATTTGCCAGCGCCCGACGGCCCGACCAAGCCTACACGCTCGCCCGGCGCGACCGCGAGATCGATCCCGTGCAGGACCCCTCTGGCGGTGCCGTACCCGAACCGCACACCCTCGAACCGCACGGCACCGCGCTCCACCTGCAACGCGATCGCATCGGGCCGGTCGGACATCTGATGCGGGACGGCGATCGAGCGCATGCCCTCCTGCACGACGCCGATATTCTCGAAGATCGTCGTCACGTTTTGCGCGACCCAGCCGGCGATTGCCGAGATGTGCCAGGTCAGCGGCAAGGCCATAGCGACGATGCCGACCTCGATCCGGCCATCGTTCCACAGCCAAATCGCGACCACCCCGGTGCTGACCACCAAGGTCGCGTTCAACATGTTGAGGAACAGCCCGAGCGTCGTGGTCAGGCGCGTCTGCTGGTGGAACGCGTCGGTCAGGTCATCGACCGCGCTGCGCACGAATTCATCCTCGTCGCGCGGCCGGGCGAATAATTTCACCGTGGCGATGTTCGTGTAGCTGTCGACAACGCGGCCGGTGAGGGCGGAGCGCGTCTCCGACATGTGTCGCGAGCGGGTGCGCAGGCGCGGGACGAAATAGCGCAACAGCGCTGCATAGCTGGCGAACCACAGCAGCACCGGGATCGCCAATCGCGCGTCGTTCGACGCCATCAGCATGATCGCGCCGCCGCCATAGACGAGGATGTACCAGACCGCGTTGGTCGCCGAGACGATGCTCTCGCGCAATGACGGGCCCGTTTGCATGACGCGCTGCGCGATGCGGCCGGCATAATCGTT